>JAFVER010000192.1 GCA_017475925.1 Anaerovibrio sp. | reverse complement strand
CTGACAGCCTTAGTGATTGCTTGGCAACCTTCGTGGTGGTGCTGTGCCTGATAATTAATTTAACCCTGGGCATGGATTTTGATGGTATGGCGGGCATAGTTGTGGCCTTGTTTATTATTCATAGTGGCTGGGGCGCAGCTAAAGACACGCTACAGCCCCTTTTGGGGGAGGCGCCGGATCCGGCCTTTGTCCGGAGTATTACCCGACGGGTATTGGAGGAAAAGGGAATTATTGGTGTTCACGATGTAATTGTCCATAATTACGGTCCCGGAAGGGTGTTTATTTCCCTTCATGCGGAGGTGCCAGCTTCCATGACCTTGCTTGATGCCCATAATATCATTGACCGACTAGAGCAGTCCATAAGTGATGAGTTTAAGGTAACAATGACAATTCATATTGACCCTATGGTGGAGAATGACCCACTGCAAAACGAGATACGCAACAAGCTATATCATATTTTGGCGGCTATTGATCCTTTAGTAACCTTCCACGATTTTCGCTTTACTGCCATGGAGGAAATATACTTTGATGTGGCTGTGCCCTATAGCTGTAAGCTTACTGATGAGCAGATAGTGGCCATGATAGTGGAGGATGTTGGGCGATTTTATCTTGAATATCAGCTGCATATCAGGGTTGACCGCCGCTGATAGGAAAATAATTTTCATTGACAATTACCAATATAAGTGGTATTATGCTCCTTGTGAAGGGAAGACCTTCTTTAAATTTAATATTGATTGGAACAGGTGCCTATTACTTTATAGTAAGGCCTAACAAGATAAGCTGGTTAAATGCCAGCACGGTCCCGCCACTGTATCAGGGAGCTGCATCACAATTATGTCACTGGGTAATTCTGGGAAGGCGTGATGAGGCGATGAACTGGAGTCAGGAGAACTGCCTGTTTAACAATCACCGTTTGACCTGCGAGTGATGGGGAAGGGGATTTTGGCATTGTTTGTGCACAAATCCTGACTTTGGTTAGTCGGGATTTTTTGTTGCTGTAGACGTTTTGCAGCATATAAAGCCTTCTGTCACCTTGCAGTCTTTGGATCATGACAGAAGGTTTTTTCTTGTGGTTTCAGCGCCGCAGGAAAAGCATTGCTCATACATTTCATTCATTTGTTGCCTTGTGCAACGCTGGCTTTCGGGCAGGTGGAGCTGTCCGAAAGCTATCTTTCTTTTGCAATGGATTATTATTATTGTTACCTACTGCTAATTAATGCCTTGACATTTATTCTGGAGACTGATTTAATATAGAAGTTGCATTAAACTTTAATGGTTGGAAATAGGGGGAGATTTTGTAATGGACACAGCAATAATTTTTATTGCTCTAATTGGTCTCATGTACATGGCGTATCGGGGAGCCTCGGTAATTTTGGTTGCTCCGTTGTTTGCGGTTGTAGCTGCCCTTGGAAGTGAGCATGGGGTTTTACCAATTTTCAGTGAGCTTTATATGACGAAGGCCGCTGAATATGTAAAGAATTATTATCCAATATTTTTGTTTGGTGCCGTGTTTGCCCGACTTATGGAAAAGGGCGGAATGGCTGCCTCAGTGGCAGGGAAAATCATTGATATATTAGGTGAAAAGCGAGCTGTTTTAGCTGTGTTGTTAGGCTGTGGTGCCTTGACCTATGGTGGCTTAAGTGTGTTTGTCGTTGCCTTTGTTATGTATCCCTTTGGGGCAGTAGTATTCAAAAAGGCAGATATTCCAAAGCGACTTTTGCCTGCAGCCTTGTGGATGGGTATTTTTTCCTTTGCTATGGTTGCCCTGCCAGGAACGCCGCAGATTCAAAATATCATTCCTTCCTCTTATTTTGGTACTTCTACATGGTCAGGTATTGGAATTGGCTTATTTGCGTCAGCCATCTTTCTTCTCATGGGCTGGGGCTGGCTCTCCTTTCGGGCCAACCGGTTAAAGGCCCAGGGGGAGGGTTATGGTCGGCATATTGAATTTGGTCGCCGACGTCACAAGCTGCCTAACCCGGATTGGAAGATTTCTTGCGTACCACTTTTAATGGTTATTGTATTGAATGTTATTTTATCCAATCCCTTTGACTGGGAATGGGGATTTCATTGGGATGCTACCTCGCTGGAATCCTTGGGTAATATGCATCTTTCGCTGTTAGCTAGTTCTGTGGCAAAGATTTCGGCTGGTTGGTCTATAAGCATTGCCCTTATTATCAGCAGTATTGTAGCTGCTGTTATTGCCCGCCGCCATCTAAGGCTACAGGAGGGGATGCTGCCGACTATTAACAATTCAGCAATTTCATCCTGTAGTGCGGTTTTAAACGTGGCATCGGGCTATGCCTTTGGTTGTGTTGTGGTAAGCCTGGGCGGTTTTGCAGTGGTAAAGGAGCTTCTGCTAAACCTTGATTTCGGTGGTGGACCGCTATTTTCGGCAGTCCTTACAACTAATGTAATGTGTGGTATAACCGGCTCGGCTTCCTCTGGCTTGACTATTGCCTTGTCCATGCTGGGGGATCAGTGGGCACAGATGGCTACAGCAGCCGGTATTCCTCTTGAGGTGCTTCACCGTATTGTGGCAGTTGCTTCCGTTGGTATTGACCCGGTGCCACATGCAGGGGCCCTTGTTACCCTGCTGGCAATCTGTGGATTAAGCCATAAGGAATCCTACAGCGACATTATAGTTTTGATGGGGCTTAAGTTTCTTGTGCCGTTTCTCTGTGTTATTTTCTATATGATTACTGGTATTGCATAATTGGTTTTTTCATACTATATTATACTTGTTTGACCTGCAATATCTGCGAAGGGATAAGATTTGCCTTTCTGCTTTTTTGCAGAAGGGCTCTTTTATTTTTAGGAGGTTAAATATGGACTTAATAATGACGGGTATTGATTTTTTCCACAAGGGCGGCGCAGTAATGTATGTGCTTTTGCTGTGCTCCATGTTTGTAGTGGCAATAGCCATTGAACGGTTCACGTATTTCAGGGGAGCTGATGCCGGAAGAGGCTTTGCCCAGAAATTTGCTGATTTTATGAGTAGAGGCGAGACGGAGGAGGCTGTTTTACTGGCTAAGGGTACCAAAGGAGCTCTGCCATCCCTTTTGGCTAAGGGAATGACCTTTACCGGACATGAGGCAGTGTCGGTACATACTTTTTTTGAAGTGCAATCTGGTATAGCCTTAACGAGATTTCGTAAACGGCTGTATTATCTCAATGTTATTGTTACAATGGCACCTCTATTGGGACTGCTGGGAACCATCAGCGGAATGATTTCTGCCTTTAGTGTATTTAATCTGGAGTCCGGTCAGGCAACAGCCATTACCGGCGGTGTTGGTGAGGCGCTTATTGCTACAGCCATGGGACTTTGCACTGCTATAATTGCTTTGGGTGTTCATGCCTACTTCACTCAGCGTATTGACAGTATTGTTTCTGATATGGAGCAATGCTTCTCCTTGGCTGAAGGCATGACGGAGGAGCGTGAATAATATGCGGATTAGAGACCGGCACGGCTTTGAAAAGCCGGAAGTAATGATTATTCCAATGATTGATATAATGTTTTTCCTGTTGGTTTTCTTTATGCTCAGTACCTTGTATATGGTTAATCTGAAAACCATTCCAGTGAATATGCCGAAGGCTCAAAGCGCTGAAACCCAGATGAGTGTCACCTATTTGATTACAATGAAAAGTGACGGTTCACTGTGGCTGGAGGATAAGCTGATAAGTGAAAAAGAATTGTTGCTGAGAGCCAAGGCCGAGAATGCTAAAAATCCCCGGTTCGCTATAGTGGTACGGGCGGATCAGACCCTGGACTATGGTATGGTAATTGGGTTATTGGACAAATTCAAGGCAGCAGGGATTACGAAATTTGGTCTGGCGGCTGACTCCGGGGGACAATGATATGATGTCAGATAAAAAACGAGAATACCAGGCATGGATGGGCTCGGTGGTATTCCATTTGATTGTTTTTGCCATTATATCCCTTTCTGGCTTGTTCGTTATTGTGGCGCCAAAAGCTGAAAGGCCTTTGGAGGTTGCTATATATGATATGGATGCAGGGGGCTCCTCGGGCTCAGCTGGAGCAGCGGCCCCGGCACCGGCCGAGCTGCCGCCACCTACTCCCTCCATTGATGATGTAGTAATTGACCGAAAGAAGGAAAAGCTTCCGGTTATTGAAGAAAAGTTTACCAAGGAGCCGGAGAAGCAGGAGGTATTTAAAAAGGAGCATAATGCACCGATTGCCCCCGTAGCTAATGCTGTATTTGCCATAGGTGGTACTGGTGATGGAAGTGGCAGCAGCCTTTCTGGAACGGGTGGAGCGGGAGCTGGGGCAGGTGATGGAGGCGGCACTGGTAATGGTGGCGAAGGCAATGGTTCAGGCGATGGCCCTGCTAGCAGCCAGGAAAAAACCAAGCGTCCAGCCATTCCACCGCAGCTCATAGCGGCACCTGAGCCAGCCTATCCGGAAAATCTTCGTCAAAAAAATATCAATGGCAGGGTAACTGTACGGATTACGGTTGGCACGGATGGCGGTGTTGAAAGTGCAGAAATTGAAAGCTCCTCCGGCTATGATGAGATGGATGCGGCGGCTCTGGAAGCAGCCTGGGGCTATCGCTATACTACCGCCTACAATGAATATGGCGAGGCGGTATCCTTCCGCAAGCGTGTAAGGATAACCTTTAAGCTTAGATGATATGCTTATTTTTTCTATATGAATATTGTGCGTATTTATGCCAGGTGAATGTCTAACACAGCATGCTTGCGCTCTACCCCCCCACCGGTTGCCATGGCCCTACGTTGACAGGTGCTAATGCTCCCACATTTTAGGGGGGAGCTAAGCACCTGTATCGCATAGGATTAATTCGACTAAACTTCAGCGGAGTCTGAGGTCTCCGCTGAATAAGTCTCATTTTACAACCACCTCCCCCCATGGGGAGGCAAGTAGAAAGAAGTTACCGACATATATCCTATAAGAAAAGATGAGCTTGTCTCCCTTGGGGGAGATGTCACGAAGTGACAGAAGGGGTTAATGTCCGCTTATACAATGAAATCTTAGTAAATACAAGCCATAGGCGCAGTATGAACTCAGATTTCATGTAAGGGCGTGTGTACACAATTTGTGTATACTAAGTTTAGATAATACACCTAGGGCGTGTTGATTAATTCCATTCGCCCATCTTCACAGGTCTTGACTGTCCTTGCGTCGTTGACAAATCCTCGACATAGTACCACTATGACTGCGGTTTGTCGCCTAGCAATAGACAGCCAATCACCGCAAATATGGACG
>JAFVER010000191.1 GCA_017475925.1 Anaerovibrio sp. | reverse complement strand
GTCCATATTTGCAGTGATTGGCTGTCTATTGCTAGGCGACAAACCACAGTCATAGTGGTACTATGTCGAGGATTTGTCAACGACGCAAGGACAGTCAAGACCTGTGAAGATGGGCGAATGGAATTAATCAACACGCCCTAGGGTAAAAAGCAGGGTGATATGGTTTAATATTGTGGTGAGGTGAATGAAAGTGAAGGAAATAAGAAAAATTGTGGAAATTGGCAGGATTATTTCTAATAAGGAATTATCGGCTGATGTGAATTCTCTGCTGCTGGATTGTCCTAAAATTGCCTCTTTAGCCCAGCCAGGTCAGTTTGTTATGATAAAAAATGAAATGGGAAGCACCTATTTACGGCGGCCCTTCGGCGTGGCTGATGTAAATCAGGAAAGTAACTCCTTGCTGCTTATTTATCGAAGGGCAGGCAAAGGAACCCAGGAATTGGCCCGGCTTAATACAGGTGCTGATATAAGTGTTGAAGGTCCTTTGGGCAATGGCTTTTCCTTTAAGGATGATGGCAGGACGCTGCTTATTGGCGGTGGAGTGGGTATTGCTCCCCTAATTTATACTGCCCGTCATTTTACAGAAATGATGCCTGATTATAAGCCAGTGATATTGCTTGGTGTTCGCAATCACAAGGAGCTGTTTTGGAGCAGCTTTATCGAAAAATATTCTGAAAGGCTGGTATTTACCACAGATGATGGCTCATACGGCCGCAAGGGCTTTGCCATTGATGCCATACCTGATATATTACGGGAATATCCAGACATTAAGCATATTAAGGTATGTGGACCTACCATTATGATGAAGGGTATAGCGGAATTGGCTGCAAAGGAAGGAATAGAGTGTGAGGTGTCTCTTGAAAAACGCATGGCCTGTGGAATAGGTGTTTGCCTTGGTTGTACCTTTGCAGGCAAGAGTGGCAGACGGTGGAAGGTATGCACCGATGGTCCGGTATTTGATGGGGTGGAGGTATTTGGCTGATGAACATGAATAGATTGGCAACAGATTTTGCTGGAATAAAGCTGGCTACTCCGGTGATGGGAGCCTCTGGTACCTTCGGGTTTGGCATTGAATACAGTGATTTTCTGGACCTTAATAAAGTAGGAGCGGTTATATCAAAGGGACTGACTCCTTTACCCCGGGCTGGCAACGATGGGATTCGCATTGCTGAGACCCCGTCAGGGATGCTTAACTGTATCGGTCTGGAAAACCCCGGAATTGATGTATTTTTGCGGGATATTCTGCCGAAGGTCCGGCAGGAGGCCCCAAATACGGCGTTTATTGCTAATTTTTCCGGCAGTACAGTTGAGGATTATGGACTAATGGCTGAAAAGCTGGATGTTGATGGTGTTGATGGCGTTGAGGTTAATATTTCCTGTCCAAATGTTAAAGAAGGCGGAATTGTTTTCGGGACTGATCCCAGGGCGGCTGCGGCTGTTACCAAAGAGGTTAAAGCCCATACCAAAAAGCCGGTTATTGTGAAGCTGTCACCAAATGTTACTGATATTACTGTTATGGCAAAGGCCGTAGAAGCTGCCGGAGCTGATGCAGTAGCCCTTATTAATACTCTTACCGGCATGGTCATTGACATAGAAACCTGGAAACCTCTTTTGGGAAATGTCACCGGTGGCCTTTCCGGTCCTGCGGTAAAGCCCATTGCCGTGAGGATGGTGTATCAGGTAGCTCAGGCCGTAAAAATACCTGTTCTTGGACTGGGGGGTATTGCAACAGCTGATGATGCTGTTGAGTTTCTGTTAGCCGGTGCCAGTGCAGTTGCTATAGGGGCAGAAAGCTTTGTTCATCCGGATGCTGTGGTAAAGGTGGCACAAGGCTTGGATGAGTATCTTGAGAGGCATGGGTTAAGTCATGTATCTGAGCTGGTTGGACAAATAAGACTTTGATGCACATATACTCAAACTTCCGCATATAAGGCTGTTCTTTGATTATATTGAAAGAACAGTCTTTTTATGATATGATAATGCAGTTAGAGTGTATGAAAATAATATGAAAGCGAGGCGATGATTTGCCTGCTATAACCTATGAATTAGTGAAAAAGGATCCGGCGACAGGCGCCAGAGCAGGTATTATACATACTCCCCATGGAAGCTTTCCAACACCGATTTTCATGCCGGTGGGAACTCAGGCATCAGTGAAGGGGGTATCACCGGACGAGTTGAAGGACCTTGGGGCAGGAATTATACTTAGCAATACGTATCATCTGTTTCTGCGTCCAGGCTCATCCCTGGTGAAGGAGGCCGGTGGCTTACACAAATTTATGCATTGGGATGGAGCTATTCTCACTGACAGCGGGGGATTTCAGGTATTCAGCCTGGGAGAGCTGCGTAAAATTACTGAAGAGGGCGTAACCTTTCGTTCACATATTGATGGGTCCAAAAAGTTTCTGTCACCGGAGGTATCCATGAAGGTTCAAATGGATTTGGGCTCGGATATTGTTATGGCTTTTGATGAATGTATTCCATATCCGGCGGATTATGAATATGCGAAAGCCTCTACGGCCCGCACAGCCCGCTGGGCGCAGCGCTGTAAGGACACCATGACCAGTGAGAATCAGGGCTTGTTTGGCATAGTGCAAGGGGGAATGTATAAAGACCTTCGTACCCGCAGTGTCAATGAGCTGGTGGAAATGGATTTTCCAGGATATGCTGTAGGTGGCCTGAGTGTTGGTGAACCGAAGGAGCTGATGTATGAGCTCCTTGACCATACAGTAAAGCAGCTGCCAACGGATAAGCCCCGGTATCTCATGGGCGTAGGGACTCCGGATTGCCTGGTGGAGGGCGTAAAGCATGGGATAGATATGTTTGATTGTGTATTTCCTACCAGAGTAGCCAGAAATGGTACTGCAATGGCCTGGAGTGGACGTCTGGTTATGAAAAACGCAGAATTTACCAATGACTTCAGGCCGATTGAGGATGGGTGTGATTGCTATGCCTGTCGTAATTTTAGTCGGGCGTATATAAGGCATCTGGTGAGAGCCAATGAAATTTTTGGCTTAAGACTACTTTCGTTACATAATCTCCGCTTTTTACAGAGGTTTATGGGTGAGATGCGTCAGTCGATTATTGAGGAGCGGTTTGGTGATTTCCGCCGTAAGTTCCTTGATGCATACAATTATTCTGCTAAAGGTGTAGTTTAGGGGGAGGAAAGCTATATGAGTGATAGTGATTTTGCGACATTGAGCAGCTATGCACCGATTTTGCTTATGGTGCTGCTGTTTTATCTTCTTTTGTATCGACCGCAAAAGAAACAGCAAAAGAAACAGATAGATATGCTGGCAAGACTGAAAAAAGGCACCAAGGTGGTTACCCGTGGAGGTATCATGGGGGTGGTGGACTCTGTTAAGGAGAACACCGTAATGATTGAGGTAGCCAAGGGTGTGGTAATTGAAGTTGCTAAGCCAATGATTGGTACGGATTATGTAACTGATGAGGAATTGAAAAAAGAGCAGCAGGAAGCTGTAGATGCGTATAATGCTGAAAAAGAGGCGGAGGAAGCAGCAAAGGGTAAGTAAGATTATGGAAGTATCAATAAAATCCCGTAAAAGAAAACTGCGTCATGAAGCTCTTGTGAAAAGGCGGGCAATGAGTCGTTATGAGCGAGAGAAGGACAGCATAACAATTTACAAAAGGCTTATAGAAAATGAGCTTTATAAAAATGCAAAATGTGTTTTTTGTTATGTTTCCGTTGAAGATGAGGTTCATACCGATAAGATTTTGCGTCAGGCCTTGACTGATGGCAAAGAGCTTTGTGTACCTTATATCGTGGATACAGAAAATGCTGTAATGAAAGCAGCACAGCTAAAATCAATAAGCCAGCTCACAACGGGTGTGTTTGGAATCCGAACGGTAAAGAACAATACTTTTCAGGAAGTGCTGCCAGAGGCGATAGACTTGGTAATTGCTCCCGGGATTGCCTTTGATCGTCGTGGACACCGCATTGGTATGGGTGGTGGATATTATGATATTTTCCTTAAAAAGGCAGAAAGGGCTGATAAGCTGGCAGTAGCTTATGATTGTCAGATCCTTGATGATTTTGAGGTGGATAAGTTTGATGTGGCTGTGGATTATATTCTTACCACAAGGGAAATTTTAAAATGTACTGATTAGGTTGAGTTAGATTCATAATTTATTTGAAAGAAGGATGGAAGTAGTTGAGAAAGGATAATTTTTTAAAGCTTCTGGCTGCTGTTGTCATCATAGTGGGGATTTTCTTCGCCTTTGTAAGACCCTTGGCACAGTCCATAAGACAGGGTCTTGATTTGCAGGGTGGTACACATGTAGTCCTGGAAGCCGAGGACACACCAGAAGCACCGGTGAATAGTGATGCCATGGAGCGTGTAGTGCGTATCATGGAAAAACGTGTAAATGAACTGGGGCTGGCCGAACCAATTGTACAGCGCCAGGGTGAACGGCGCATTATTATTGAGCTACCAGGCATCAAGGACCCGGACAAGGCTATTCAGGTAATCGGTAAAACAGCTATGCTGGAATTCAAGAATGATAAGGGGGAGACTGTTTTAACTGGTACTGACCTGAAGGATGCCCGTGAGCAAACAGATCAGCAGGGACAGAATCTTGTTGAGCTGGAGTTTAGCCCAGAGGGCGGCGAAAAGTTTGCTGATTTAACAACTAAAAATGTTGGCCGTAATATTGCCATTCTCCTTGATGGAGAGGTTCTTACCAATCCACGTGTCAATGAGCCAATTATGGGTGGCAAGGCAGTTATTACCGGTAATAAAACCCTTGAGGAGGCCCACAATCTGGCAATTCTTCTTAGAAGTGGTTCACTGCCAGTAAAGGTTAATATTATTGAAACAAGAACGGTAGGACCATCCTTGGGCCAGGATTCCAAGGATAAATCTGTATATGCCTTTGCTATTGGCTTAGGTGCAGTAGTTCTCTTTATGATTTTGTTCTATCGCTTGCCAGGGCTGATTGCTGATATAGCCTTGATGGCCTATGTTATTATTTTGCTTTTCAGCTTAAAAATGCTGGATGCAACCCTTACTTTGCCAGGTGTTGCCGGTATTATTCTGTCAATAGGTATGGCAGTTGATGCCAACGTGCTTATTTTTGAGCATTTTAAGGAAGAATTCAGAACCGGTAAAACCATGCGTTTGGCTATGGATTCAGGCTTTAGCCGGGCTTTTACGACAATTTTTGACTCCAACATTACAACTATTATTGCATCAGCTGTGCTGTTTTGCTTTGGTACAGGCAGTATCAGGGGTTTTGCTATTACCCTTGGATTAGGCGTAGTGCTGTCTATGTTTACGGCGATTACCTTGACGCAGTTTATGTGCAAGAACCTGATTGCCGCCAATTTGTTTAAAAATCCGGCTATTTATGGCTATGGCATCAGCAATGTAAAGCCGGAAAAGGAGGTGACCAAGCTTGGCTAAGAAGTATGTTGAACAACAGGTGAAAATTCCCTTTGATATAATGCATCGCTCCAAGATTTGGTTTGCTTTATCCTTGCTGATTATTATTCCAGGTATTATTAGTATGTTTGTCAATGGGTTTAACTTTGGTATTGATTTTACAGGTGGAACCATTATTGATATGCGGTTTGAGCGGGAAGTAACCCTACCGGAAATCCGTAATACCCTGAAAAAATATAATCTTGATAATGCCACAATTCAGCTGTCAGGTGATGTTACCAATGTGGAAGCCTCTCAGGACGTTATGATTAGGACAATTGATTTGGAGGAAAATGAACGGAAGGCAGTAATGTCCAGTCTGAAAGAGGATGTAGGAGCGTATACGGTTCTTCGGGAGGAAAAGGTGGGAGCCACCATTGGCGGCGAGCTTATTATGGATGCCGTCATGGCAACATTGATTTCCTGGGTACTCATTATCTTTTATGTGTCCTATCGGTTTGAGTGGAGATTTGGTGTCTCAGCGGTGTTGGCATTGGTACATGATATTTTGGTTGTATTGAGTATTTTCTCCTTTACCCAGAAGCAGGTAGATAGCTCCTTTGTGGCTGCTGTGCTGACTATTGTAGGGTATTCTATCAATGATACCATCGTAATATTTGACCGTATCAGAGAAAATCTGAAGCTGCATTTCCGCCGTGGTGGAGATATTTATGCCTTGGCTAATCGCAGTATATACCAGACCCTGACCCGGTCCCTGTATACGGTATTTACCTGTGTATTTACTACCTTCGCTCTGTATTGGTTCGGTGGAGATACCACCAAGGATTTTGCCTTTGCCTTGCTTTGTGGCTTCTTTAGTGGCTGCTATTCTTCCATCTTTATTGCCAGTCCTTTATGGGTAACTCTGCGTAATATGTCGGAAAATAACAATTCTGTCAAGAAAACACCGGAGCCGGCTGAGGTTTAAAAAGCATTGATATATAAGGCTGTGATAATCTTATGTTTATCACAGCTTTTTTCTTGCTAATAATCATAATAAATGGCAAAATAGAGGGCGGGGAATTATATTGTGGCATGTAAGCTGTAAGGTGATTAAATGAATACAAGTAAAACTGTGTTTGCTGGCTTATTTGTGGCAGTAGGTGTGCTGTTGCCAATAGCCTTTCATATGATTGGTGTAAGTGGTCGAATCTTTTTGCCCATGCATATACCTGTTTTTATGGCAGGGCTGCTTTTAGGGCCGATGTATGGCTTGATAGTTGGCATTGTTGTTCCAGTGGTCAGTGGTCTTACAACTGGTATGCCACCGATTTTTCCCACAATGCCTATGATGGTGGCTGAATTGGCGGTGTACGGTGCAGTAGCAGGATTTATTAATAAAAATTTAGAAAAGGGAGTATTGATTGCCCTTTTGGGAGCTATGGTTTGCGGGCGGATTATATGTATAATTGCATTAATGATATTTGGTGAAATGCTGCAAATAAATGCTGATCCATTTACCTACGTTTTGGCAGGTGTATCAGGGGGATTACCAGGTATCATATTACAGCTTGTATTTATTCCCTTTATAGTCAATCGTCTAAAACAGGCTTTTTTTTATCATGATTTATTTTATGAAGAGGTGCAGGATGGATAAAATTAAGGTTTTAAGCGGTTTTTTTTGCTTGAGTCTTATTGCTTCTACCAGCTTTGCTGCTGAGGTGGCAACCTTTGATGATGAAGAGGTAATGGTTTATGGAAATAGAGAGTTAAACCGGGATGTAGATGTCGTCATTGACATGAAGGATTATAGTGGTGCAGTTAAGTCCCTGCCAGAGCTTCTTCGTGGAGTGGCTGGTATTCAGGTGCAGTCAAAGGCCTTTGCCAGTGGGGCAGAGGATATGTCGGTTAAGCTTCGTGGTCATGACAGTCGCCGTTTTTTGGTGCTGGTAGACGGAGTACCACAAAAAAATGCCGGCGTAATGGGGGGCAGCTATTTTAGCTGGGATTCTATGCCGGTTGAGTCCATTGAGCGGATTGAAATTACCAAGGGGGCTAAATCAATAAAATATGGCCAGGTCAATGGCGGTGTGATAAATATTATCACAAAAAAACAAAATGGTGGTACATTGACAAGAGCCTTTGGCAGTAAGAAATTTCGCCAGACAGCGTTAAATTATAATGGTACCTCTGGACTGTTTGATTTTGGGATAAAAATATTAAGTGAAACCAAGGATGCTGTCTTGCGCAATGCAGATTACAGTAACAGGCAATATGGATTTAATTTGAAATATCATATAAATTCCACTGATACCCTGGGCGTTGATTTTCAGCATACCCGTACTAATCGGGGGCTGGTAACAGTAAACGACCCGTCGAGAGCGGATTATAATTCCTATTATCCGATTACTCCCTTTGCTGATGCCTTTGGCAATGCCAAGGATACTGAGGTAGGGGATGGAAGTCGCTCAATAATTAATCGTAATACCTTCAACCTGACTTATAATTCCCAGCGGGAAGCCGGCAGTGATTTCCTTTCGTATTGGCGGGTAAACGAACGCATGGAGGAACGTAAGGTGGTTGATGGGGCTGAGAGCTTTAAGAGAAATAACCCGACGGATTTATCCCAGGGATATATTTATCGTGGTGCCCGCGTGCTTAATGACAGGCATGAGCTGAGCTTTGGGGCTGATTATACCAGATACAGATACGGCTATGGCTGGTATGACAGTAATGCCGAGGGAGCATCTGATATGTATCCATCTCAAAAGGCCGATGTATATGGAATATATGTAGGTGATACCTGGAAAATGAATAATCGCTGGACGGTGGATTATGGTGTGCGATATGATTCATTAAAGGCTGACCGGGACGACCAGCGGGCTACGGCTGTAAAATCATATAGTGACAGCAGCCTTTCACCAAAGGTAAATGCTACCTTTCAAAATGATGAAAGGACAACCACTTCATTTTCTATAAATCGTATTTGGCGGGCCCCTTCCATGGCTGAATATTTCTGGTATTATAGGGGTATAGGCATGACTCCGCTTAATCATAATGGTGAAGGGGCTTTAGGGGCAGAAAAGGGCTGGGGCTATGATATTTCTGTTGAAAGAAAATTTAATCACAAGCTGCAAAGCAAGCTGTCGCTATTTTATCAGGATTACAGCTCCTTTATTAATTTCCTCCACACCAAGCCATTCAATTGCTATATGCTTAATGGGGTCAAAATATGGGGCTTTGAATGGGAAAATTCCTTCAGCTTCGATGACACATCTTCCATGTATTTGAATTATACCCATCAGCATACCACTAAGGATGGCTCAAAAAGCTGGGATCATGTTGGATTAAATGATCAGCTGGATTATCGTCCTCGTCATATGGTTTCCCTTGGCTATAAATTTGAGAAGAATGATTGGACCGTACGCTATGATATGAATTTTACAGGCAGTCAGCGGGCCATGCTTGGTTATCCATATGCTAAGCCAACCGAAACAAGGGTGGTGAATATTGGTGGCTATGTGATTCATAATTTGTCAGTGGCAAGGCGTATTGGCAAAAATGTGACTGTTAATTTTGCTGTAAATAATCTCTTTGACAAGGATTATTGTGAGCTTTATGGGTATCCGATGGAAAAGAGAAGCTACGTTCTGACTGTTACAAGAAAATTTTAATTTCCAATAGGGAGATGTAAGCTGATGAGGCGGACTAGAGTAAAAAAATTGATAGAGCGATATGGGTTTATTGTGTTGGGATGCCTTGTAAGCAGTGCGGCAATTAATACCTTTTATGTACCAGCCAATCTTTTGACAGGCGGCGTTACTGGTATTGCAATGATTGTGCTTTTTTTGTGGGAGCTGCCCCTGGGTATTCAGACCTTTGTCTATAATATTCCGCTTTTAATAGCTGGCTATGTCTTTTTGGGAAAGCGATATTTGGCTGATGTTATTGTAGGCACCGTGATTTTTTCCATATGCCTTGATTTGACTGAGCCATTAACCGCATTGCATGTTGTCAGCGATGTGATGCTGTCATCGATTTTTGGTGGTGTATTTTGCGGTATAGGCTATGGTATTGTTTTCAGAAATGATGGCAGTACCGGTGGCTTTGATATTATTGGTGCCATAGTGAAGAAGTTCTTTTCCTTTGATATGGGAGCAGTAATATTTGCCTTCAACTGCATGATTATGGTGGTGGCCGGCTTCCTTTTTGGCATGACTCAGGCATTGTTTACGCTGATTGGTATGTATATATCGGCTCATGTAACCGATAAGGTTATTGCAGGTATCAACCATCGAAAGGCAGTAATGATTATTTCCAACAAATCGAGGGAAATTGCCGATGGAATTATCTATGAGATGGGACGTGGTGTGACATTTATTCATGGCCAGGGGGCGTTTACCCATACGGACCGTGATATTGTATTTGTGGTGGTAAAGACCACCCAGATTGCCAAAATAAAGGCCATAGTAAATGCCGTGGATAGATATGCTTTTATGATAATAATGTCAGCCAATGAGGTAATGGGC
>JAFVER010000190.1 GCA_017475925.1 Anaerovibrio sp. | reverse complement strand
TTATTTTGAGATGCGTTGGCAAGGCACCAAATATGTATACCGCTGTGCAGCACCTGCTGAAGTATATACTTATGCGCCCGGTGATACCACCTGGGGGATCAGCTTGGTAACGAAGGGTGACGGCGCAGAAAAAGTGGAAGCTGTCAGTATTCGGGCATACATGCCAGAATACTGACAGGAATCAAGAAAGACGAAAAGACATGGAGTGAGGCATTGAGGATGAAGATATATTCCAATACGACCCGCTGAATTTGGCGGGTCATTCAACTAAACAATAAAATACGGCCCCATCAGAGAAATTCTCCAACAGGGCCATAAAATCATTTACATATACAAACGCAAAGCAGCAGTCCGGCTATAATCCAGGCTGCTGTTTTCTCTTGCTTGGCTCTATTCAGTTATATCATCATTAATTATCATCCACAAAAGCGGCAAGGCCAGCTGCCGCCCATCACTCCTGGTAGTGATGCCGATTAAGCAGAGAGGTAAAAAACCAGGCGCCAAGACTGCTTAATAGCCTGTTCCGGTTCAAGTGATATGTATATTATATCAATAAAACAAATTATCTGCATACCCCAAGTTTCCCCCACATACTTCCCCTCATATCATCAAATGCAGCCATGAACATATCAAAATGATTCTTGTTGGCAGGAATAGCAATGTAATCCCGTGTGGTTCCCTTAGAAAAGGCTATGGTTTGTATCAGGCCTGTATGCTCCAATAAGCCACGCTCGCGGCAGAGATGATATTTCGTAGAAGCTGGTGTTGTCATATAAGCGGTATCTTTCTCAATAAACATCATCAACTCTGCAAATTCTTCCTTGCGCTCTGTAACCTTTTCCTTTAATGCTTGATAACGCCTCATCAACTCCATAAATATCATTCCTCCAACAGTTCACTACGATTATATTTCCAAGAAGGTTCAAAATATATAATCTCTACATTTTCAGGAATTTTGATTTCTTCTAGTTTTTCCTCAGAATTATCACCATACTTCATCATGCAAAATACCTTCTTATAGTGTTCTTCCCATTTCCCCCTAGGTATCATCTTATTTTCATCGTTATGCGTATAGTCATTGACTATATTAAGCAATACTAATTTAACTTTTATACTTTTCGAAAGTTTTGTAACATCTCTTCTTTCATTCAAGTAATATAGAAACGTCAATCTATTCCCCAACTGATAAAACGATGGATTCTTTTTCTTATCTTTAACTTCACTTTTTTCCCATATTTCCTTATTATATTTGCTCTCACTACCAAATAACTTAGTACATGTCTCTTGCATACATTTACTAATCACCTTTAGACTATCTGCCCCTGCTCCCGTTTCTTTGTACATTTCCGTCAGATGTGACTTTGCTTCAAAAAGATATAATTCACTTCCGTCTTCAGATAGTGCAATAGCATCCCATTCCGGGCCATTCTTAGGCCAAAATGAAAAATCCACCTCTTTAAGCGATGGGATTTTTTCCTTTAACTTTTCTTCTGTAAGTTTATATTCATCATATGATTCATTTTCCAAAGGAGATATCCATTCTAATGATTTTACTCCAAGTTTATTCTCTAATTCTTCCCTTAAATACTTATTATTAACGATTTCTTGCATCCAATATTTACTTCCTTTTTCTGCTTTCTGATTTGATGTATTGCTCATGATAATCCTCTATATAATGAATTACGTTCTATCCTTGAAAAACTCCGCCCAGTAGGGATTTTCCCGGTCGAATATGTCCTTTTGTTCCTTAGTTAGCTTCCATGGATAATCTGGAAAAAGATTAAAGACTTTCTTTTTGTCGAAGCTAAAAAGATGTTCTCCTATTATGCGTGGATCATCTACCCAGTAAATTAAATCATCCTTATTTTCTTTGTAAAATTCATACTTAGCTGACACGCCCACGCACCTCCTTTTAAAAAGGCATATTAACTTAGATATCAACATCTAACGGTGGAATTTCATACATCCCCATTCTCCTTTTTTTAAGCCTCCTAGTACAATTCCACGGTAATCCCCTTATGATCAGACAGCTTCTTATCCAAATTCCACTCAGAAACTTTACACTTCATATCCCCCACGAAATCCCCGGAAACTGCTATATGGTCAATACACTCGGGCTGCTCCTTGGTGAGCAGCTTTATATTTTCTTGCTCAAATATATTCAGAAATGACTTTCTGGCAAAATTTGTGAAATAGTAATTATCTGAGAAGCTGCAGTTAAAATCCCCACAAATACACATATTCCCAAGTTTAGACAACCTCTGTATATCCTCAATGTGATGCCTTACTTCGTCCTTGAAGGTGGCCGTTCTGTTACCCAATATTCCTACAATGGTTCCGTATACCAGCAGATTTCCGTAGTCTGTGGCCAGTTCGACACAAATAGCGGTGTATTTATCATGGGTTTCGTGCATCTTCACAAGGGGAAAATTGCTGTATATGGATACGCGGTTTTCTGTGTCCTCGTATCTGGCGGGAAGAGGATAATCCGCTGGTGCCTGGGTAATTAATGGCGTATGAAACTCATAGGAATAATTCTGTTTAAATTGCCTGTCAGACTCCGTTAACACCATTATATCAGCCTTTTGCTCATGGCAAAGCTGATACATTTGCTGGTCTTTATCCTTATGCTTAAACCGTTCAATATTCCATGTGGATATAATCATTTCCATCAGCCCCGCTGTTTCGCTATTTTCTCCCAATCTTCCTTTTGTTTTTCAATTCCTTCATCAACTGTTCCCTTCTTGTTTATGCGGTTCATTATTCCCATATAGCCTGAATGTGCCAAGGGAAAAATCCTTGTGTTCTTGTTTTCTTCGTATTCAGCTGTAATTGGTTTATAGTTTTCGATAAAGACATTATATGCCCCGCAAAAGCCTTCTGGCTTCTGGGTTTTATCACCACACAATGCCTCAAAAACACATTCAAAGGTGCGTTTGCCAAGGCATAGGATATTTTCTGGTTCCAAAATAGCCACCAGTCGTTTAAAAAATACGGCGTCCCTTTTCATAAGTTCCTTGGGCATACCACCGCTTTCCTTGCCCTTTCTGTAGCCAAGGCAGAAATTTGTGAAGAACAAATCATCATAACGTTTTGTGGCGATATCATAAGATTTTCCCTCACTATCTTTAAGAACCTTAAACAGCTCCACCAAATTATCATCAGTGTCAAAAACAGCCTTTTCATAATAAGGTTCATTACTGCCATTATTTATGGAAATTATTCTTTTTAGAAAATCCTTCCGCCCCAAGAAAGGGTTGCCCCAGTCCTGGCCAACCAACAGATATTTTATGTGTGGAGTCTTTTTGGCGTACCCCAGCCCCTGCCAGTACGTGTAGAGATTTATTTCCTTACAGATATCAGTATCGAGAGCAGCCAATTCAATTTTGTTATTTTTATGATCGTCAGGATTATCGCGATAGGATTTTTGCGACTCCTCCACCAACTCACGATATTGCTCAGCCTTATCTGTCTGCATGAAATTTACCCCCACAATTTTTTCACCAGCTCCAGCAGCTCATCTTCACTGTTATAGCGGTATATTTTAAAGTATTCGTTTCCGGAGAGCATGGCGGAAAGCTGTGTTTCATTAGGGCGGTAAAAGATATGTACTTCCTTGTTATGGGCTTCAGCATAAGCCAGCTCATAACCTACCCCAAGAGACACCTGGGTACATTCAGCCACCACCACATCACATTCACGAAGCCATGCCGTGTCCTGTTCGTAAATAGCCGTATCCCCTTTATCTTCCACGACGGAAAGGCTCAAATCCCCCACATGCTCAGTAAGGACCTGATGCTTTTCCTTCAAGGCAGCTATAACCTTACGATAAAGTTCCGCATCCTTCCTGCCACCACGAATGGAACCAGCAAAATAAATTTTCATAGTTTATTCCTCTTTTCAAAATATCTTTTTAATCATCCTCAAAATATCCGTGTTCAGCATCATCTTCTGCTTTTTCTTCATCAGTCATCGGCTTGCCTGGGCCGTTTATAGAATCTGCTGCCAAATTAGCCATTTCCTTAGGAGTAAGCCTTTCAAAAGGATAAATTTGCTCCTTGTCCACAACCCCAGCCTCTATCATTTCAGACACCCGCTCCATTTCCTTGTATCTGTCCTTATGTTCAATAATTCTGTAAAGCTCTAAGCTGATGTCCACTGGTTCTTCCCATACACATTCATGGGCGGTTCCTTGTCCAAGACCTCCAAAATACGGGCAATTCATACAATCCTTTTCATCCGGCTCTTTAATAGTATGGAGGCGTTTGCAGTAAATTTCCCGATCTGACTCTGGATACCCGTCCTCAATAGACTGATTTATCTCATGGCCAATAAGGTTAATATGGCGAATAAGTTTCTTGGTCATTTGCAAAACCTCCCTTGTTTTGCCGTTTGTTATTTTTTTCCATTATAGGTTTCTCCTTATATATCACCTAATTCATTATGTGGAGAACCAAAGAACCGCTTCCAAAGGTGGTACAACAATATACAAGACCATTTTATTATTGGTACTATGATAGCCAAAGCTACACCTATCAACGTGGAAACTATAAGAAAAGCAAGAATAGCATAAATCATAATCACCGCCGCCTTTCAGCATGGCCATAACTCTAAGGCAACTTAAATTTTCGTTTCGGCTCAACATGTTTCAACAATTCCTCAGCCATAGCTTGTGCTTCCCTGCCAGTCCTTATTTCTTCATTGAGTGCAAATATGTCACACCAAGATTTATTCTGGCAATTTTCACAGTCCATATAATGGGAATGTTCTTCGACTGAGTAATGGCAAGCATTATAAGGGGCTGAATCAGCTAATATCGAAGCTCTGAACAAAAATCCCATAATGGTCACCGCCTTTTCTGCTGCCACAAGTTAAAATCCTCTCCCTTTTCTTACCCACATTATATCCGCCCCGCCAGTAAAATCAAGGTTTGAGTGGTCAAAAAAAAGTGCCCCGTCAGAGAACCTATATTCTCCAACGGGGCCACGATTCATTTACCTATACAAAAGCACAACAGCAGTCCGGCTAAGTGCTAAAATCGCATTCTCCAATGCCAAAGTCATATACTCTCGCCTCCATTACAGAAGCATATGTTTTTTCCCTATTTTAGTTATCGCCTCTATGGAATAATTGGTAATACGTGAAATTACTTCCACGGAGATATTCTCCTTGAGCATTCCAATAATATTCATTTCGGCCATCTCAGCCTTGCCAGCTTCCCAGCTCTGCTTTTTCTCTTTCTCTATCTCCAATGCCAAAGTCATATACTCTCGCCTCCATTCATCACGACTCTTTGACAGCTCAACTTCTGTGTCAATTTCTTTCATCAGTTCATCTGCTGGTGCATGGCCATCCACATAATCGAGGAAATTCTTAAGTGGCACAGACACATCATCCTTCTCACCCTTGGTGCTGAGGAACAGTTTTGTTGTACCATCTTCAAGTTCGATGCCCTGATCCTCTGCGCACATATTCCTAAAGGTATACTTATGGCGTTTACCAGTAAATACCTCAAAGGTGCAGATGAAGATAATATATGTATTGTTCAATGCTTCATAGTCCTGGCCTTTTTCCAAGAGGTCAATGTCTATCATGGCCTGGTAATATCTGGTGCGCTTCACCAGTTCTTCCATGTCCTTGGTGGTCTGCATCTCGATATTGAAAACAGTGCCTTTATCGTCATTAACATAAACATCAAGGCGAATGCTCTTGCTATCCAATCTAACATCTATGGATTTTTCTTCCTCCGGATAGGATATGTCCTTTATATCGATATCCAGCAAACGCTGTATGGTCTGCTTGCATATCCTCTTATTTCGCATAATTTTCTGAAAGAGAAAATTATCCTGTATCGTCAGCTCATCATAAGTTTTTCTGGCCATTCTTGCACCTCTCTTTTTTCTTGACCACATTATACCATAATTGTTCACTGTTATCGATATTTACTGATTTGTATAGTCCGTTACACCGTGAGCAATGGCTCTCGCAAACTCATCCTGCTCATTTTTAAGTAGCTTCTCATCATCCTCATTGGAAATAAATGCCAGCTCCACAAGGACTGCCGGCATATCCGTATTAGTAAGAACATAGAGTCGTGCGTACCCGGGGTTGCCATCTTAAATCCCCTGTCCACGGCTCTGAGGTTATCTACAATCTGGGACTGGATGCATTCAGCCAGATGCTTTCCATCACTGGAACCAGCACAGTACCATGTTTCAGTTCCCTCCGCATATGGTGACTCCACACGGTTACAGTGAATGGAAATAAAAAGATTTGCATCCCCAATTCACGCGAATTGATTTTCAGGTGAAAATGCCAAACTAAAACAGACCGCGAAACCAGTAAAATCAATGATCTCGCGGTCTGTATTTTTATAACGCCATTGTTCAAATTTTTCTTCTTTAGAAGAAAAATCTTCCAATTAGCGTTTCAACGAGCTGGGAGATATGCTCACCAGCTGTTGTAGTTTGTTTTCCCCCACCTAAAGAGGAAGGGGACATCTTAAAGCTCGT
>JAFVER010000189.1 GCA_017475925.1 Anaerovibrio sp. | reverse complement strand
TGAAATAAAAGCATTAAAGCGGGAAAATCCTGACCTTATCCTGGGTATTACCGGCTGTATGGCGCAAAAGGAAGGGGAAAGGCTGATAAAGCGGGCTCCCCATATTGATTTTGTGTTAGGCACCAACAAGATACATGAGGTAGTGGCAACGGTAAAAAAGCTGGAGGAATCTCAGGCAAAGCATGTGGTAGATACTGAGATAAACGAGGCAGAAATGCCGGAGGATATTTCCATTCATCGAAAAACACCATTATCGGCCTGGGTACCGATTATGTATGGCTGTAATAATTTTTGCACCTATTGTATTGTGCCTTACGTCAGAGGCCGGGAAAGGAGCCGACTGCCGGAGGAAATTATTGACGAAGTCAGAGAAGCTGTAAAGCATGGCTACAGAGAAGTAACCTTACTGGGTCAAAATGTAAATTCCTATGGTAAGGACCACCAAAAGGCTACCTTTGCCGAGCTGCTTTCCATGGTAGATAGGGTCGATGGAATCGAACGGGTACGTTATATGACCTCGCATCCCAAGGATTTAAGTGACGAGGTTATTGATGTAATAAAGAACAGTCAGCATATCTGCAATCACTTTCATTTACCGGTTCAATATGGTTCAAACAAAATATTAAAGGCCATGAATCGGGTTTATACAGTGGAAAGCTATAAAGCCCTTGTAAGGAAAATAAGGGCTGTTGTACCGGATGCCAGTATTACTACAGATTTAATCGTGGGCTTTCCAGGGGAAACGGAAGAGGATTTTCAGGAGCTTCTCCAATTTTTAGAAGATATCCGCTATGATCAGGCTTATACATTTATTTATTCCAAGCGCTCCGGTACTCCGGCTGCTGAAATGAAAAATCAGGTGAATGATAATGTGAAGCATGAGCGGTTAAACCGCCTTATGGAGCTTCAAAATAAAATCAGCCTGGAAAAAAACGTAGCATTGAAGGACAGGACTGTGCAGGTTATGGTTGAGGGTCCAAGTGCCAATGATGACAAGGTGTGGTCAGGCCGCACCAACACAAACAAGCTGGTACTTTGGCCATATCAGGGAAGCGAGCAGCCAGGTGATTTTGTAAACGTAAGAATTTGTCAGCCTCAGACATGGGTCTTGAAGGGTGAATTAGAATAGGAGATACCCATGGAATTAACTCCAATGATGCAGCAATATATTGATGTCAAGAAGCAGTACCCAGATGAAATACTGTTCTTTCGTCTTGGTGATTTTTATGAAATGTTTTTTGAGGATGCGGTGACGGCCTCCAGGGAATTGGGACTTACCTTGACCAGCCGCAGTGGTGATACAGAAAAAAATCCCATGTGTGGTATTCCATACCATGCGGCGGAAAGCTATATTACCAAGATGGTAAACAAGGGGTATAAAATCGCCATTGCGGAGCAGATTGGTGATCCAAAGGCCAAGGGACTTACCAAACGGGAGGTAATAAAGGTCATTACTCCAGGTACGATTTTGGAGGAAAGTGCCTTGCAGTCAGCCAATAACAATTATATTGCATTGGTATATGAGGCCGGTAATGAGGTTGTTTTAGCCGGGGCAGATATTTCCACCGGTGAATGCTTTTATGGGGTTTATACTGGAGACGAACGGTACCAATGCCTGTATGATGAGCTGTACCGGATAATGATGCCGGAGCTGATTATTCTGGGCAAGCTGTCCTTTCAGGCAGAATTGAAGGAATTTATAGCTTTACGAATGACAGCCTGTGCCTTTACGGTTATTGATGAGCCAACAAAAAATATTGATGATATTATCATTCAACACTTTGATATAAACAACCGTCCGGAGGGGCGCGGGGCCAGTGAAGCGGTAGCAACTCTTTTAGCCTATCTCCATGATACTGTCAGAACGGATTTGTCCCATATTTCCCAGCTTACCAGGCTGGATTTTGCCAGCAATCTGGTAATCGATACCTATACCCTGAGAAATCTGGAAATTACCAGAAACCTTCGGGACGGAGGCAAAAAGGATACCCTGTTGGATGTATTGGATTTTACTGACACCGCTATGGGAACCAGGCTTTTAAAAAAATGGCTGGAATATCCTCTCCTAAATATAGGAAAAATTAATCAGCGGCTTGATGCTGTAGAAGAGCTGGAAAAGGATTTCATTTTACGGGGAGAGCTAAAGAATTACGGTAAGCAAATTTATGATTTTGAACGATTGCTGACCAGAATTGAGGTAGGCACGGCAAATGCCCGGGATATGGTGGCGTTGCGTACCTCTTTTAGTGTGCTTCCAAATATTAAGCAGCTTCTTGCAGAGGCAAAATCCACTCTTTTGCAAAAATGTCATGAAGATGTCCATGTTTATAACGATTTGGTGGATTTACTCCATCGGGCCATTGTGGATAACCCGGGTCTTACTATAAGAGATGGGGGGATTATAAAGGAAGGCTACAATGAGGAGCTGGATGAATACCGAAAAATATCCCGAGACAGTAAACAGTTACTTCAGGCCATGGAGGAACAGGAAAAGGAGAAGACCGGCATTCGTGCCCTAAAAATCGGTTACAACAAGGTTTTTGGCTATTATATTGAGGTTCGCCACAGTGGAATCGAGCTGGTGCCGGATTATTATGTCCGCAAACAGACCTTGGCCAATGCTGAAAGATATATTACTCAGGAGTTAAAGGAATTTGAAACAAAAATTCTTGGAGCTGAGGAAAAAATAGTAAATATCGAATACAATCTGTTTTCCGAAATAAGGGAAATCGTTAAAGCCCAGCTGGGAGATATTCAGACCACTGCCAAAAGCATTGCTCTGCTGGATGTGGTTGCGGGGCTGGCGGAGGCGGCCGCCAGCTATAATTACGTGCGGCCAGGGCTTATTAATAACGGACAGATTGAAATAAAGGATGGACGACATCCATTGGTGGAGCGGATACTTAATCGGGAGCTGTTTGTGCCTAATGATACCAGCCTGAATCATTCTGATTGCGAGATTATGCTGATTACCGGACCGAATATGGCGGGAAAATCCACTTATATGCGACAAACGGCTCTGCTTACCCTGATGGCTCAGGTGGGAAGCTTTATTCCAGCCCGTGAGGCGTCTATTTCCCCAGTGGACAGGATATTTACCCGGATTGGTGCCAGTGATGATTTGGTAAGTGGACAAAGCACCTTTATGGTGGAAATGAATGAGGTGGCACAGATTTTAAAATATGCCACTAAAAACAGTCTTATTATTTTGGATGAAATAGGCCGTGGAACCAGTACCTTTGATGGTATGAGTATAGCAAGGGCGGTTATTGAGCATGTGCGGGAAAAAATCCATGCCAAAACCCTGTTTGCTACCCATTATCATGAGCTGACGGACTTAGAGGATAATGTAATAAAAAATTACTGTATTGCTGTAAAGGAAAAGGGGCGGGATATTAATTTTCTCCGTCGAATCATTCCTGGCGCAGCGGATAAATCATATGGCATACATGTGGCACGACTTGCCGGCCTGCCTAAGGTGGTTACTGATCGGGCAGAGAAAATTCTGCATGAATTGGAAGCCACGGAGGTGACTGCCAATCGTGAAACCGTTGAAGCAAATGAACAGGTTAAAAATGTGGCCAAGCCATCTGATGATGTAACTATGTCGTTGTTTGACAATACCATTAATGAAGAACTGTTATCCCTTGATGTTATGACCATGACTCCAATTGAAGCAATGAATACCCTGTATCGGTTGCAGCGTCAGGCAAAGGAGGAGGCGGGAAAAGGATGAGCTTTATTCATGTACTTGATGATAGTACCATAAATAAAATAGCGGCTGGAGAGGTAGTAGAGCGACCGGCCTCCGTGGTTAAGGAATTAGTTGAAAATGCCATGGATGCCAAGGCTGACCGGATTGAGGTTGAGATAACGGCCGGCGGCACCAGCTATATACGAGTATCTGACAACGGTATTGGCATGAGCCGGGAGGATGCTCAGCTGGCTGTTCAGCGCCACGCCACCAGCAAAATATTTAAGGTTGAGGATTTGCTGTCCATTGATACCCTTGGCTTTCGGGGGGAAGCATTGCCAAGCATTTCTGCTGTGTCCAGATTTTCCTTACAGACCAGACAGGCGGGCCGGGAGCTGGGAACAGAGATAAAAATAATCGGCGGTAAAGAACCGGAAATTGGTGATACTGGCTGCAGCCTGGGAACCACCATTAAGGTGGAGGATTTATTCTTCAATACTCCCGCCAGAAAAAAATTTTTAAAAACCAATAATACCGAGGGAAATAAAATAAATGATTATATTATAAAGCTGGCGATTTCCCGCCCGGATATATCATTTAAGTTTATAAATAACAATAAAACCTCTGTAGTAACGCCGGGTAATGGCAATCTCCATGATACACTGCGGAGTATTTATGGGAGCTCCATTGGGGACGCTCTTTTGGGAGTGGATTTTTCCGATGGTGAAGCATCAATAAAGGGCTATATTTCTAAGCCCTCCACCATTCGCAGTAATCGCAGCTGGCAGACCTTTATTGTCAATGGTCGTATCATATCCAACCGGGCTATTGCCAAGGCTGTGGACAATGCCTATACTTCAATGATACCAAAGGCCGGTTATCCAATGGTGGCATTGATTATGGAGGTGAAGCCTTCCACGGTGGATGTGAATGTCCATCCGCAAAAAAGTGAAATAAAATTTGAAGATGAGGGCTATATTTTTAAAATGGTGTATAAGTCGGTGTTAGACGCTGTCCGTCCTCATGGGGAGGCGTTGAACAGTCTGGCGGCAACTGTGGAACGGCCTGAGCGACATTTTACTGCTATGCCAACAAATGTGAGTACTTCTAAGCCAACCATGGAACCACTTATAGACGAGTTTCATTTTATACCGGCTACCGAGATTGAACAGACTGACAAAACGCAATATTCAGCTCCGGGTATTCCAAGGGCTGCTTATCAATATCGGGTGGAGCAGCAGACAAAAAGCTTTAATGAAGCCAGGCAAGAATTGGCACAAATTCAGTCAGCTCCAGACAAGAATGAGCAGCCAGATAATGAAGCTGGCATATTAGTGGACAGGGAAACTGGAGAAATTATTGAAAAGGACCTGGCTACAGACTGTGGCAGGTCGCCAATGGTGCCTATTGGACAGGTGGACAATACCTATATTATTGCTCAGGACGCTGACAGTCTGTATATAGTTGACCAGCATGCAGCCCATGAACGGATTTTATATGACCGGTTTGCAGCCATGACTGATAAAATACCATCCCAGCAATTATTGGTGCATCTGTTTATAGAGGTGAGTGAACGGGAGTCACAGCTGATTAATGCCAACCAGGAATTATTTACCAGCCTGGGGTTTAGTCTGGAGCAAAGTGGCCCCAACCAATACCGCCTTATGGAAATACCGGCGGATATTCCAGTGGGAGAAGGGGAAAATATTATCCGGGAAATCCTGGTGTCGCTGGAGGATATGCACAAGCTGTCAGCTGCTGAAATTCGTCATGCCTGTCTGGCGATGACCGCCTGCAAGGCGGCTATAAAGGCCGGGTTTGAGCTGAATTTTCGACAGATGGAGATTATTTTGGCAGAGCTTAACAACACAACCATGCCATATACCTGTCCTCATGGGCGGCCAACTATTTTGAAATTTTCCACTGATGAGCTGGCCAAGATGTTTAAACGTACAGGCTTTTGAGTTGATTTTATCAGGGAGAGTTAATGCTAAATACTATTGTTACAACAGACCGAAAAAATCATAGCGACAGCATAAGGCTGGCTGAGCTGGCAGCTGTTCAGCTGGATATTCAGCGGGTAAATAGAAACAGGGAACCGATAGAGGAGCTGCGTAAACAATATGGGGTAGATAACGTTCTCATAGCCAAGGGTGGGGCCTATACCCTTGATACTCCTGATGGATAGCTGTTTTTTCATCCCAATATGGCGCAGATACGGATAAAAAATCTTCGTATGGGTGAAGAGGATCATATGATAAATGCCATGGGACTTACGCAGGGAATGTCGGTGTTGGATTGTACTCTTGGCTTTGGCGCCGATGCCATTGTAGCCAGCTATGTGGTGGGAGCGGCAGGGAGTGTAATCGGTCTGGAGGCCAGTCCCATTATTGCCTTTATCACCGGTAAGGGTATGCAGCATTTTCTTGCCACTAATTATGAGCTTCATAGTGCCATAAAACGGGTTCAGGTAATAAATGCAGATTACAATGACTATCTAAAAAAATTACCAGATAAATCAGTGGATGTGGTTTATTTTGATCCCATGTTTCGCCATCCGCTTATGGACAGTCACAATATAAATCCACTGCGAAGCGTGGCTGACCATCGGCCGTTATCTATAGCTGCGTTGCAGGAGGCTCAGCGGGTAGCCAGATATCGGATTGTGATGAAGGAAAACAGTCGCAGCAGGGAGTTTGCCAGATTAGGGTTTAAGGAAATTGCCGGTGGAAAATATTCAAAGGTGCATTATGGAGTAATGCGGCTTTAATGCTATTCAAATACTACACGCTTAGGTGCCGATTGATGATTGGTTTTGGCAGATAAGCGTGTTTTTTTATGGATAGTAGCTTAATTATCGATATATATATAGATGAGAAGAGGTGTGACATTCTGGAACGCCCTCTTGTTTTTTTTTTAATTTTTCTTACAATGAAAATAGGGTGTTTATAATTTTTTTTATGTTGATAGATATTACAGATGGGAGATAAATGATGAAAAGGTCCAATTTGATTTGCTTAGGTCTTGCTTTGGGGTTAATTGCTGGCGGTTATGTGCCGGTTGCTGCACAGTCCGCAGGTGGCAGGGATGCCGGTGCACAAATGGAGCGGGACCGTCGGGACATGGAACGGGAACAGGTATTTGAGCAGATTGCGGAGGATGAGGCCGCTAAAAAGAATAAGGTGGAAAAGGAAGAGGCCCCTCCAGCCGAGGATGACGGTACGGAAATAAGCTTTGAGTTGAAGCAGGTCAATTGGAATCCTTCAGAAATTTTAACTCAGGAAGAGATTCAGTCCGTTACCCAAGTCTACATTGGGCGACAGCTCACCCTGAAGGATTTAAGGGAAATGGCTGATAAGATTACAGCACTGTATCAGGAAAAGGGCTACATGACCTGTGGAGCGGTGCTTCCACCTCAACGGATTCATGGGGGAGTAGTGGAGATTAAGCTCATTGAAGGTAAAACAGGAGAAGTTTCTGTCAAAGGAAATCTCCACACAAAAACTAATTATATAACAAGCCGCTTGGGGTTGGAGGCAGGTGAGATTGCCAACACTGATAAGCTAAACCGTGATCTTCGCTGGTTTCATGGAACCAATGATATCCAGCTTCGGGTGATAATGAAGCCTGGAGCTAAAGAGGGTACCACGGATTATGAAATCATTGCCTTTGAGCCAAAAAATCAGACTGTAACCCTTTACACTGACAACGATGGCTATGATAGCAGTGGCCGCTGGCGCCAGGGAATTTTCTATAGTATTAAAAGCTTGTCAGGACAACGGGATAGCCTACGGGCCAGCTTTATCCGAAGTCAGGGGAGTAGGGCATGGTCTTTAGGGTACAGTGTTCCGATTTCTCCTAAAGGGATGCGACTTGATTTTTCATATTTAGGTAACAGAACTGAGGTGATCAGCGGTGAGTTGAGACCCTTGGGGATGGAAGGAAAATCGAATTCCTTTTCAGTAACCTGGCGAGTACCTTTTCATGTGACGGATTCTACTCGCCATGAGGCAGGCCTTCAGTATGTACGCCATACAACAGGAACGGATTTGGGGCGTGGTAGGGTTACTGTGGTGGATGATAAGATTAATCGGATTATTCCGTATGTTTCCTTTACCCATTATGGGGATTCTTCGGTTCTTTATCATAAGCATTCCTTTGTATGGGCCCGGCGGAGTGATATTAATGGCAGGTCGGATGCAACAAAATTGTATCGTTTGAATTCATTTTGGCAGAAACGCAATAAAAATGGACAATTCTGGCAAGCCCGGTTGGATGCTCAATTGGCATCCGGTGATTTTATGGCCGCCTCAGACAGATTTTTTATCGGCGGTGTAAACAGCGTCCGGGGATATGAGGAAGGCTTTATTGGTGGAGAAAAGGGACTGACAGCAGGTATAGAATACCATGTTCCTTTGGATAAAGAAAAAAGGTTTTTCTTTTTCCCATTTCTTGATTGGGGAACTGTCAGTGGAGTCACGGCGCCAGAGCATAACAAATTAATGGGTGCCGGCATCGGCTTAGAGGCACGGTATAAAAATATTTATGGTACATTGACTGTGGGCTTCCCATTTAAGAAGGAATTTTATGATAACACAGTGGATAGTGTAAGGGTAGACTTTAGTCTGTCTGCTACGTTTTAAATAGTTATAGTATGTTGGATCCTCCAGGTTCAAGGATGAGCAGAAAGATAGGTGATTACGATGGCATATGTTTACACCATCAAAAAGCGGAATGAAAAAAAGGCCCGTATTAAGACGAAAAAAATGGAGACACACTGGTTACTTACCTCGTTGGCTATGGCGGCGGGGATGCTCGCCTATCCATTTGGTATTGGTGAGGCGGAAATTGTTCAAAAGGATGGTACCACGATTGCCCCGTCAGGAAATGTCTATAATATAGATCCTGAGGGAGTCAGCAATGGATTTGCCTACAATCGATTCCAGAAATTTGCATTGGATGAGGGCTATATAGCCAATTTAAATTTCAAAGAAGCATCTACCCTTGCCAATCTGGTAAACAGTAAAATTACCATCGATGGCATTGTTAATGCTGTAAAAAATGAAAAGATAGATGGACATCTCATATTTTTAAGCCCGGATGGTATTGCTATAGGTACAAAAGGTGTCATCAATGCCGGTAATTTCACTGGTATAGTGCCGACAAAAACGGATTTTGAAACCCTGTACAATACCAACAATCCTGCAACGGACATTACATTGGCCAAGGTGAAAGCCCTTAGAGACGGTACTTCCTATGCCTCAGGAAAATCTATTGATGTCAGTGGACAAATAAATACCCATAGTGGGGTTATGCTGGGGGCCGGAATTATAAATATCAAGGACGGATCCAAGCTTCAGAGTACTAAAAACCTGGATTTTAAGGAATTGGTAAACATCAAGGATGGAAACAATGTTTCTGCAAATGCAAACCTGGGTGATCTTACAGCAGTTGCCGGTACAGGTGGGGACATCATCCTCATGGCAAAGCAGGCATCTGACGTCAAGGACACCAAAACTGGCAAGGATGCAAATGGTAACGATATTACAGAGGCCAATCCTATCCGTTGGAGCCAGCGTTCAACGGATCTTTCGGCTGCCATCAACATTGGTACGGATGCTGCGACGAAGGGTGTTAATATTATCAGCAGCGACGGGGCGGTACAGCTCACGGCACAGAGCACCAGTACTTACGAAGATAGTACTCCGATGACTTTGACAGATACCCTGAAGGGGATAGTGTTAGGTGAGGATACTATTGTCGATGGATTGTTAAACAAACTGGCCAGCAAGGAAGCTTCGGCGAACAAGTACCTTTATGTTAACTATTCCGGCAAGAAGAATAAGTCTGCCATAAATATCGGCCAAAAGAGCAGTCTTGAAGGGCAAAGCATAGATATAGCTGCTACCTCCAAGGTGGAAATAAAACAATCAGTTGCTGTGCCTTCCCAGGGCAAGGACAGCAATGGAAATTCGGTGGAAAATACTTCTGCGATGCCAGTGGCTGCCGTGGCAATTTCCCGTGTTTACAATACAGCGGATGTGGTTATCGACGGCAATTTGACGGCTAATGGGGCAAATGCTGAGACTGGGGATGGCATTAAGATTGCTGCCAATGCAGATACCAAAGCCGAGCTTTCTGCTACAGCCGGTGGTGGGGCGAATACTTCGGCCGTAGTTGGTGTGGCAGTGCTGACCGGTGACACCAAGTCTAAGGTGACTGTGAATGCTCCAACGGATGCAACGGCTCTGACAGCGTCTAATGGCAAGGTGTCTGTGGGGGCTGATAGCACCAGTGACATCAATGTCAATGTGAATGCTGTAGGACAGACCAGCTATGTAGTTTCCAATGTGGGTGTGGTCAACTACGATACTAATGCTGATGTGCTAATGGAACGCTCCATCAATGCCGGAGCTGTAGACATTAAAGCAGCCACCAATACCACAGGAATGAAGCTGACGGTGGATAATGAAGCTAAATCAGATGCTTCGGACAAGAAGAATACCGCTGAGGCCAGCCAAGAAGAGCAGAATCAGGACGATGAGGCAGCCAATGCGGAAAAAAATAAACCGGATTCTGAGAAATCCCAGGATGAGAAGAACAGCGAGAAAAAATCCATTGACCCTAACAAGGTGTTTAAGGACGCCAATGTTGACACCAACGATGCAAAGACCAATGATGCTGCTGGAACAGATGGCAAAGGCGGTGTTAAGGATGTCAAGGACAAGTTGGAAGGCACCAATGAGGGTGGCGACAATGCAAAGAAAAATTCTGCCTTTGGCCTTGGTGCAGCGGTAGGTGTTGTTTCCAATAAGAATGATGCCAACATTACCATCGGGAAAAATGCTGTTATTACTGCGACCAAGGTATCGGATGCTGTAGATGGTTCGGTTAAGGTGTCTGCTGATTCCCTCATGACTGCCTCCAAAGAAAATGAGGACAGTCTTGGCTTTAAAGTGAATAATACCCAGGCTAACGCCAACGCAGAAATCGGTGCGGCTGTTTTGGTCAGCAATGTGAAGAACGATGTAAAAATTGTGCTGGATAACGAAGGGGATAAGTCTGCCCAAATCAAGGGCACAGAGGTATCCCTTGATGCTTCTGCTGGCATGGGAAAATATAACAAGACCGAAAATGAGGAGAAAGACAGCACCTTGTCCTACAATGTGAGTGCCAAGGGTACTGCTGAAAACGATACTCCGTCCAAGTTTGCTTTGGATGGTTCGGTGGGTATCAATACCCTAAAGAACAACGCCGTTGTCCTTGTGGGACAGAAGAGCAAAGTAGATGGCTCATCCGTGAAGCTGTCCGCTGATGCAACCACTAATGCCGAAGGTACTTACGGTGCAACGGAAGAAAATGGCAAGGTGGGCATTGGGGCTACGGTGGGCCTCCAGAACATCAGGGGCAATGCCTTGGTTATGGCTGGCAAAGGGGCGGAGATTAAGGGGACAGAGTCCATCGAGGCTTCGGCCAGCAACTCTATGGATCTGAAGAATCAGGTCAAAAATGCTGGTAAGGGGGATTCTATCGGAATTTCCGGCATGGTGGCTCTTTCCTACGGCGACAGCAATAGTGTTGTGTCCTTGGATGACGAAACCAACCTTACTACTGGCTTGGCCACTATTACTTCTACTAATGCCACCAACATTGATAATTCCGCCCGTAGCGAATCTACGGGGCAAAACGGTGCCAAGGCTTTTGGTATTGGTGTTGGAATTGTAAATTATGATGTAAACAGTCTTGCCATGATCAGCGATAATGGCAGTGGTATTACTGCGCCTTTGGGAAATACCACTGATGCAGAAAAGGCGGCCAAGAAAATATACGAGGATGGAGCCCTGGCCCGGAGCATTGCCGGGGATACTTTGGCTGGGAAGCTGGGTAATAAAACTGCTAACGGTACGAAGGGAAGTATTACCACAGGTGGGCTGGTTGGCGCAGCCATCACCACGGGCATGATTCAAAACGATGCCAAGGCCAAGGTGGTTACTGCTGACTCCGATGATGAGGACGAAAACGAGAGGAAGGACTCTGAGAAGTGGGATAAGTGGTCTAAAAAGGGTAAAGATGGCTCTAATGAAGCCAGGAAAAATACAAATGATTTAGAGCAGGATAATGTTGAATCCAAGAATGAAAGCGCGGCTCCAAGTGCAACGGGAGCAATGGGAGAAGCCAGCAAGGCGGCAGACCCGGACGGTAAGACCAATGCGGAGAATGCGGGAGCAGCTCCGGCCGCCGATTCTGCCACAAGCGCCGGGGCCTCCATCGGCATTGAGGGCAGCGTAGCCCTGACTTTCCTAGGGGGTAAGACAGATGCCATTTTGGACAATGTGACGGTGAAAAATGGAACAGAGGCGGAGCCTGTACCAGTTGCGGCTGTTTCCCTTTCCGGCATGGATTTCCTGGGCTCAATCACCATGGTCGGCACGAATATCAAGCACTCCGTTAACGCAGATAGCTCCGAGACCAAGGTGGGTATTGGTGGAACCTTCGCCATGAATAGCTCCAACCGGGATGTAGATTCTTTGATTAGAAATACAGATATGCCAATGGCTCTTATGGTCTCCAACTCAGCAAGTAAAATTGGCATTGAAGTGGCAGCGGGCATGGGCGTTAGCACTGCTGAGGGCGATGGTGCCAATATCAATGGCGCGGGCGTGGTGTACTACAATAAGGCCAAACAGGATATTCAGGCCCTTATGCTGAACAATAATGTCATGGGTGCTTCGCTTTCCAACAAGGCTATCAGCACGGACTTCCAGATTGCCGGCGGTCTTTCAGGGATAAAGGGCAGTGGTGCCAACACCAATGTGGGGGTTGGCGGTGCTGTGGCCATCAGCCAGCTGGAAAATAATTTGTCCAGTGGCATTATCGGCGGCAACTATACCGTCTCCTCGTCGGTTGATGTGGAAGCACAGAAGGGTACAACCCAGATTAACGGCGCTTTGGCGGGAACAAAGGGTGGTTATGGTTTTGAAGGAGCCTTTGCTTACGGCAGTACCAAGAACAACACCCATGCTTATATCGATGGTGCAACGGTAACGGGGCTTGCGGACAGTGCCGTGAATGTCAAGGCAGGGGAATCCCCTGTTGTCAAGAGCGACACTCAGCTCAGTGACGAAAAGACAAAGAGCGATAGCAAGATTGACAGCAGCGTTGGTACTAATCCGAATAGCATCGACACCACCAAAACCTATACCCAAATCGATGCAGGAACCCAGTCACAGCTGAAGAATCAGTTTAAGGAAACGACAAACGCTGCCCTGGATAAAGAGGCGGCTGCCCAGAAAACCAACAAGGACACCTTGGATAATATGGGCCTTGACACCACGGGGGAAAGCTATCTTGATAAGGAAAGTGCAGCTTCCTCCCTGGACGAGGATGTTACCAAGGACACTGATGGAAACATCACCGACGAAGGTAAGGCTGCAGGGGATGCCGCCAAGGACGAGGACGAGGCCAAGGGCGAGCTGGGTCAAAACCATAGCATCACCATTACCGCTGCCATGGGTGGAGGCTGGAATGAGAACGTAGGCGCAGGCGCGGGTATTGCCTATAACTACGTGAAAAACGACATTGCAGCGGATATAAAAGGCTCCACCATTACGGCAGATAAATTGACAGGTGAGGCATCCAGTGATTCCCTCATTGTTTCCGTGGGGGCAGGTGTAGCCATTGGCGGCAAGACCTTTAACGGGGCCGGTTCCGGTAGCTGGAACGATTTGAAGAATGATACCAAGGTCAACTTTGAGAATAATAACATAACAGGGAAAGACATCAGCGGGCAGGCCCAAACCACCGGCTCGATTATTAATATCGCCGGTGAGGTGGCAGGTGGAAAGGGTATGGCCATGGGGCTGTCCCTTGCCTACAACTCCCTTAATAATACCACTGGGGCCTATTTGAAGGGCAACACTGTTACATTGCAGGGTGAGGATAACTCCGTCAAGCTTGGTACCATCAGCACAGGTAAAACCCTGGCTGTAGCAGGCGGTGTGGACGTTAATATCAGTCAGTCCGTTGTGGGGGCCGTGGGTACTGTGGCTATCAACCGTGGCGTCAGCCACACAGAGAGTGTCATTGACGGTAAGACCACAGGTGAAAACACCAAGCTGGACAATGTGAAGGAGCTTTCTGTAACGGCTGAGGAGCTGGCGAAAAGAACCACTGTGGCAGGCAGCGTATCTGTGGGTGGTAAAAAAGTAGGCGTGGGTGGTGCCGTGGCCTATTCCACCATTGGCTCTTCCGGTAATAAGGAGCGACTTCGGGCGGAAATTAACCATGCCGATATAACCACCACCAGTGATGGAAAGATTGAAGTTTCCACTGCTGACAGCAAGAAGAATAATAACAATGAATTGGAAAAGTCCCGCATTATTACCGTTGGGGCTGGCTTTGGTGTGCAATGGGGCAAGAATTTCTTCAACCTCCAGGGCGGGGCCGCTGTTTCAGACATCTACAAAAACAGCTTTGCTTCCCTGAACAATACAAACATCAATGCCGGCAATGATTCCAAGCATCCAATCATCAACGTTACAGCGGATACCAAGAGCAAAATCAACACCGTGGGTGTTGGTGGCTCCATTGATATAGCAACTGCGGTGAGAGGTGCGGCGGGAGTTGCCATTAACCGCATGTATCATAATACCAAGGCTGAGATGGCTACGGACAACGGTACCACGGCGGTTAATGCTGGACTTACCCAGGTGCGGGCCATAGGTGATGGTGACATCCATTCCGTGGGTGTTGGGGGCCTTGTAGGTGTAAACGGTCATGCGGTCTTTGCCGGCTCTGGCAGCTATAACTACATTGGCAACAACGTGGATGCCATTATTAAAAATCAAAATCTTACATCCAACAGCAGTGTGGGTGTGGTGTCACAAAGCGATGACCGTCTCTATAATTTTGCCGGTGGCTTTGCCATTGGTGCCAATACCAAGGTGGGAGTCGGAGCAGCGGTCGGCATCAACAAGATTACCGGTGACACCAATGCCCTGGTGAGCGGTGGCTCTATTAAAGCTTCGGGCACGGATACTATCAAGGTTTCAAGACCAAGCGATGATAAGATATTTAAAGTAGAAGCATTAAACGTTTCCACCACCAGAGATGGGCTCAGCTCCAGTCGCAGTGATATAACGAAGTCCGGCGTTGTGGTGGACAGCTCGGCTACCCATACCCTGATTTCCCAGCTGTCCTCCGGTGGCGTAGCGGCGTCCTCCAGTGTGGGCATCAATGTTGACGGTACGGTGAACCTTAATACCATTGAGGGGAAGACTACGGCCAAAATTCAGGATGCGGATTTAAATTCTGCTGACAAATATTCTGATGTAAATGTTAATGCCATAGATTATGCCAATTTTGGCTCTTTCACCGGCACACCGTCTATAGGCGCAGGAGCACCTTTGGGATTATCCATAGGTGTGTCTGCCAACTGGGAGACCCTGGACCGGACGACGGAAGCGGCGATATCCTCTGATGGTCAGCAAAAAAATGTGTATGCAAAGGATTTGACGGTGAATGCAATTGCCAAGCATGGCTCATCTGCCCTGTCCTTCGCAGCGGCTGCTGGAGGCGGCAAGGTGGGAATTTCTTCTGGCGACAGCATCATGCGCCATAAATACAGTAACATCACCAAGGCGCTTATGAATAATGTGAACGCAATCTTTGACGGCACGGCGGAAATCAAGGCCGAGCATCTTGGCAACAGCCATACTCAGAACGTAGGTGCAACCCTAGCTGCCGGCATGGCCGCAGTAGGAATCGGGGCTGGCGTGTCTGTTATGGATGATACCTCCACCGTAAAGGCCGAGGTGACAGAGAGCACTCTGAAAGCGAAGGCCAGCGAGGCTGGAAAGAATATTTCCGTTCTGGCAAAGAATGAGAACAATTGGAAGAGCACACTGGTTACTGCCAGCGCCGCCGTGGGTATTGGTGCAGGCCTGGCCGCCAATGTGGGTATCAACAATTCAGCTGGCGAGACTGCGGCTCTGGTAACCAACAGCCAGCTGGAAGCCTATGACGTTAATGTGAATGCCACGGACAAGCTGACGGGCAATTCCATAGGCGGTGTAGGCGCTCTTGGTGTGGGCGGCGTCGGGGTTTCGGTGGCCCTGAACAATATTAACCGCAGTGTCAGCACCCATGTTATCGGCGGTTCTGTTAAGGCGGCAAATAATATTGACGTGAAAGCAGAAGCGGAGCGTAAATTCGACAGCAGCGTAACGGGGGTTGCTGTAGGTGGCATCGGTGTAGGGGTCAATGTGGCAGTTACCTCCATCAACAAGGGCATCACTGATGCCCAGCTTTCGGGTGCCACTGATGACAAAGGAAACTCAATGGGCACCGATTCTGGAACCAAGAATGAAATCAACGTTCATTTGAATGGCACCACCAAGGACGGCAAGACCTATAGCGGTGTAAACGGAGCGAAGGGAGCCTTGGGCGTCAGCGGTGCAAAATTCTTTGGCTTGAAGAGTACCGACAGTGACCTAAATGCGGCAAGAAATATGAGTGTAAGCCTTGCCACCCCTACCTATGGTGATACTACGCCGGATACCAGAAAGCAGGGCGTGCATACCGAGGTTAGCGGGGAAGCGCTGACGGCTACGGGCAATGTCAATGTATCGGCTAAGGACACCAGTGATGTTTTCGAGAAAAATCTGGATGTAACAGTTGGTGGCGGTATATCTGCCACTGTGGCTGACAATATTATTCATACCAACTACGACACCGATGTGACCATGAACGGGGCCACCATCACTGGCAAGAACGTCACCGTCGAGGCCAAGCAGACCCAAAAGGACAAAGGCTCTGAGATTGAAGTCAAGGCCGGTACCGGTGCCATCGGTATTGGGGTAGGCGTAGGCTATGCTGGTATCGTCAACAAGGGAGCCACGGATATTGGCATCACGGACAGCACCATCAAGGGCACAGAAAATGTAACTGTGTCCGCCCTGGACGAGAGTAAACACAAAGCCCAGATTCTTAATGTGGGTGTTTCTTCTATAAATGTCACTACTACCTTTGCCAGTGTGGAAAACAAAAACAATGTTGGAGTTAAGCTGGGGGGAACAAACAATATTTCCGCTGCCAATAATATCACCATTGATGCCAAGAAAGCCAATGCACTGGAGGCTCATACCCAGGGTGTCGGTGTGGGCGGCATCAATGTGGCGGTGAACCATGCCACCATTGAGGACGGTGAGGTGAAGGACGGAAAGAGAGTATCAGGGAATGCCACGGCCCAAATAACAGGGACGAACGGAACCTTCACGGCTAATTCCTTCCATTTTGGTGCAACCAATGATACCACGGCGAAGCTCAGCGCAGGCAATACCGCTGTCTCCATTCTCGGTGTCAGCCGGATGCGGGGCAAGGGCATCATGAATATGGGGGCAGAGGTAAATGTAGCCGGTGGCAGCTTCAATGCCAATACTGTTGATTTTGCCGCACTTCTGGGCAATGCTAATGGCCGCACCCTAGAGGGTAACGTAAAGGGGCATAATGTGTCGGCTGTGGCTGTGGCTCCGGATGCTGTGGTGCTGAACACCGATGTTACCTCCAAGGTCAATGTGGGCAACAGTACCTTTGCTGATAATACCAATCTTATTTTGAACAACCAGTCCTATGTGGACCGTAAGGCATATATCTATGGGGTAACTGCCGGAGCTGTGGCAGTAGGTAATACCAGTGCTGACATTAGCGGGAAGGCTAACCTGACCACCTCCCTTACAGGAAAGACCAACACCACCAACAAGCTAGCTGCCCTGCAGGTGGCAACCTATGGCGTGAACAAGGGCAAGGCCTTTGCTGACGCCAGTGGCGGTGGAATCGTGGGCTATGTAGGTGCTCATGTGAGTAACAACTCCGATAACACCATAACCAGCAGCCTTAGTGGTACCTGGGATGTGACAGATGACCTATGGTTAGTTGCTGCCAACAAGGATGAGGTCCGTCTCACCGCTTCGGAGGGTCATGGTGGCATAGCCGGTGTGGGTGGCACCAGTGTGGATAACATTATTACCACTAATACCTATGCTACGGTGGCGGAAGGCACGAATATTACGGCCAATCGGGTTCATGTGGGGACGGATAATACCGCTTCCACCGGTGCCTATGATGATACGGATTCCAATGGCAACAATGATATACAGACATATACACTTAAAGACCATTTCGGGGGAGTCATTTCTGGCAACCGTTTGCGGAGCCTGTTGGACATCACGGAAAATGGCTATCTTACTATTGGTAAAAATGCAAACATCACCACCGAAAATTTGCAGGAGTATGTTGCATCCTCGCAAAATACCTTGACAAACGATGTACAGGCCAAGGGTGGCGGAGCAATTGTAGTTACTGATGCAGTTACTGAGAACAAAATAAATATTGATAACCAGGTGAAGGTAGATGGCGGCGCTACCCTTAGCAATGAAAAGACAGCCACCAAGGAGGGTATTGTTTTAAGTGCCTATGACGAACACTCACTGAAAGCCCATTCTGATGCTACGGTGGTGGTAGGAGTTGTCAGCCCGCTTATTGCCAAGAACCTAACCACCATGAACCGTAAGAGTACCGTTGATGTTGCAGGCACCGTTGAAAGCGGCAGCAGCGTGGGACTCTATGCCGGCTCCAACAAAGATGGTGTTCTTTCTAATCTGAAAGCAGACCTCAAAGCCGGGGCCTACAACTATTCCGTAATACCAATCACCCTTCCAACGGTGGACTATACCATTACTGCTGACAAGGGAACGGTGGACGTAAGCGGAACAGTACGGTCCAATGGTGATATTAATGCCTTTGCCAGCGGCGGCAGGGAAGAAGTCATAAAGGACGCCAGCAAATGGGCCTGGACCAATGGTGGCTCCAGCACAGATAAGAAGTTCCTGACCTCTGATGCAGTTTCGGCGGAGGAGTCTTCAGACCAGATGAAGAAGAGTACCGTTAATGTTACCGGGGCTCTTATTGCTGGTACGGCTGACCCGATTAAGGTGACCATAAAGGGTACTGTAGCCGATGGCTTGACCATCGAAGCTCCTGACAACCAGGGCAACCAGCGGGTGGTTAAAGGCACCACTCAGGGAACCTTTGACTATGCCAACACTTTGGGAACCAGATTGGCGGAGCTTAACAGGTTGATTGCGGCCTATGATGGAGATAGAACGAATACTACACAAATGGCTTCCTATATTGCCGAGCGTACCAGAATTCAGGGAGAAATGGAGCGCCTGGGTCTCACTGAGAAGGATGCAAACGGCAACACGGTGTATATCAACTCCGGCCGCTCAGTTTATTATGTGGAGATTCCGGATATTACCACCAGCGGTGGTAATATCAATGTGCAGGCCAATGAACTTAAAGGCACGGGTAAGCTCCATGCCAACTCCGCCCCATCCGTCACCATTACTAATGACTCAGATGCCTATCTGAAGCTTAATAACATTATCATGGGTGAACAGGGGGGCAAGATTGTCTATAATAAGGATAATGTTATCCCACCAAATAGGGATGAAGGTAATGCGGCGATTAACAGCGTTAATGTCAGCAAAGCAGGAGCAGCCTTCAATGAAATTTATGGTGTGACTAACGGTGAGGCAGCGGATCTTCTGGTGCAGAATACCAAAACCTTTAGTGGAGACAGGACCAGTACTATTTCCTTGTCATCCCAGTTGGCCAAGGAGATTGATGATAGCGATTTAACTGCAGCCGAAAAACAACAGTACAAAGCCGATATACAGGCTGGAAAGCTGAAGTATACCGCTATTACCGATGTGGAGGTAAACGGTAAAATCAGCAATTTCTATGGCAATGTAACCATCAACAATGCCAGCGGAGATATCCGTATCAGTGGTGGTTCTAAGGAACGCCCAACAGGGGTCGAGGGTAATTCAGTCAGACTCATTGCCTCCAATGGTACTATTGCCCAGGATTACAAGGATGGCATCGTCAATATTAGTGGCGATCCAGAGAAGTATTTGGACGATGTGGCAAATGAAATGAAACGTACGATTAATTTGGAAGGTGAAACATCTAGTACCCCTACTAGATATGAAAATACAAAAATTAGTGATCATAATCTTCCGGACAGATCTAAAACGGTTACGGGGTATATTGCCGGTCGGGATGTTTATGTGGCTGCTACCAATATCAACGTAAATGGTTTAATACAAAGTGGTTATAAGAATTATGTAGCCAAGGTTACTGATAGTCAGTTAGCGACGGCAAAAACCATGCCTGCTGACCGGGCAGCTGTCATTCAGAACCGCACCATGTACAAGGTCAACGACGGCGGTGCCACATGGAACGAAACAGAAAAGTTCTTTGACTATGTGCCGCAGGTTTATTGGGATCCTTCCACCAACAAGCTGGTGGTGGAGGATATTGATACCCAGGGGGGCAAGATATATCTTTCAGGTCAACTTGCCAGCACCGGTGATGGTCGAATTTTGGCAGCGGATGGTGCAGCGGATATCGCTGTTACCAACGAAACAGCCCTGGATATGAATGTAGGTAATGTCCTTAACAATCAGCGGGAGGGCATCATCACCATTGCTGATACGGCAAAGGACACCTGGACTGAATATAAAAATGGTCAGACCCGCTATATTAATGGTTATACTCAGTATTTGAAAGAGCATGCGGCGGATGGTGATCCGTATGCTGGTGCTACCGTGGACCTAGATAATGGCCTTTCTGTTGGCAATAATTTGACATACAATACCAAGGAGCATCAGGCATATACCTGGGTTAAGGGTACCAGTGTGGAAACCAATGCAAAATATCAGCATTATGAGCGGCGTGGCTTCTGGGGCTTAGTTCAGACCGCCGATGAAACCACTCTGCAAGCCTGGTCTCAGACCTCTCAACCAGTTGAACCGGCTGTTCAAAGAAAATTAAACCTGCCGGAAGGGGCTGTTATCAATCAGAATAGTACTGATGGACTGAGCCATGTGCTTGATCATTATGGAAAGACTGATTTGACAAACGGATATTTATATCTTGATGGTGATGTCACACTTCTGAGCGAAACAATTTCTGACCGGGATCACTGGGTTAGACGCTCCGGCTTCCTGGGCTGGTTTAAGCATATCTATGATACGTGGAAAAAGGGTACTAGCACCTTTGTACGCTATAACTATTCCATGAACGCTTCGCAGCCGATTAGTATAGGGCTGATTGGCGCGGACAAGGGCAGCATCAATATTGCCAATACCAATACCACTGGTGGCAGTATTAATCTGACAGGTAATGTGGCCAACTCCCACAACGAGGCTACTCTTACAATTAACTCTAAAGCTGGTGGAATTTTCCAAAACGACAACACCGTTTTAAAGAGTGAAATTGTAAATCTGTCAGCCAAGGATGACATCAGCAATATTCATATTGCCTCCATTGGGTCCCAGGATGCAAATGGTAATGTAACAGACAATATCAAGCTCAACGCCGTTTCTACCGGTAAAGGTGATATCAATATCACTGCCGTAGGTGGGTTATCGGATAGAAAAGCCCTGCCAGGTAATGTGGAAATCGTGGCCCTTAAGAGCCAGGATGGCAACACAGCTTTTAGTAAGGAGGCAGACCTTGGGGATGTAACCCTGACGGCTGAGGGAAATATTACCCAGTCAGGCAGTGATACCACTGTAGAAGGCCGGGGTATCTATCTCACCAGCCAGAAGGGGGGTATTGGCACGGCCAATCAGGCTATCCAAGTTGCTGGCTCAGATTTGGTGTATTCTACTGACCGTTATGGAGCACAAGTCAATGCCCGTGCCAAGGACAGCATTTACCTCACCGAGGCCGCAAATGGCGGCAACATGCGTGTAGGTAAAATTGAGTCCAGGGAAGGGAATGTGAAGCTGACTGTAGAGAACGGCGGCTTTGTTGATGGACTTCCTAGGGACGACAAATCAAGTTCTACGGACAGTGTTACCGAAATGGTACACCGCTGGATTGATGCTGGCCTCATTGATGGTGAAAAGGACGCACAGGGTAACTATACCTATAAGGGGGCCTATATCACCGGCTTGGAGAAGAACCGCGACGATTATAAGGCCAACGTGGAGCTGGCTTACGAAAACAAGACTCAGGCTCAGTGGAGAACTGAATACACTGACCAACAGACGGCGGTAAGAGCAGTTTATGCTTCTACTGAATATCGTACATATCTTAGTAATAAAGCAAAATATGACAAGCTGACCCAGGATGAGCGCAAAAAGCTGGCTGACAGTGGGGACAGTGCTTTCTTGGCGTACGCAAAAAGCGCTGAGCAGTATTCCAAGTACAGCAGCTATGCTTCTGCCGATGCATATCTAAAAGATACGGCTGCCTATAAGTATTCTCAGTATGCCAATGCAGCTGATTATCTGGCGGCTGACACCACTTACAAGGATTTGGTAAACAAGGCAGCTAATCCGACCTTTGAATGGACCAAGGATATGATGTTGTTTGCAGTCAGCGAAAAGCTGGTGAACCCGGACAGTGGCAACAGTACCCAGACGGAGCGGGAAGCTAATGTATTGGGCAAGGATGTTACATTGCTTGCTACCAAGGGAACAGTAGGTACCGTTTCTGACCAGACCACAAGGGTCACTGTGGAGGAATTAAATGGAAACGCACAAATTGAGAAGATGAAGCAGCTGATGAATGTGGATGCTTCGGATGTTATTGTCAACCGGGATGAAAATGGTAATATCCTGTCCTTTGATATTATGGCTAATATGCCATTGGGCGTAAAGTCAACTGGGCGGCTGGATGTAGAAGCTGGCGGTGATGTTTCGGTGGCAGGTCGCTCTAATGCATCAGGGGATTATTCTGACATGAATATTGGTACCATTGATGCTACTAAAAACAGTGCAAATGGCGATGTGCGTTTGTATGCGGATAAGGGTATCTACAATGCATTGGCGGATGCCAGTCAGACCAATATTATCGGCAAGAACCTTATTATTGCCGGTGGCAAGGAAAGCATTGGTACTTCAACGAAGTCGTTGAATGTTTCCCTGTCTGGTGATTTGATAGGGGCCAGAGCAAATAAGAGCGTGTTCATTAAAAACATGAATAACAATGATTATCTCCGGTTGGGTGCTATGTACGCCGGTGATACGATTTCCGTCACCAGCGAAAAGGGCTTCAAGATGAGCAATGCCAATGAGGAGATTGCCGCTTCCTACATTAACGCCGGCAAGAAGCTGGAGTTCAATACTAATGCAACCACCGGTATTGTAGGGGAAAGTGATAATGCCATTCGCATTTTGAACGACCGGGCTGCGGTGAACATTGCCGCACAATCCGCTTATATACGGGGTATGGGAAGCCTTGCCCTAGGTATCCAAAACGGCACCCTGGTTCTTGGAAACATCAATACCAAGGGTGAGTTTAGGGCTGAAAGTGATGGCTCCATATCCGTAGGACGGGAAGAAGAAAAGGATAGCTTAGGCGATACTGTAAAGAGTGCAGTGACAGGCTCCATCAATGCCGGTGACAATGTGACTCTTGATGCTACAGACAATCTGACCCTTGATGGTACGGTGACCGCCGGAGATTTGGATAATGCTACGAAGGTATTGACTTTGAAGGCAGTCAATGGGAATATTACTCAGACTACCAAGGGAGCAATCACCGCCGATGAAGTAGATACCTTCAACGGAAAAGCCCTGCTGTTGGAAAACAAGGACAATCGATTTAATAATATCAAGGTGGATGGTATCGAAACTGAAGCAGGTGCCAAGCCGGACATTAAAGGTGATGTGCGCATAAAAACAAATTCCGATGGGCTGACTGCTGCTGTAAAACGGAATGTGACAGGGGATATCTCTGTTCAAAATCTCCGTACCGGTGGCACACTGGCCAACAATGGGGATATGTTTGCTGCGGGTAATATTTCCCTTGGGGCAAAGGGCAGTCTGTCCCAGGCGGCAGATACAGTATTCTCAGCAGGAAAGAATGTGGAGCTTGCTTCGGCTAATTCCGATATAAGTCAGGCTGCAACAGCGAAAATCCAGGCGGAGAAGGTAACTACCATCAGTGCCAAGGATGTAGCCTTGATTGGCGAGACCAATCAGTTCGCTGGCCTTACAGTTCAAAGTGCTGATAAGAGCCTCCCTATTCAGGGAAGTATCACGGTACTGGATAACGCCGACAAGCTGGAGCTTTCTGTTCAGCCTGTAGTTAATGGTGATATTACAGTTGAAAATAAAAAATCCAATGGTGTACTTCATGTTAGCTCAGGGCTTCAGGCAAATGGCGATGGAGCAACGGCTGATGGCAATATTACGCTTAAATCCGATGGAAGTATGCAGACGGATGTCAAGCTGACAGCAGCCAATGATGTGAAGCTTACCTCCACAAGTGGAGCTATGACTGTTGGCGGTAATATATCTGCAACGGCAGGTGGCATCACTGCCCAATCCAAGGGGAATATGCAGACCACTGGTGCTCTCACGGCCGCAAATGATGTGAAGCTCACCGCTGATGCTGGGACTATGACTATTGGCGGTAATGTATCTGCAACGGCAGGTGGCATCACTGCCCAATCCAATGCGAATATGCAGACCACTGGTGTCCTCACGGCCGCAAATGATGTACAGCTTACCTCCGTAAGTGGTGGGATGTCGGTTGATGGCAATGTTTCAACTGCACAGGGTGATATCAAGCTGCAATCCAATGGCTCCATGGAAAATACTGGTATTCTTTCCTCCGCTAATGATATAGAAATGAAATCCAGTGCTGGCGATGTGTCCATTCAAGGAAATATTTCCACTGGGATGCGCCCGGCAACTGATATAGATTTCGCAAGAGGGACTCTCCTGGGTGATTACAATAAACTCAGCATCACTGCCGAAGGCTCCATCACTGAAAAGACTGGTGTAGAAATCAAGACTCCATTGGTGGAAACCTTCAGTGGAAAGGGTGTTTCTTTAGAAAGCGAAAACAATAAATTTGCTGCCTTCTTTGGTGAAGGTTTGACAACTGGCAGAGCAATTGACGGCAGCGTCAGGGTTGTGTCCGACTATGCTGGAGATGTAGGCGAAATGGACGATTGGTCAATAGGCGTAGGGGCAGATATTCACGGAGATGCGGCATTTACCAATATTAACGCCAATGGTAGCCTTGGTATATTAATGACCCATCCTGACGAAAAACAGGAAATAAATGTTCTTGGTGGAAATGGTGCCAAGGGTAATCTTTCCCTGACAGCAGGTAAGGATATAACCCTGTTAGGTGATGCCAATGCACAAAATGATATTATGATTGGCAGTACCAGTGGCGGTGGCTTCTACGGTATTGGCAAAGGCATGGTGGCTGGCAATGATGTTAAGGTATCAGTTGATAATACGGGTCACTACGGTGGGACAATTAATGCCGGCAATGATATTAACGTCAGCGTACAAAACGCCCAGTCTGCCGCAGCAGAAGATGGAATCTATATTGGTACACTACCGGAAGGAGTAGTCACCCCAACAAGAAACACCGAATTTTATGCGGGAAATAAAATCCTGTTTGATGTGAAGGGCGACGGCGATATTGAGTTGGATGGTGCTATTGGTGCTTACGCCGGGACGGTGGATGTAAATGTTTCCGGTAAAGGAAATATTCTTATTGGAAATGAAGATTCAGCCAATGATAAAACAATAATGGCGAAAAAGGATGTTACCATTGGAACAAATGAAGGTCATATCCTTGTTGCCAAAGCCATTGAATCCGTTGATGAAAGTGTATCTGTGGAGACCGGAAAGGGCGAAATCTACATTGGCATTGATAACACGTCGGAAGACAAGACGATAATAGCGAAAAAGAATGCCAATATTGGAACCAACCTTGGAACTATCTATATTCTTGGTGAGACAGTAACCAAGGATGGAGATATCGGCATGAAAGCCGGAAAGGAGGTTTATGTAGAAGGAGCTGAAAATGGAAACTTCATCATTAGAGATGATGGTAAGCTGAATTCTGGTGGTGGTATCAGTCTGACCGGGCGTAATGGTGATATTACTATTACCGACGATATTATGGCCAAGAAGGGCATTACCGTTAATATTGCTGAACAAGGGCATGCTGCTTTTGGCCGGGATATAAGTGTTACTAATGACGTGACCATTTCCACGGACAAGGGAAATATTATGGTAGGTCATACTGTAAACACTGATGCGGGAACAGTCAGTCTACAGACTGTAAGTGGCAATATCAGTGTGGGAAAAGACATCACCGCCGGTAAGGACGTTGATATTTCCACCAAACTGGGGGATGTTACTATCGGCGACCTGAATACGGGAGATGATGGCGATGTTCTGTCCAAGGCGGGGAATGTATCCATCCGAACAGACAAGGGAAATGTGGGTGTTGTTAAGACCGTAACGGCTCAGTCAGGTAGTATTGACATTGCTTCTAAGCAGGGAGATATTCTGATTGGTAATAATGGGCCGGATGTAAAGACAGTTACCGCTAAGGACAATATTGACCTTACTGCTGATGATGGAAGGATTGTTGTTTATGGTAAGACCTCTACCGAGGTAGGAGATATTACCTTGTCGGCTCACCGGCAGGAGTATATTCCTGGTAAGGATAACAGCTCCTTCGTTATTGACCAAAACGGTAAATTAGAGGCTGGTGGAGCAATCAATCTGAATGTAGGCAACGGTGACCTGCATATTTCCGACCGTATCCAGGCCAAGTCTGATTTGGCCACTGAGCTGGATGGAAAGGGCAGTGTTCACTTTGATACAGATGTAAATGTAACAGGAAGTGTAAACGTAAAAACCGATGAAGGTGATATCAATGTAGGCCATGATGTTCAGGGCACCAAGAATATTACCATGACAGCCAACAAGGGAAATATCAATGTAGGCGCCACTGTTGCAGCTGATAATGGCAATGTTGATCTCTCTACCACAACGGGTAATATTGGTATTGGTGGTAATGTGACAGCCAACCAGAATGTAGCTCTAAGCACTGATACGGGTAATATTACTGTAGGCAAGGAGGTACGGTCTGGGAATTCGGTAAATGTGCAGACCAGTCAAGGTGATGTAACAATCGAAAAGGCTGTAACAGCTGAGCAGGGCAATATTGGGGTTAAGGTAGGAACTGGTAGTGTTACTATCGGTGACAACGGACCGGATGTTGAAACCGTAACCGCTCAGGAGAATATTAACATCGGTGTAGATTTAGGTCAGGTCAAGATTTATGGCAAGACCTCCACTAAGGCCGGGGATATTTCCATGGCAGCTGGCGCTGACCAATATACGCCAGGGGCACAGAATTTCATCATCGAACAAAATGGATTGGTGGATTCTGCCCGGGATATTAATCTCACAGGGCGTAACGGTGATTTGCATGTGACGGATGCTATTCAGGCTAAGCGAAATCTGAATGCTACAGTCAAGGAAGAAGGCGGTGTATTCTTCGATAAAACAGCAACCTTGACAGGTGATGTTACAGTACATACCGAAGCTGGTCAAATAAGAATTGCCGGACAGGTAGATGGTAATTTGGTTGATTTGTCCAGTGTACGTGGTGATATCACTGTCGGCGGAGACATTAATTCTGAAACCAAGGTGGATATCGGTACGCAAACTGGTGATATAACCCTGCAAAACGTTACTGCCAAGGGCGATGTGAATGTCACCGGTGATACCAGTAATATCAGTACCAAAAATATTGCTTCTCAACAAAATATTGTTGTGACCGCCAGCCAGGGGAATATCCAGACGGAGGACATCACCGCAGGAAGCAACGCCAATGTGGCTGTGCAGAATGGCAACATCCAGATGCATGATGTAACGGCTAGTGGCAATGCGATTATTTCCAATACGCAGCAGGGCTCCATTAATGGTAACAACATTGTTTCCCAAGGAACCACCCGGGTGGCGCTGACCAATGGAGATTTGTTCCTGAATCTGGCTGAAGGCAAGGCGGTAATGGTGCTGATGGAAAATAATACAGAGGCATCCAGGGTCAACAATGTTTTGGCTGAGGCCAGTGGCGCTACTACGCCTGATGTGGAGCTCACCGGAAACTACATTCAGCTTGGTACTCTTGCTGCAAAGAATGAGAAGGATGTGTTCCAGCTTTCAGCTATGGGGGCCGGCAATCAGAAGCTTATTGGCGGAAACTTCTATGTTGGTAGCCTGAGTGCTAAATACGGTACTCATATGCCGAACCTTTGGAGCAATCGTGGCTATGTCCATGTGGACCAGGGTAACCTTGCTATGGACGATATGCTTGCGGTGGATAAGATTCATTTGGAAAATGACCAGACAACGTTGGCCACCTATGGGCGTATACCAACCAGAGATGGGGAGCAGCTGGTTTACTGGAACAACCTGGATATGGCAAACAGTAAAACCAGGGAATACCAGCTTTATACCGATGGTAAGGTTAGGACTCATAGGACTGTGCTGGTTGATGCCGACCGGAATTACGGCAAGCTCTATGGTGACAATCTCAGCGTGGTAGACATGATGCGGGAACGGGTAACCAACCGGCATGGCCAATACACCTTTGACAGTGCGTTGCTGACGGAGCCTGGCAGATTATTACGGGAGACAAGGCTGTTCGGTTTGGAGTCTACTGAGGTTGTTATTCAGCAGCAGAACGCCCCTAGTGAGGAAATTGTGATAGAATAAGGTATTATAAGAAGGGAAATGAGATAATGAACAAAAAGGCAGAAGCCTTCAAGGCATATTTGGAGGAAAAGGATATCAAGGTATTTGAAATGGAAGAATTGGAGGGGGACAGTCAGCAGACTGTGGTGTTTCGCTCCCATATTACAACGGAGGGGCAGCAGCTTCCTACCATCGTGATTTTAGACGAATCCATTTTCGCATTGATACGGGTACAAATTTCTCCAAAGGCGTTGACAGAAGCCAATCAGCAGGAGCTTCTGAAAATGATTAACGATGAATCAGCGGCTTACAAGCCCTTTAAGCTATATCTGAACCAGGCTGGGGATTTGATGCTGGATTTGTGTCTGGTAATTGAGGATGAGCTGAAGGGGGATACGGTTTATACCATGTTCTCTGTTATCATTAACTATCTGGATGCCAACTATCGCAAGCTAATGAAACGGATTTGGCAAGGGGATTGATTGCTTTATATTAATTTAAGAAAATGGTGCACAGCCAGATGGAGAAACGAACCGTCTGGTATGTGCACTCTTTTTGTTTTGAACGCAAAAAATAATTGACATTGGAAATCTACTATAATAATATATTAATGCTGAAAATTAAGAGGTAATTATGACAAAAGGGAGCATGGGACTCCTTTTTCTATGTAGTAGGAGGAATTGTAGTACTATGAGTGTGAATGAGAATTTGAGAAATATTGCGATTATAGCTCACGTTGATCACGGGAAGACCACCCTGGTTGATGCAATGCTTCAGCAGAGCCATATTTTCCGTTCCAATGAGCAGGTGGCTGAACGGGTAATGGACTCCGGTGATTTGGAGCGCGAGCGCGGTATTACAATTCTTTCCAAAAATACAGCTATTATGTACGAGGGTACTAAGATAAATATTGTGGATACTCCGGGCCATGCGGATTTCGGTGGTGAGGTTGAGCGCGTTCTCAATATGGTGGATGGCGTGCTTCTGCTGGTGGATGCCTTTGAAGGTCCAATGCCACAGACCAAATATGTTCTCAGAAAGGCCCTGGAGCAGGGCTTAAAGCCAATAGTGGTTATCAACAAGATTGACCGTCCTGACCAGCGGGTTGATGATGTATATGATGAGGTCTTGGAGCTGTTTATGGAGCTGGATGCTGATGACGACCAGCTTGATTTTCCTTGTATTTATGCTACTGCCAGAGATGGTGTGGCTAAATACAGCATGGAGGATGACAACGATAACCTTATTCCACTGATGGAAACTATTGTAAAGGAGATTCCTTGTCCTAAGGGAGATGCTGATGGTCCTTTGCAGATGATGGTTACAACTCTTGAGGCTGATGATTATGTAGGTAAGGTGGCTGTGGGCCGCATTATTCGTGGCAGCGTCAAGCCAAATCAGGCGGTTGTGCTCTTGGATGGTGATTCTGAGACCAAGGCAAAGGTAGGCAAGGTTTATACCTATCAGGGCTTGAACAGGGTAGAGGTGCCTGAGGCTTCCATGGGAGAAATTGTATGTCTTACTGGCCTTGGTAATGTCAGCATCGGCTATACAGTTGCCGACGCTGAAAATCCAGAGGCATTACCTAGTATAAATATAGATGAACCAACCCTTTCCATGACCTTTGGGGTAAATACCAGTCCCTTTGCCGGTCGGGAGGGCCAGTTTGTTACTTCCCGTCATTTACGGGATCGCCTGTTTAAAGAGGTGGAAACCAATGTTTCCCTTCGAGTAGAGGAAACAGATTCTGCTGATGTATTTAAGGTTTCCGGCCGTGGTGAGCTGCATCTTTCCATCCTTATTGAAACTATGCGCCGTGAGGGCTATGAGCTTCAGGTTGGTAAGCCGGAGGTTGTGTATAAGACAATCAACGGGCAGAAGTGTGAGCCAATGGAAAGCCTGACTGTGGAGGTGCCACAGGAGTATATGGGTACTGTTATGGAATCCCTTGGCACCCGCAAGGCTGAGCTGGCAAATATGACTGAGGTTTCCGGCTATATGCGGATGGAATTTTTGATTCCGGCCCGTGGTCTTATAGGCTTTAGAAGTGAGCTTTTGACCAATACCAAGGGAAATGGAATAATGAATCATGTTTTTTCCGGCTATGTTCCTTACAAGGGGGATATTCCGGGCCGTACCCGTGGTTCTTTGGTAGCCTTTGAGCAGGGTGAAACTACCGGCTATGGTATATTTAATCTACAGGATCGTGGAACAATGTTTATTTCTCCTGGTCAGGCTGTATATGAGGGCATGATTGTAGGTGAAAACAGCCGTGAAATAGATATGGATATAAATCCATGCAAGGCCAAGCACGTTTCCAATATGCGTACATCAGCCTCTGATGAGGCTATCAGACTTGTACCGCCTCGTATATTAAGCCTGGAGCAGGCCTTGGAATATATTAACGACGATGAACTGGTGGAGGTAACACCGGAGAGCATCCGACTTCGCAAGGCAGTTTTGGATAAGGTTGCCAGAGGCCGGGCCAGCAAAAATGCTCGTAAGAACAGTTAAGCCTTTGGGAATTTGTCTGATAAGTTCAGTATGACTTTAGCCTTATTTTTTAAAAATATGAAAAATTTTAAAAAAATAGCAGGACAAATACCACTAATAAAGAATATAATAAAAACCAACCTCCCCCTAAAGGGGGTAGGTGCAATCATATTTTATTTATCCGATGCTAACGGGTGCTAAGACTCCTTCCTCTTAGGTGGGAGTTAAGCACCCGTAGAGCCCTGGGTAAATTCAACTAAGTTCAGGTGGAGTTAAAACTCCATCTGAATAAGTTATCATTTATAATTTTTTTACCGTATGTTATCTGGAAAGTTTTTGTGGTTATTCGTTTGGAGGGCGAGTATCATGGGATTGTTGAAGAAATGGGCAGATTATCTTGCTCCAGAGGTGGATGAAGATATTTATCTTGGTGAGGAGGAAGAGGTCGTTACTGAGCGCCAGGAGGAAGTGCGTAAGGTAGTTGGCGGTTCAAGTGTGGATACTGGCAGATCAACGGCTGCGGCACCTGTAAAGAGACCTAATCTTACCCTGCACACGGATAATACAGGCAAAGTGCCTGAGTTTAAAATAAAGATTTTTGTTCCTCAACGCTTTGATGATGTCCGTGAGATTGCTGATATGTTGAAGGCGAAGAGTGCTGTAGTGGTGAACTATGAGCGGGTAGAGCTGCCGGAGCAGCAGCGTATTTGTGATTTTTTGAATGGCGTTTGCTACGTACAGGATGGCTTTCTCCATCGTATTTCCAACACCATGGTTGTTTATGCACCAAGCAGTGTGGAGATTGATGAGATAAAGTCTGTTGGGGCGACTTTATAATCGATTATGAGCATTGGGAGCTGTTACTGGAGTGACAGTTCTCTTTGCGTGTTGTTTAATAGGTATTATTTCTTGATACAGCAGCTCTCCATGTTGAAAATATGGTAATTTTTTGAGTGCCTAAGGATAAGTGCTAAAGGCACTCTTATTTGTTGAGAAAAGGAGTTTTTATTAATGGCAGACAAAAGTGTACTTGTTACAGAGGCTGGTTTAGAAAAAATGCGGGCTAGGCTGGATAATTTGCGAGGTGTCAAACGGCTTGAAGTCGCTGAACGGTTAAAGGCTGCCATCGCTTTAGGAGACCTTTCCGAGAACTCCGAATATGATGATGCAAAAAATGTTCAGGCAGCTTTGGAGGGAGAAATCGCCGAGCTGGAGGAGAAAATCCGCCATGCTAAGATTATTGAGGGCTCCACTGATACCAATATGGTTGGAATGGGCTCCACTGTTGTGTTAAAGGATTTGGAGTTTGATGAAACTGAGGAATACCAGCTGGTAGGCTCCACTGAGGCCGACCCTGATGAAGGAAAAATATCCAATGAGTCACCGGTGGGGATGGCGATTATTGGTAAATCCGTAGGTGAAACAGTAGAGGTTCATGTTGGTGAAAATATTATCAATTATGAGATTGTAGAAATTAAGCATTGATGTTTGGGAGATAGAAAACGTGGCAGAAAATAATCAGAATACTCCTGTTCAGGAGGATATGAATGAATTGCTGAAGGTTCGCCGGGATAAGCTGGAGGCCTTTAAAAGCATGGGCGTTGCGCCGTTTGGCCATCGCTTTGAGGTATCACATCATAACGCACGGATATTGGAGCAATACGCTCATCTTCAGGGAGATGAGGAAAGTGAAGAAGAGGTTTCTATTGCCGGTCGTCTGATGGCTATTCGTGGACATGGCAAGGCAAGCTTTTCTGTTTTAATGGACCGCACCAGCCGTATCCAGATTTATTTTAAGCTGGATGTTTTGGGGGAAGAAAAATACAAGCAGTTCAAGCTGTTGGATATAGGTGATATTATTGGGGTAAAGGGGCATGTGTTCCGTACCCACCGTGGGGAGCTGACTGTGCGGGTGGAGGCTTTTGATTTGCTGTCCAAGTCTCTGCGGCCACTGCCGGAAAAATTCCATGGCCTTACTGATACAGAAATCCGTTATCGTCAGCGTTATGTTGATTTGATTATGAATCCTGAGGTTATGGATACCTTTGTAGCAAGGACCAATATCATAAAGTCTATTCGTAACTATCTTGATTCCAGGGATTTTTTGGAGGTTGAAACTCCGGTTTTGGGAACAATTGCCGGTGGTGCAGCGGCCCGTCCGTTTATTACCCATCACAATACCCTTGATATGGATATGTACCTTCGTATTGCTACTGAGCTTAACCTAAAGCGGTTGATTGTAGGCGGTATGGAGCGGGTTTATGAAATTGGCCGTGTGTTCCGTAATGAAGGCATGGATGTTCGCCATAACCCTGAGTTTACTTCTATTGAGATTTATCAGGCCTATGCTGATTATAATGACTTGATGGACATTACTGAGGGAATTGTTCGGGATGCTGCCATGGCGGTTTGTGGTGGTCTGCAGGTGGATTATCAGGGAACTACTA
>JAFVER010000188.1 GCA_017475925.1 Anaerovibrio sp. | reverse complement strand
TGCAGGGGGATTATCGGCAAATGGGCAGCGGATTGTCCAGCTACTATCCTTATGATGGTAATATTGAAAGCTTTGCCGGCTATGCGGCGCAAAATGCCGCTCCTTTACCACAAAAGTGCCTGTATTACTATTTGCTGTATGGTGAGTTGCCAAAGGAAGCGGAGGCCCTTCTTAATGGTGATGTTACCGGTAATGAAGGGGTAAATATTCCGGTGGAGAAGCCGTCTCAAAGACTTTATGATATTGCTATGCTGGAGGATTTGCCGGTAGATGTTGACTCGGAGGGATATGCCTTTGTCACTTTGTCAGAGGGCCAAATGAATCAGCTTTCCTCTATACATTTTCAGTTAATGTACATGAACGCTGAGGATGATATTATTCTTCATCTTGGCAGTGATTCAAATATTATAGCGGATTGGGAAACGGGAATATTCAAGGATAACTTTAATGGTATGTGGCCTATGCTGGACGGACACCCGGTTTATGTGGAAATTACCGCAGAGGAGGACGGATATAACCTGTATTCTGTGCCAATAAAGCTCAATGGGGTGGAATGTAACCTGATGGTGGCTTATATTTTCGCCGATAACAGCTATAAAATCCTTGGAGCAAGAAAAGGAATTGACGAATATGGCATGGGGGACCGTAATCTCATTAAGCTAAAGGAGGGAGATACCATTACTACCATTCATTATGCTATGACCATGAGCGGTGCGGAGGAAGAATTTTCTCCGGTGGAGGTAGATAACTTCCAAATTGGCAGTCAACCTGTTTTTGCTGATGAAAACATGGGGGATGGAGAATATGGATATTGCTTTGAATTCGTCAGCCCTACGGTGGATAGTGCTCTGTCCCAGATGGTACAATTTACAGTAAAGGATAATAAAATAGTTACTACGGTAGAATAATATATCTGTGGGAGAGGTGCCAATAATATAAATAGTGGGAATTTATTTTGTTAAGAATGGGCAGTATTATAACAGTTGTTATTTTTGTGTTGGTGATTATTGGTGGAATAAGCACCTATAACAGCGTAAAAACAGCGCGGGTGAATATTGATGCTCAGTATGGCCAGATAGAAAATCAAATACAGCGGCGGGCGGATTTGATTCCAAACCTGGTAAATACTGTAAAGGGCTATATGAAATACGAGGAAAAGGTTTTGACAGAGGTGACGGCAGCCCGGGCTCAGGTAGCCGGAGCAAAATCCCCGGAGGAAATGGCGGCAGCGGATACGGCTTTATCTGGTGCCTTGGGTCGATTAATTGCCGTGGCAGAAAACTATCCTGAGCTAAAGGCAGATGCTCATTTCACTGAGCTTATGCGGGAAATATCCGGCTCGGAAAATCGTATTGCCGTGGCCCGTAAGGACTACAATGATGCCATAAGAAATTACAATGTAACCATTGGAACCTTTCCTGGCAATATAGTTGCCGGACTGCTGGGCTATACAGAGGTAGCACCTTTTGCAGCGGATGAGCCGGCCCATGCGGTTCCACAGGTGGTATTTTAATGCAGGGGTTAAAGACACTGTGTCAGCTGGTTTTGGTAGCGGTATTTTTCCTTGTTCAGGGAACGGCTTTGGCAGCTAATATTCCGGCACCACCTAAACAGGATATTTATGTGGCAGATTTTGCTGGCATGGTAATGTCTGATGATAAAAAGGAAATTTTAGAAATAGGAACGGATTTGGATAAACGCTTCGGTGCTCAGCTTGTAGTAGTAACTATTGTTTCCTTGGATGGAAATTCCATAGAAGAATATTCTAACAAGCTGTTTCGTAGCTGGGGAATAGGCAATAAGGAAAAGAATAACGGAGTATTGCTGCTGGTGGCCAAGGAAGACCGAAAATTTCGCATTGAGGTGGGCTATGGGCTGGAGGGTGCTTTAACCGATGGCTTTACCGGTGAAGTATTAGACGATATGACACCTTATTTTAAGGATAAGGAATACTCTGAGGGAATCTTACTGGCCTACAAAAAATTGGCAAAAAAAACCTATGACGAATACAATGCAGAGCCTCCAGCCGACTCCGGTGTAGCTCAAGTATCCACCGAGTCTGAGGAGTATGAGTGGTGGGAGGATATTCTTTATGGTGGAATCTTCCTTGCCATTGTTTTAATAATTGGCTTCTTTGGAATACCGTTGATTGATTTGCTGGTGACTACGGGTATGAATATAATAGTATTTTTGCTGATGGCTTTACTTTATATCGTTACCTTTGGTCATTTTGGCGGCTTTGGCTATACAAATACCTTCAAACGAAGAGGTGGCAGAGGCGGTGGTGGCTTCTTCGGTGGAGGTGGCGGAAGCTCTGGCGGAGGCTATGGTGGTGGCAGCTCCGGCGGTGGCGGCTCGTCCGGGGGATGGTGAAACCAGCCTTCCCCTTTGGGGAAGCACCCAAGGGTACTAGCTTCGCGTCGGTGTCGAGCTATGCGAGACGGATGAGGTTCAAGTTAGGTATTCCCCTTAGGGTAAGGTTGTCATAAAGTGCTTGGATAAGGGCAATGCTACGATTTTTCTAAAATTAGTTTGACAAATAAATAAGTAATAGTATACTTAAAGAGGTAATTTTAATCATAATTTAATATTTGGAGCAGGTGCTATGTACACTGTAAAATGATACTTATTCAGTGGGAGCTTCAAGCTCTCCCTGAGTTTAGTGTACTGAGCTTAATAGAGAAGCCGGTGAAAGTCCGGCACGGTCCCGCCACTGTAAGAGGAGCAAGGCTGCAATAGGTCACTGGAGTATTCTGGGAAGGCGCAGTCAGCGATGAGTCAAGTCAGGAGAACTGCCTGTTTTTCAGTCACCGTTTTTACCTGCGAGCGACAGGAAGGGGATTATGTAGCTTTTTGAGTTGCTGTCTTGCTTTTCTGCCTTTTGGAAGAAAAGCATTTTATTTTTGTGTCTAAAACGGTCAAATTTAATGTTGACCGTTCTTCTTATTTTATGGGTAAAAACGAGGGGATGCTTATGAAAAATTACAAAATACTATTTATTCTTGCAATAGCTGTGATTATGGTGCTGGTTTCCGGTTGTTCCAAACAGGAAACCGTTTCCTCTGGCGAGTATGATGTGACAGATTGTCATGGCACTGTGGTGCATTTTAAGGAAAAGCCATCGAGGATTGTCACTTTGACCATTGGAACAGACACTATTGTCTTAGGCCTGGTAAAGCCAGATAGAATGATTGCCTGTAACCGAAATTTGGACGACCCCAACAGCTCAAATGTGGTGGAGCTGGCTAAGCAGATACCAAACAAGGTGCGGCATCCAAAGCTGGAGGAGCTGGTGGCTTTAAAGCCAGACTTGGTTATTGCAGCCGACTGGGGTAATTTGGAGTATGTTCAGTCCCTTAGGGATATGGGCATTAATGTTGTGGTGGTGCGTGGAGCAAAAAATTTAGCTGATATAAAAGAAAATATCACTCTTATTTCAGCAGCCGTAGGGGAACCAGAAAAGGGCCAGCAGCTTATTTCCAAAATGGATGAGCATTTAACCAAGCTGAAGGAAAAAGTTGACCGGCTAGTTCCACCTGAGCAGCGAAAACGGGTGGTATTAATATCCGTTGTGCAAAACTACGGTGGTAAGGACTGCGTCTATGATGATGAATGTCAATGGGCAGGGGTCATTAATGGCCTATCAGAGGCTGGTCTCCATCGTGGTATAAAGCTGACAAAGGAAATGATAGCCAAGATAAACCCGGATATCATTTTTCTGCCAAGCTTTTCTGCCCATGGAACATTTGACAATCAAGGGTTTAAGGACAGTTATTTACATGACCCGTCCTTGCAGCATATAAAGGCCATAGAAAACAATGGCATCAGAGAGCCCAGGGATGGATATATTTATGCTTCCTCGCAGGACTTTGTCTTTGGTGCGCAGGAAATAGCCTATTGTGTATATGGCGATGAATTCAAGCTGGATGCCCAGCAGCATTTGTCAGTGGCGGAGTAAGTAAGGTATGGAAATAGTATTGAATGTGCAGAGCATAACAACGGGTTATGAAGAAAATAAGATTTTAACAGATATATCATTTGCTGTAAATAAGGGTGAATTTATTGGAATAATAGGAAAAAACGGTGCTGGAAAAAGTACTCTCTTAAAAGCTCTACGAGGATTTTTACCAATAAAAGCTGGTACTATTCAGTTATTTGGCAGGAAATTGCAGGATTATGAGCAACGGGAGCTGGCTACCGGAATATCCTATCTACAGCAGCAAATTGAGCTTACCTTCGATTATACAGCCTGGGATATGGTTCTTGCCGGCCGTTATCCATATAAAAAATGGTGGCAGCAGCCAGGTGACGATGATAAGCGGATTGTGGAAGCTTGTATGAAATATACCGGAGTCCATGATTTAAGAAGGATTCCTATAAAAGCTATGTCCGGCGGTCAACGGCAACGGGTTTTGTTGGCAAAAATTTTGGCTCAGCAGACTCCCTTGCTGTTTCTTGATGAACCGGCTGCCGGTCTGGATTTGTTTTACCAGGAGGAAATTTTCCGCTTTTGTCAGGAAATGTGTAAAAGAGGAAAAACAGTAATAATGGTAGTGCATGAGCTGAATCTTGCCGCCAGATATTGTTCACGACTTATGCTTATCAACCAGGGAAAAATTTTGGCTGATGGGCTACCAAAAGCGGTTTTGACAGATAAGCTTTTGTCCGAGGCCTACGGCGTGGATATACGCGCGCTTGTAAATCCAGAGACTGGACACACAGATATTTTCACCCTGCCGCAGCCGGGAACTGATGAAAAAAATCAGCTTTTGAATATTATCGTTGGGTCTGGTGAAGCGACTGAAAGGACAGGTGAATTATGAAAAAATATCATCTGAAGCTTGTCCTGACGGTACTTATTGTTGCATTGTTTTTTGTCATATGTCTTTCCCTGTCAGCTGGGCAATATGATTTAGGCTTTTTTCAGGTGGTTGCCTGGGGACTGCATCAGCTTAATATTCCTTTGCTTAATGAGCTACAGCTTACTGAGCAGCAGGAAGCGGTGCTGATGTATATAAGGCTACCCCGCACGGCAGTTGCCTTGTTGGTAGGGGCTGGTCTGGCCGCTTCCGGTACGGTTTTACAGGGGCTTTTTAGTAATCCACTGGCTGATCCGGGCATTATTGGAGTTTCCAGTGGGGCTACATGTGGGGCCGTGGCGGCAATCTGTTTGGGCCTGAACAGTACCAGCATGTTTGGACTGCCTGCCTTTGCCTTTGTAGGGGCATTGTTGGCGGTAACTCTTACAATTGGACTGGCCACAAGAAACGGCCGTATTCCAGTATTGACACTGCTGTTGGCTGGAGTGGTTGTAGGTATGCTGTTTAGTGCCATTACAGCGGCCCTTTTAACAGTAATGGACGACCATAAGGTGCAACAATATCTGTTTTGGACCATTGGAAGCTTGGATTATCGTCGCTGGGAGCATGTGCTTATGGGAGTTGTTCCCATAACCCTGGGTATAATCATCATGCTTTTAATGGCAAGGCATCTGAATATCCTTGCCCTTGGAGAAGCTGAGGCCAAGGCCGTAGGTATGCCGGTGGTAAGGTATCGCCTTATTTTATTAATGGTGGCTGCCCTGACTACGGCTTCCGGGGTTTGTATAAGTGGTAGTATCGGCTTTGTAGGGTTGATTATTCCCCATATGATGCGTATGCTGGTGGGACCAAATCACAGTCATTTATTGCCTGTAAGTATTTTAGCAGGGGCCGTATTTTTGATATTCTGTGACAGCATTGGCCGAAGTATTCTTACTAATAGTGAGATAAATGTGGGAATTATGACTGCGGTGCTGGGAACACCATATTTTCTGTATTTATTGAGAAAGCATACCGATTTGCAATAACTTCATCCGTCTGCTTCGCAGCCACCTTCTCCATGGGAGAAGGCTTGGTTCAGGCGATTTTGGCAGAGTACTCAGGTGTTGAGCTACACGAAAAGAATGAGGTTAAAATTAACCCTTCCCCTCGAAGGGAAGGGGGCTGTCCCACATAGATGCCTTATATGGCAGGAAATATACTACCTTTGTTAAAATTAAGCCTTCCCCTTGGGGGGAAGGGGGACCGCGTGCGGTGGATGAGGTGTACATAAATTTTATATAAATTTTGGAGGAGAAACGGAAATGAAAAACAAAAAGTATTTGAGTATGGCAGTTGCGTTGGCTGTTATGGCCGCCAGCTCCAGTGTATTGGCTGCTGATGTGGCTGATTTTGGCGATGAAGAGGTAGTGGTAACTGCAACTCGTACTGAAAAGAAGGATGTTGATATTGCCGCAGGGACTGAGGTAGTTACTGCTGAGAAAATAAAGGAAATGGGCGCAGCCTCAGCTATGGATGTGCTGAAGAAGCTAAATGGCATCCAATATGACTGCATTGGTAACGCCAACTCCAATATGGGTACTATGACAAATGATGTTATTGTCCGTGGCTACAAGGATGGTACATTGGTAATGATTAATGGTACGCCAATGGAATACCGTGGAAAATATGATTTGGGCTCTATTGATGCCAGAAACATTGAACGCATTGAGGTAATAAAGGGCAACGGCTCTGTATTGTACGGCTCTGATGCCATCGGTGGTGTGGTAAACATCATCCTTAAAAAGGGTGTAGATAAAAACTCGGTAACCTTTGGTGTTGGTAACCGCAGTGCTTATAATTATGGTGTAAACGTTGGTGATGACCGCTGGCATATTGGTTATTTCAAATCCATGATTGGAAAAAAGCATGACCAGTGCTCTCCAGCTTTGCAGGGCGGGGCTGAGTTGAAGTATTATACCTATGATTTGTCCAAGGAAAATTTGAATATTTCTGGTTCTCTTAGTGATATGTGGGACGTATATTATAATTTCTCGGAAAATATGGGATATTATGACCGTTCCTTTAGTGCAATCAATGCTGGCTATGATGGGCCGTTTAACGTTGGTGACCGGTATCAGACCAGACGATATGATACTATTAATCACAATATGCAGGCTGTATTCCATGATAATGACTGGAAGGTATCTATTTTCAACAATATCAATTTTATTGAATCCAAGGGGTACACTGATGCTTCATATTCCAGTAAGACAAAGAAATACAGCTATAGCAATAAGGACTACCATACCCGTGAGAAAAATACATCTTATGGTGTAGATGCTCAGAAGAAATGGACATTGTCAGCTGCCACCAGACTTGTTGCTGGACTTAGCGGTCAGCGGGAAAGTTATAATGCTTATGTGACTACTGCCGGGACCTCATCTAGCTTTGATAGAAATGTATGGGCTGCCTTTGCCCAGGTTGACCATGATTTTGATGCCAAAAACAATGTAACCTTCGGCGCCCGTGAAACCTGGACCACTGGTGCATTCAGAGACCAGAACTACAGCAATTTCAGTATGTCAGGCTCCTGGCTGCACAAGATGAATGAGGAAAACAATATTTATGTTTCTATTGCACAGTCCTTTAAGATGCCAACCTATTCAGAAATGAACAAGGACTCTGACTTTGCTATTCCAAATCCAAATTTGAAGCCATCCAAGGGTATCAATTATGAAATCGGCTGGAAGCAGAATCACGGCAGTCATACTTGGAAGGCCGCATTGTTCCATATTGATGTAAAGGATAATATAACCGCAACCTGGCAGACCACACCTACTAAACAGTATCAGTATAATAACGT
>JAFVER010000187.1 GCA_017475925.1 Anaerovibrio sp. | reverse complement strand
TTTCATCTGTTGGAATTTGAAGTTTTATACGATAACGCATTTTCCCTACCTTCATCAGAACCCCTCCTTACGGAGTCCGGACAGTAGGTCACGGAGGGTTAAGGCTAACCCTCTATGATCTGCTTCATCACGGTGCTCATAAAGATAAGTCACCGCATAAAAAATAGCCGTTCTCAGCCGGGGATTTTCCCCGTCCAATTCCGACTCGTCCTGTCTTAAGATTGCCAGGCATAAATCATTTGCTGTGGACATAAGCCCTTTAATCAGCTCATCATCATAGTCGCCATCAATCCTAAGATACTGTTTGGTTTCCTCAAGAGTTACCAGCATTTACCTCACCTCTATTATGGCTTGGAAGAAGTACCCTTCATAGAAAGAATCTGAACTGCTTCTGGGAGGATAAGGCGCCCATCGACACGTTCTTTCATCACATATCCCACCATACCGTTACCAGCGAAGAGTTCCTTCAGTTCCTGCATGGAACGTGTACCGCGGTCACCGATGTTATAGTAGGAGAAATCACCAAATGCCATAGCTGGCTTTCCTGTCGCAGATTCTGGTGCATATTCAGAGGTGTGTACTTCATAACCTAAAATACGATCTGGTTCACCTGCAGTAAGTGCCGGCTGCCACATATACACGCCATTGTTATCCTTCAGCTTACGAATAGAAGCCAAAGTCTTATCGTTAGTGATAAATGCCGCATTCTTGCGGTACGGACGCTTAAGGTTATAAATCAGGGTGATGATATCATCGGCACTAATGCTATTGCTGGAAGTCGTGGTATTAAACTGTCCACCCTTTTCAGCATCAAAAATGCCTGTAGGCTTACCTTTGCCATCACCATTAAGGAAGGCATCTTCTTCTGCATTGGCCAGTGCTTTACCAAACTGGTCGATGATGTAACTTTCGAGGTTAAAGGCATTATCGTAGAGAAGCTCCTCAGTAATCTTGATAGCCACATGGAGCTTATATGCATCAAGCATAATCTGGTCAAAGGTTGCCTCACCAAAACCGAGTGTCTCTCCTTCTTCAATCCAGGCAGCTGCTGGCTTTGTGGCAGCAATATTGATTTTGTGCTGCCCGGAGGTGGTAATCTTAGTAGAAAGATTACGCATAATGTTTTCCGCATTCAGCACATCAACGAGACGCTTATCATACTCAACTGGCACGAGATAACCACCCTGCTGGTCATCACCTTCCTTAAGCACATTACTGATATTGCGGAAGCGGTTGCGGGTTGCTGCCAACATTTCCTTACGGTATTCATCCGTAGCACGGAAATTGGCTGGTGCCTTACCAGAAGATGGTTCATTGGTAATAGGCGTACTGGTTGGCTTATCAAGCTCCCTATCAATAACCGCCTGACGCTGCAGGCGATCGATGGACTTTTTCATATCCACCACATCAGCCTCCATCTTCTCATAGGTAGCAGCATCTTCAGCAGAGAGCTTGCCATCCTCATCAGTATGGATATCAAGGAAGTTCTTGGCCTCCTCCCAGAGCTTAGCACGTTTTTCAATCAGTTCATTAATCTTATCCATATTACATTCCTCCAATCAAAAAAAGACGCTTCTGAAATTCAGATGCGTCAACTCTATTGTCTTCAACTGGCTTTGTAGCCCTTAATTTATCCAAGAATGAATTTGTCACCGCAGCCCTTGAAAAAATCATGGCCTCCGGCTCATCATCCTCATCGGTGTCATAAAGAATGCTGTCAGCAAAGCCAAGCTCTACAGCCTTTTTGGCATTGAACCAGGACTCGGCGTTCATCATGTTTGACAGCTGCTTTCTTGGAAGTCCGGTCTTAAGCTCGTAAGCGTTGATGATGGACTCCTTGACCTCGGAAAGCATCTCTATTGCTTTCTTCATTTCCCGCTCATCCCCGATGGAGACAGTAGCAGGATTATGAATCATCATCATGCCAACCGGGGATATGGCCACATGACTTCCAGCCATAGCGATTACCGAAGCTGCTGAAGCAGCAATGCCATCAATGTGAACATCAACGCATCCTGGGTATTCCATGAGCATGTTATATATCTGTGCAGCAGCAAAACAATCCCCGCCAGGAGAATTAATCCAAACAGTAACTTTACCCTGGCAGCTGTTAAGCTCGTTTCTAAATTCCTGAGGTGTGACTTCATCCCCGAACCAAGTCTGGTCAGAGATTTCACCATTGAGCATAAGTATTCTTTCATCATTATCATTCCTCACCCAATTCCAAAATTTACGACTCATCTAAATCATTCCTTTCAGCAGGCTTTGCAAAAATACCCGCGTCTTTTAACTTTGTAAGATTTCCGTTGATAAGGTACAGATTACCTCCTTCCTCAGCAGGAATAGGATTCATGTTCTCCAGCTCCCTTATGTCATTTGCTGACATCCAGCCATTCTGCCTTGCCACAGCATAGCCGTTCATCCGGCTCTGATAGTCCCCACGAAGAAGACCATCCACATTGAACCTGAAGAACAGCTGACTCTTTTCTGATGGCAGCAAAAGTGCCTGCTGCATTGCTTGTTCCCAGCGAACTATCCAAGGATTAAGGGTGTACATCACAAAATCCAAGGACTGCTGCTCAATATTAGAAAAGCTCGACTTTTCAAGGTCCCCTACCATGTGTGGCGGTACTCTGAAAATTCGAGCTATCTCATTGATTTGAAATTTTCTGGTTTCAAGGAACTGTGCTTCATTAGGCGGTATGGCCATCTGTTTGAAAGTCATCCCTTCCTCCAGCACAGCAACGCTGTGACTGTTCTTACCAGAGAACTGGGACTTCCAGCTTTGGCGAAGTTTCTCAGGATCTTTAACAACACCCGGATGTTCAAGTATTCCTCCCGGTGTGGCACCATTGGCAAAAAACGTGGCTCCATATTCCTCAGTGGCTATTGCTATACCGATGGCATTCTTGGCCATGGCAATAGGGCTGTATCCAATAAGGCCATCAAAGCCAAGTCCCGGGATATGAAGTACATCCTCTCGTTTGAGAACGACCTCTTCATCCTTCTTCGAACCAGCCTCATCAGAATTGCGCCTATAGGTGTATATAAGTCGCCCAGCCTTGTTACGGCTTACATCCATCTTGTTTGGAAGAAGCGGATAAAGGCCAATAACCTCGCCTTTGCCATTTCTTATAATCTGGGCATAAGCATTTCCCCAAAGAAGCAAGTGACTCATCATAGTCTCCCTGAAGATAAAGCTGGTCATCTCAGGGTTTGGCTCATAATGCAGAAGGCGGTAAAGCGGATGGGTATAGAGCTTTTCCTTACTGCCCTCCGCCCCATACTGGTACACATTAAGTGGCAGACTGGCTATTGCCTCGGAGAGAATTCTGACACAGGCATAAACTGCCGTAACCTGCATGGATGTCCGTTCATTGACATTTCTCCCGGCGGCAGTGCCACCAAACAAAAAAGGCCAATGGACTGACAGATAATCCCTTGGCTTGTCCCTTGAACGAAACAGTTTAGAAAATAGATTCATAGGCTGATGCCTCCTTTACATATTCATAATCCTATGATAATATCTATATTGAACCACCCTACTGAATAGGGTAAATCTAAATAGAGGTAATCCAATGAAAGTAAGCAGAAAATTTATCCACGGTGAATTATTTGAAAAGCAGTGGAAAGAACTGGGACTGACAGATGAAAATCTTAGGGAACTTCAATCTATTCTTTTGGAAAACCCTAAAATTGGTCCTGTTATGCAAGGCACCGGCCGTCTCAGAAAAGTCCGTTATAGCTATGGAAATAGAGGCAAATCCCATTGTGCCAGGGTTTGTTATGTTGATTTTGAAATTAAAGGTACAATTTTCCTTATTATGGTATTTGCGAAAAATGAGATGGAAAATCTCTCCAAAACTGAAAAGAACAACATCAAATTATTGATTGAAAAACTTGAGAAGATTTATGTCAGAAAGGATGTGTAATAATATGAGTAAAGCATACGATATGATAAGTGCATCTTTAAATGAGATTATCGATGATATTGAAACTACCGACGGCGCCAATCTGAAACAAACTGTATTGACCATCGATGTTGATACTGTACGAAACTTCACCCCAAGTGAAATACGAAATATCCGTATGGAAAATAATCTTACTCAAAACCTACTTGCCAAATTTTTATGTGTAAGCAAAAAAACTATAGAAGCATGGGAAGCTGGCAGAAACACTCCAAACGGATCATCCAAGCGTCTGCTTGAGCTATTGGCCAAAAAGGCTGTAGCACCTGTTGTGTCTTAAATCAATAGCAGCCCACGCTCATCATAAATACTTTCACTGTTATCCAATCCACAGCGGATTGCACGGTCCAAGGCCATTATCGTGGCCACAACACCGTCAATTTTCTCTGTGGATTTTTCTTTGTCTGGCTTTATGTTCCCGGCTGGGTCTGTCTTTATGAAGATGTTATCCATCATCCATCTAAGTACCGGATGCCCGCCATGGGCTATTGTATAATTTCTTCCAGTGTCATTACTAACAGCGGAGGGAACGGAAGCCTCCGCTTGTTTCAATTTATGGGGAAATTAGCAGGGCTTTTCTTTTGCCCAAAACTAAAGGGCTATTCTCTGAGTTGAGAACAGCCCTAAGATTATTATTTTGTTGAGTTACCCGCCAAATTCAGCGGGTCGTATTGGTGAATTGATGGAAATGAAAAAAGCAGAGGGTAAAGTGCTCGGAACTGTTTCTAAGCTACATAAGCCGAGACACCCACAAGCCACCTCTGCTTTGGATGTTTATAAAGGCAATTCCAGCACGATTGTACCGCTCAAAGAGCAGACATCCCTTACTGGCAACTGCTTTTATTTCTCTCAGTATATATTCATTTGCGGTTACTGTCAATTAACTTCTTATTGACATAATGGATCTAATTTAATATTATACATATACAAAGAGCTACTTATCTTTTCTACCGCCGCGGGGAATTGGACCCCAAGTGCCTGTAGAAAAGAGGTGGCTTTTTTATTATGGGTGGGTCGTATGCCGGGTGGTGGGGCGGCGACGCGAAGCTAGTACCTTTAGGTGCGCTCTCTTTCCGGGGCTGTGTGCTGCCCCGTCAGCCAGATGGTGGGTGAGGCATCAAAAAAAGGGCTCATTTCTGAGCCCCTATACCGTCAGTG
>JAFVER010000186.1 GCA_017475925.1 Anaerovibrio sp. | reverse complement strand
TAATTTTAAAGTAGGATGTGAGATCATGCTGGAGGATTTAAAGCCTGAAATAACGGCGCTCCAGGAGCGGCTGAAGGAGATGGAAAAGGCTCTGGATGTTGTTCACAAAGAAGAAAAAATCGCAGAATTGGAATATAAGATGGGAGAGCCTACCTTTTGGGATAATCCGGAGGAGGCTCAGAAAATCAATCAGGAGCTGAATGATGTAAAAATCAGTGTCGATAAATACAAGGCTTTGTTGGCCAGGTTTGACGATGTTCAGGTCATGTGGGAGCTGGGTATGGAGGACCAGGATGACTCTGTTGAGGCCGATGTAAAGGCTGATATGGAGGCCATTGACAAGTCCCTGGAGGAATTGCAGCTGGAGGTTATGCTTTCTGGCAAATATGATGCCAATAATGCCATTTTGACCCTTCATGCCGGAGCCGGTGGCACTGAGGCTCAGGACTGGACCAGTATGCTGCTTAGAATGTATGGACGATATGCTGAGCGTCATGGTTTTACAGTGGAAACCGCCGATATGCTGCCAGGTGATGAGGCAGGGGTAAAGTCGGTTACTCTGTTTATTAAGGGCCACAATGCTTACGGCTTTCTGAAGTCGGAAAAGGGTGTTCACCGGCTGGTGCGGATTTCTCCCTTTGATTCGGCGGCCCGTCGGCATACCTCTTTTTGTGCCTGTGATATAATGCCGGAGCTGGATGACACTGTTGAAGTGGAAATCAACATGGATGATGTGCGGGTAGATACCTACCGGGCTTCCGGCGCAGGTGGTCAGCATATTAACAAAACCTCATCGGCGGTGCGGATGACCCATGAGCCTACCGGTATCGTGGTACAATGCCAAAATGAGCGCTCTCAGCTGCAAAATCGGGAGCAGTGCCTGAAAATGCTTCGGGCCAAGCTCTTTGAGCTGGAGGAGGAAAAGAAGGAAAAGGAAATTGCTTCCCTGGAGGGTGATCAGCAGAAAATCGAGTGGGGAAGTCAGATTCGGTCTTATGTATTCCATCCATATAACATGGTAAAGGATCATCGTACCAATGCAGAAACCGGTAACACACAGGCGGTAATGGATGGAGAGTTGGATATGTTTATTGAGGCATTTTTAAGAGCGAAGGCCAACCATCAGATTTAATTCGTAATGCGTAATAAAAGCCTTCACCTTGAGGGGAAGCACCTAAAGGTACTAGGAGCAAAGCTCCGTCGGTGGCAGCCGTTAGGCTGACGGATGAGGTGTAATATTAATGCTGAATTCGGAATGCGGAATGCGTAATTACCCCCACCGGTTGCTTGAAGCAACCACCTCCCCATGGGGAGGCAAGACGAAAGAATTTATCGATACATAGCTTATAGGAAAAGCTGAGCTTGTCTCCCTTGGGGGAGATGTCACGAAGTGACAGAAGGGGTATATGGGTCGAGATAATCAGTAATGCTGAATGTGTAATTTTGAGCATGGTATTATTTTGTCGTAGGGATAGGAGTATTACTTGAGCAGAATTGTTAAGATAATTTTAGCAATAATTATATTATTTCTGGTGTTTTGTCAGCTTCTGCTGCCAGGGATAATGCAGGGAACCATATCTCATCAGGTTCAGGAAGCTACTTCGGCAGAAAGGGTGGATACCGGCCTGTCATCAATGCCGGGCTTCATGCTGCTTGCCGGCAAGCTGGACAGTATTCATATTGATGCTGACAATGCTATGATAGGCCAGGTAAAGGTTGACAAGCTTACTCTGGACGGGACTAATGTCTGGGGCGATTTTTCTGCCCTTCACAGTCGTGATGGCTCAGCAGTACGTTCAGCTGATCGGCTGGAAATCAAGGGTACTATTTCCCAGGCCTCCCTTGAAGAGCTTTTAAAACGAAAGCTGGAAAAGGTGGACAATATACAGGCCACTATTAACAGTGAACGAATGTCGGCCACCGGTACAGTGAAGCTATTGGGACGTACTGCTGATATTACCCTGGAGGGAATTGTTTTTGAGGAAGATGGGGCAGTATATTTTCACATGACCAGACTGGATATAAAAAATGCAGTGCTTGGCAAGGCGGTAATCAGCAATTTCTTTGGGGATATTTTGCTCTTCGATTTGTATAAAATGCCTATCCGCTGTGAGGTTGATGATGTGGAGATGCAGGAAGGCCAGGTTATGATAACGGCCAGCTACCGCAACTCAAAAATCTAAGGAGAATACCTGATATGAAACAGTTTTCATATGACAAGCTTTTAATAACACTTATTTTTGTTGGCTTGATAGCCTCATTGTTTATAAATATTCAGCGTCATCAGGTAGAGGTGGCCAATAATTCCGTTGAGCTGATTGTGGATTATGAGGATTTGGTGGAATTGGCTGAGCGGGAGGGAGTCCCAGTTTCAGAGGTGATGGCTAAGGCCAAGGAAGCCGGTATAACCTCCCTGGCAGTTTATGAAACCACCTTTAAAAAGCTCAATGTCAATGGTAAAACTACAGCAGTCAATGGCAGTGAAATCCTGTCCAGCTACCAGAATGGCTCCATGACTGATCCCGATTGGCGAAGATTGGTGGAGAACGGTACTATCAAGGGCACAGAGGTCTATGTTACTGGACATCATCAGCAGACCTTCAGGGAGGTTTATGAGGATTTAGTCCGTCGGCTTGGCAGGGACCGGGTGCAGGAGCTGAAGGTGGGGAACGAAACTGTTCTGGCTGTGAAGGCCCACTTTGAGTCCTTTGAAAAAATGGATTTGGGGATGCCAACTGATGAAATGAAGGCGGTCAACGATGGTGGCTTTTATGTATTGGCCCGGCCGACTAATTATCGTAACTGTACCAAGGATGATGTGGATGCCTTTTTTAGCCGGATTGATGGCTTCAATGTATCAGGTATTGTTTTTTCCGGCTCCCAGACTCTGGGAGCACCGGATAATTCCGAATATACTGCTGAAAAAATGGCTGAACGTGGTCTGACACTGGGAATGATTGAGGGAGTGACCCAGCTGCAGTTTTTTCAGCAGGATGGTATGCTGGATATAGCTAAGACCAATGACTATCATTCGGCTCGTTTGTACTCCATTCCCAAGGATGAACAAAAGAAGATGAAAATTTCGGATTGTGTGGAGCGTTGGTCTAATACCGATGCTGAACGCAATATTCGGTATAATCTGCTGAAAATATTTGACAAGCCAGCTCCTGGTATGAATTTACTGGAAACCAACATGGCATATTTTTCAGCAACCAGGGACCGACTGGTGGCCGATGGCTTTATTATTGGCAAGGCCGGCGTGTTTGAGCATTTCTATCCGGCGGCATGGGTAAGGGCACTGGTAATGCTTGGTGTGGCGGCAGCCTGTGTACTGTATCTGTCATTGGTGGCACCGGGACTTGGCAAAAAGGCCACATATGGTCTTTTACTGTTGACCATATTGGTATTGGCCGGTCCGGTGATAATGGGCCATGGTAATAAGGTTCGGATTTTGGCTGCACTGTTAAGTGCCAATGTTTTTCCAGCCATTGCTGTTATTTGGCAGCTGGACCGTTTTAAAAGCAAGTCACCGGATGAAAAGACCTCGCTTCCAAGGATAATTTTCACTGCGATGTTTTCCCTGTTTGCCTGTGGTATCTTGTCGTATATCGGGGCGTCATACCTTTCTGGCTCATTGGCTGATACAGAGTATCTGTTGGAGGTCAATATTTTCCGCGGGATAATGCTGACCTTTATTATGCCGATTATTCTTGTGGCCATTGCCTTCATGCAGCGATTTGATTTGTTTGACGGTAAAATGGATGATACCCAGGGCTTTATGAATCAATTTCGCCGGATACTTGATATGCCGGTAAAGGTAAAGTCCTTGATTGGTCTTTTTCTGGTACTGGTGGCGGGGATTGTGTTTGTGGCCCGTTCAGGTCACACCATGGGTATGCCTGTATCGGCTACAGAGTTGAAATTCAGGCATTTTTTGGAGCAGGCAATGTATGCCCGCCCGCGCTCCAAGGAGCTTTTAATTGGGCATCCGGCGTTTATGCTGGCTGTTCTGGCCTGGTTCAGAAAATGGCCAACTATGGTGCTTTTCGTCCTTGTTTTGATTGCAACTATTGGACAAGGGTCCATGGTGGAAACCTTTGCCCATATGCGGTCACCAATTTTTATGTCCTTTGCCCGTGGTATAGGTGGTATAGTTCTTGGGGCAGTTATCGGGGCAATATGTATGGTTTTTGTACAGCTGTGGAGTAGGTTTGTTTCCCCAAGGCTGGCTGCGCAGCAGGCAAAAAACTAGTTTGAGCATAAAATAAATAAAGATAAGGAATGACAACAGGCATGAGTAATGTTGTAATTTCCGGATATTACGGTTCCAGAAATGCCGGCGATGAAGCTATGCTGGCAGCAATGGTTGAAGTATTGACGGATATGGATCCCAATTTAAATATAACGGTTATTTCCGCCGATCCGGCTGACACCAAGGTACGTCATAAGGTACACGCTATTGGCTGGTTGGATATAGGCAATATCATTACCACTTTGTATAAAGCTGATTTGCTGATAAGTGGTGGTGGGAGTCTGCTGCAAAATGTTACCAGTCGCCGTAGCCTTTACTATTATTTGATGATAATTGTGTTGGCGGAGCTCCTTGGAACGTCAGTAATGCTGTATGCCCAAGGGATTGGTCCGATACAGGGGAGCTTTGCCCGCTGGATAATGAGGCTGGTAGGTAATGGCATAAAGCTGATTACAGTTCGGGACAAGGGGTCTCTGGGGGAGCTGGCGCAAATGAAAATTCGTCGCCCTGTAATCGAATGTACCTCTGACCCGGTGCATGCCATTCACCCGGTGGATAAAAATATGGGGCGGGCGATTTTAACCAAGAACAATGCTTACGGTGCCAAGCCCCTGGTGGGCATCTCGGTTCGTGAATGGCAGGATTGGACTCATTACAAGGCAGTTATTGCCCGGGCGGCTGACCAGATAGCCCAGGAATTTGATGCCCGGATAATATTTCTGCCCATGCAGTATCCTGAGGATGTTCATACAGCGGAAATGGTGGCTTCCATGACCAGCTGTAACGCCGTGGTATTGCAGGAAGAATATTCCACCAAGGAGCTGTTGTCCATTGTGGGAAATATGGATTTGCTTATCGGTGTCAGGCTCCATGCCTTGATTTTTGCTGCTGTTATGGGAGTGCCGATGATTGGCGTTTCCTATGATCCTAAGATTGACCGTTTTCTGGAGTCAGTGGGTGAGAGCCCAGTGGGGGATTTGGAAAACGTAAAATATGATGAACTGATTGCCAAGGTACGTGCTAAGTGGAATGACAAGGCCGGCTTTTGCAAGAAGAATGAAAAGCTTTTTTCTGAGCTTCGTCGGCTGGCCCTTCGTAACGCTGAGCTGGCCTTTGAAATGATGGACAGAAAAAAGAAATAATTAATTAAACTTCCCACATGCATAAATGTATCAATTATGAGTGTGGGAAGTTTTTAATTTATATCGGCGATGGCTTATGGAGCAGCTTGAAATGATTTTTTGTGTATAAAATAAGTCCATCGTTTTTCATGTGGGTAAGCTCCTTGGACATATTTGTGCGTTCCAGGTTTAAATAGTCTACCAGCTGCTGGCGGTTAAAGGGGATATCAAATTCGGTGGAGGCGCTTTGAAGTGCCATAGAATTAAGGTAAGAAAGCAGCCGGCCACGACAGCTTTTGGGAGCAGTATGAAAGCTGCGGCGGGAAAGACCGAGATTTTTTTGAGATGAAATCAGCAGGAGATTTTTTAACAGGGTTTCCTGCCAAGGGACAGAAAAAGCCGTATGCAGTATTTTGTCAACTGTAAAATAGAGAACGCGACAATCCTCATTGGCTTTTACATCTACCAGCATAACCTCCTGGGGCAGCAGGGCATAGGTTTCTGCAAAAAAATGTCCTTCTCCAACATGGGCTAGAATAGTACAGTTTCCCCATATATCATTACTTTCAATGGTGACGCTGCCGGAAACCACCATTCCCATTTGACTGGTAGCTTCACCGGCATGAAGCAGTATAGCTCCTTTTTTGTATGCTTTTTCCTCGGCGGAAAGTGATACAAGGCATTGCTGGATTTCATCTGATGACATATTTCGAAATAGAATACAATGTGTTAAATTTTCCTTTATCATAAATTTTCTCCTAAATGTGGCTTAAACCACATATTTTTTTTATCCAATGTAATATACTGCTACCATAAAGTCAAGTCAGAGTAGTGGTGTGTACGGGAGGAAGGAAAATGATTAGAAAAATTATTCATATTGATGAGGAAAAGTGTAATGGCTGTGGTCTATGTGCTACGGCTTGTCATGAAGGAGCAATAGATATCATAAATGGAAAGGCAAAGCTGATGCGGGAGCATTTCTGTGATGGGCTGGGTGACTGTTTACCGGGATGTCCTACTGGAGCTATTACCTTTGAAGAAAGAGAAGCACCTGCCTATGATGAAGCGGCAGTCAAGGCAGCACAGAGTACTAAGAATGATGCGTCAGGAACGAAGGCGGCGGTTTCTTCGCCTATGCTGCCGCCAGTTGGCATGGGGTGCCCTGGCTCCAGAGCTATGCAGCTAAGAAAGGCAGAAGCTTCGGGGGCGCAGCAGGATAATCAGCCAATGACTTCTGCCCGTCCAGTGTCCCAGCTTAACCAATGGCCATGTCAGATAAAGCTGCTTCCAACCCAGGCACCTTTTTATGGTGGGGCCAAACTGCTGATTGCAGCGGATTGTACCGCTTACGCCTATGCCAACGTCCATGAGGATTTCATGAAGGGGAAAATAACCCTGATTGGCTGTCCAAAGTTGGATGAGGGAGATTACAGCGAGAAGCTGACGGAAATCATCAGCAATAACGACGTTAAGAGCGTCACCATTCTTCGCATGGAAGTTCCATGCTGCGGTGGCCTCCAAAGAGCCGCAGAAACTGCCCTGAAAAACAGTGGCAAATTCCTCCCTTGGCAGGTGGTAACCATCTCCCGTGATGGCAGGATATTGGAATAAATATTGCTGTAAAGATGCCCTTGGTGCACCAGTTGTGTACTAAGGGCATTTTGGGGTACATGAAATATGAGGGAATTAGAATGTGAAATATGATGGAATGAAATTGTAAAATATGTGGGAATGAGCCATAACATATTTCTTTTAGGTTATCCGCTTTTGTGATAAAATTAGGTTGAGATTGGGAGGATACATGTAAAAGAAGCCTTTTAAGGGCTTTCCCATGGTCGATTTTTTAAAAAATGACATGGGAGGGGCGTTTTATGAAGGCTAGACGAACATATAAGGATTCACTGTTTCGTGACATTTGTCAGATGCTTTTACGGAAAAAACTCATTCTTTGGAGCTGGGGCTTTCGGCTTTTAACATAAACTATGATAAAAGCAGTGAACTTTTGCAAAAATGCAATGATTTGAAGTGCTACAGTATCTTCGTTGCCCGGGTGCGGCAGAAAATATCTGAGGGCAAACCCCTTCGTCAAGCTATTATTAAGGCTATACAGTATTGTAAAGAAAATGATTTTTTGAAAGACTATTTCTCCAACAAGGAACAGAGGGAAGTTTTGGATATGGTAAATTTCAAATGGGATTGGAACAGGGCCATGGAAGTCAGGGCAGAAGAAGCAGCTGAAGAAGCCACCAAGAAAGCTACGGAAGCAAAAACTATAAAGGTTGTTATTAATATGCTCAAAGACCGTGAACCATACGAAAAAATCTCGCGACAGGCTGATACCCCTCTGGAAAATGTTATGGAAATTGCCAAGAGAAACAATTTGGCCTACAACTGAATTAAGCTAATAAATAAAAACTGCCCATAGTACACAAAAATATGTACTATGGGCAGTTTGTCATTGAAGATATATTTATTTTAGTGCCATTTTTAAATATTCATTTACTGGCTCTCGTTTGGTGTGCATACCATCAAGAAAATCTTTTTCGGTAAGGCCCATTGATGCAGGATTATAACTACCTATAACTGTAATTCCGTTGGTAGCTGCAAAATCCCTGTACCACTTTTCGGCTTCAAATACACATTTATATTTTTCTTTCTCGTTCAAATAATCATATACCAGAGGATGGTATGGTGGGAGGAAAAATACAACTTGTATCCCTTTGGCTTGAATCATTTTAACAAAGGAGGCAAAAACTTCTGTTTCATTTTTACCTAATGTGTAGTATTCTTCAATCTGATATACTTTATCTTTAATATAATTTCTGGCTAATTCGTCAGCGTCCTCGCTGTAAAATTTCCGAGAATATGCTATTGAGCCATCGCCATACTTGATGTTTCTTTCTTCATCAGTTTTTTCCTGACTTTCCCATACAGCTAATGTCTGATTTTTTTTCACCATCTTCATCAAGGATTCTTTAGTATATTGGATAGATAATAAAGAGCTAAACTGCGTATAATCATTATCCAAAGTATACTCAAATCCCAAATTACGAATAGCATTGGCATATTCCACTGCAAAGGCATTTTTCCATCTGGTTTCTCCGTTATTAGCGTTAAAAATCCACGGATCGACACCAATAATAAGCATTTTGGGCAATTTTTCCATATTTTGGGTATAACTATGCCATATTGCAATATCATCTTCTAGTGCAGCTCCAGATACTGCAAAATTACGCAATCGCAAATCGTTGGGCACTCCTTCTTCACCAATGCCCATAGCCCTACTCGATCCTAAAACAATAACATCGTAGTCATTAGCTCCGTAGCTTATAACATTTTTTACGAAAAGTCGTTCATTGAAGTTACCGGACATAACCAGGCTTTTACCGTCGCAGTTTGCTTTGGCCATTTCTTTATAGGTAGTATTATTTCCAAAAATACCTGCGGGGTCCTGCCACCAGTTAAATAGTGCTACACATATAATTATAGTGAGGCCTATCCAAATACAACTCAAGACATATCTCTTATCGTTAATCACTACTATACCTCTTTAAAACTGAAAATATAAAAACGGCGAATCGGCCTTAATATATAATATGCTCAAGACCAACAATAAAATTGTTGCCACCTCCCATCTTATGGTTGGGAATTTAGCTTTTTCTATCAACTGAATTGGATTAGGTATTATTGTCAATAATCCAACTGCTACACATAATGTTACAAGTCGTTTTAATCCTGTCCTGTCAATTGTCTGAAAATCTACCATACTGTTCAATACATTAATTGCATCATTAAAGCATTCTGCTCTAAAGAACACCCAGCATATCATTACGCATAAGAACGTTACTCCCCAATTAATGGCTTTTGGGAGATTAATATTCAGTCTCCGCCATTGGTGGTTTATCATAAGTAATAGGCCATGGATGCCGCCCCAAATAATAAACGTCCAGCCTGCTCCGTGCCACAGGCCAATTATCAGCATTGACACAAAGAGATTTCGCATTTTACTAAACTCGCCATGGCGATTACCACCCATAGGAATGTATAGATAATTCTTTACCCACAAGCCTAATGTCATGTGCCAACGACGCCAAAAGTCAATAATACTACGAGCCTGATAAGGGGAATTAAAGTTGACAGGCATTTTGAGATTAAACAACAAAGCAAGCCCAATAGCCATTTCACTGTAGCCAGAAAAATCAAAATAAAGCTGTAAGGTATAGCCAAGAGCTCCTACCCAGGCCTCGGTACAGGTTAACGAACTTACATGGCTAAAGGCTTCGTTTGCCCAAACAGCCAGTTTGTCAGCAATTACTACCTTTTTAAATAATCCGAATGTAAAAATGGTAAGCCCTAAGGCAATATTTTTATAATCAATGTGGAATGTCTTTTCATTAATAAACTGTGGGATCATTTCCTTATGATTAATAATCGGTCCTGCAATCAGATGAGGGAAAATAGTTACAAATTCGCAGTAGGTCAGAAAATTATGGGGAGCGGCTTCCTTTCTGTAAGCATCCACCAGATAAGCCGACTGGGTAAAGGTGAAAAAGGAAATACCCAAAGGCAATACAATATGAGGCAGATCAAATATTTGGACTCCATTAATATCGTTTATGGTAGTTAGAAAGAAATCCGTATATTTAAAATATCCCAAAAGTAAAATATTGATGCCAAGTCCCACAACCAGCCAAAATTTGGATTTGGTGTGTTTATTCAGTTGTCTTCCTATAAAATAATTGAAGCAAATGGAACCAAAGAGCAAGGGAATGTATTTTACATCCCAGTATCCATAAAAAACGAAGGATGCCAATACCAAAGTAAATGTGGCAGCCCGGTGGCTGATATATTTAGCCGTTAGGAAAAATGTTGCAAATACAATTGGTAAATACAGGAAAATAAACGGATATGAGTTAAAAAGCAAGGTTAAGGCCTCCCAGTTAAGAAAATGTCGCCTCCTATTATATATCCCTAAATGGATATTATCAATATAAATATCCCAAACTGGACAATTGTTAAATGCATTATCGTACTCTTTAAGCAGGAGGGATAGTGTATGTTTGGGGAAAGATTACGTACCTTACGTGAACATCAGGAAATGTCACAGCTTGAAGTGGCCAAGAAGCTTGATATAATGCAAAATACCTATAGCCGATATGAACGGGGAATAAGGGAACCTGACTATGCCACATTGAAGAAGATAGCCAATTTCTTTGGAGTGTCCATTGATTATTTGCTGGGAAATGATGACCCTTCATTGGAGGATGATTTGTCCGATTTGGAAAACATTTTTATGAATGGTAGGTATACAATATATGCACACTTCCCTACAGATGATGAGAGAGAAATGCTACGGGATTTGTTACGAGTGCTGTATAGGCGAAAATAATTGTGAATCAATATAGGTTTTTATAATGAAAATATAGAAGATATGGATAATATATTATCTATATCTTGCTAAAATACTGTATAATGGATAAAATATTAGCATGATAAATCTAGAACAACGTACAGCTGGTGAAATAAATAAAGCTTTGGCAGGGCGTATGGCAAAGCTGAGGAAACGTCGAAAACTGTCCCAACAGGCTCTGGCAATGAAATCAGGCGTAAGCTTTGGTTCAGTAAAGCGTTTTGAACAGACTGGGGAGATTTCTTTGCAGTCACTGACTAAAATCGCCATTGCTCTTGAAGTGGAGGGGGAGCTGGAGAGCCTTTTTAGTCAGGTGCTCTATGAGTCATTGGAGGAAATTTTAAATGAGCAGGGTAGATAAGTTGATGGTGCTTTATCACAATCGACTAGTTGGAGATATGGTGCTGGTTAATAACCGATTGGCAGCCTTTGAGTATAACAAAAATTGGCTTATAGATGGCTTTCCTATCAGTCCCTTTTCTTTGCCACTGGTGAAGAGAGTATTTATGCCAAAGTATGACCCCTTTGAGGGGCTTTTTGGTGTATTTGCCGATAGCTTACCTGATGGGTGGGGGCGACTGTTGGTAGATAGGTTAATGCGAAAAAAAGGTATCGAGCCGGCCAGGGTAGATGTTCTTACACGTTTGGGTATAGTTGGAGAAGCTGGAATGGGTGCGCTTTCCTACAAGCCAACAGCTTTGGTGGAAAATATAGAGAAAAATTTAAGTTATGATGAAATTGCTACTGAGTGCCGAAAAGTTTTAAATGACGAAATGACCGATGAATTGGATTTTCTTTTTGTTAATGGGGGGGCGTCTTGCGGCGTTCGGCCTAAGATAATGACTTTTATTGATGATGAACCGTGGCTGATAAAATTTCCTTCTACCTACGACCGGGAGAACGTTGGCGAAATGGAATACAGATATGCTTTGTGTGCGAGGCTATGTGGTATTCAAATGTCAGCGGTAAGGCTGTTTCCATCTAATAAATGCAGCGGATATTTTGGGACAAAGCGCTTTGATTTCAGGGTGGGCAAAAAAGGTCTGGAGAAGATTCACATGGTATCAGCGGCCGGATTGTTGGAAACCTCTCATCGAATACCAAATCTTGACTATGATATTTTGATGAAGCTGACGTTGAAGTTGACCAGGAATATGGAAGAGTGCAAAAAAATGTTTCGCTTGATGTGTTTTAACGTTTTTGCTCATAATAGGGATGATCATTCCAAGAATTTTACCTATATTTACTCGGAAGATGAAAACAGATGGGCTCTTTCACCAGCCTATGATTTAACCTATAGTAACTCCTTTGGTGGAGAGCATGCTACCACAGTCCATGGGGAAGGAAGAAAACCTGGTATGGAGAATATAATGGAGGTTGCCAAGGCAATTGGTTTAAACACCAGATGGGCCAAGGCTGAAGGGGAGAAAATAAAAGAGATAGTTTTTACTGAGTTAAAGGATTACCTGTAGACAATCGTTTTTATCCGTGCTAATGGGTGCTAAGTCTCATTTTTATAATTTCTTTTAGAAAAGGGGGTTTTATGTTAGAATAGAAGGAGTGTAGAAATGGAGGTTTCTCGATGATTCATATGAATGATGTTATGAAGGTCTACGACAATGGTGCGGTGGCCTTGAATCATGTTAATGTAGATATTAAAAAGGGTGAGTTTGTCTTTTTGGTTGGTCCCAGCGGGGCTGGCAAATCCACCTTTATTAAGATGCTGTTCCGGGAGGTTTTGCCTTCTTCCGGTATTCTGACGGTGAATGGACGGGATGTAATCCGTATGCCCAATCGTGAGGTGCCGTATTTAAGGCGCAGTCTGGGGGTTATTTTTCAGGATTACCGCCTTTTACCTGACAAAACCGTTTACGAAAACATCGCCTTTGCCATGCAGGTTATTGAGGCACCACGTCGTATGATGCAGAGAAATGTCAATAATGTGCTGGATATTGTTGGCCTTCGGGATAAATACAAATGCTTTCCAAATCAGCTTTCTGGTGGTGAGCAGCAGCGGGTGGCTATAGCCAGAGCTATTGTAAACAGCCCGGCCATAGTTATTGCCGATGAGCCCACCGGAAATCTTGATCCAGATACCTCCTGGGGAATTATGGATATTTTTAAAAGCATTAATGCTTCAGGAACAACTATTGTTATGGCTACCCATGACAAAACTATTGTGGATGCCATGCAAAAACGGGTTATTGCCATTGAAAATGGTGAGATAGTCCGCGATGAAGCTCGGGGAGGGTATGGTTATGAAAATTAGTACCTTGGAATACTTCATTCGTGAGGTATTTAATTCCCTTAAACGCAACAACTGGATGTCGGTGGCATCTATAGGTACAGTGGCAGTTTCCCTGTTCATTTTTGGCATGTTTTTGATGCTGGTTATGAACATGAATAAAATGGTGGAGTCTTTGGAATCCCAGGTTCAGATCAAGGTTTATCTGGAGGAGGATTTCTCACGGGATGATGCCAGAGATTTGGAAGTGGATCTCAAAAAAATGCAGGGTGTGGAAAGTGTCACCTTTGTTCCTAAGGAAGAAGCTATGGAAAAATTCAAGGAGCGCCTTGGTGATCAGAAAACACTTTTGGAGGCCCTTGATGAAACCAATCCTTTGCCGGATTCCTTTGAGGTAACCCTGGTACAGCCTGAAATGGTAAAAACCGCTGCGGAAAATATTGAAAGGCTGGAGGGGGTGGAAATGGCCAAATATGGTCAGGATGTTATGGAACACCTCTTTGACATCACCCGCCTTATAAGAATATTTGGTTTTGCCTTGATGTTTGTACTGGCTTTGGCCACCCTGTTTATTATTGCAAATACCATACGGCTTACAGTATTTGCCCGTCGTAAGGAAATCGCCATTATGAAATATGTCGGGGCCACTGATTGGTTTATCCGCTGGCCATTTGTACTGGAAGGAATGGTGATGGGGCTGCTGGGAAGCCTGATTGCATCAGTTATCCTTCGGTTTTCCTATGCTGGAATAACGGCGAAGATTTATAACACCCTGGCATTTTTGCCACTTATTCCTGAATATCCATTCTTGAATTACGTAACTCTTGTGGTTATTATAGGTGGCATGATTATGGGGGCCATAGGAAGTGCGGTTTCTATAAAGCGGTTCCTGAAGGTCTGAGGAGGCAGCATGAGAATTATTACCACAAAACAGAAGGTAATCAGTCTTGTAACCGCTGCTGTTATGACCATGTCAGCAGCCGGTACAGCCCTGGCAGACGATTTGGAGGAGCAGCTGGAGGAGCTTCAGCAAAAGGCTGCTGAGCAACAGGAGATTACTAACGAAGCCCAGCAACGGGTGGATAACATTTCTGAGCAGCTGCGTGTCCTGCAGGCTGATGTGGATGAAGCAACGGCTGCCTACAACGAAGTAAGTGACCAGCTGACTAGGGTTAAGGCTGAAATCGATGATAACACGATTCTTTTAGAAGAAACTGAACGTGACTTAGCAAAAAGAAATGTAAAGCTTTCCAAACGGGTCAGGGACATTTATATCAATGGACAAATCAGTTATATTGATGTGCTGTTTGGTGCCAAGGATTTTTCTGATTTCCTTACCCGCATGGACATTTTGAAGCGAATCATCAAGCATGATTATGATTTAATAATGAAGGTCAAGGCTGACCGACAGGTAGTAATGGATACCAGAGCCAAGCTGGAGCAGGATAAGGCTGATGTTGAGGTGCTGGTGGCCAATGCTGAAGAAAAGCAGGCTGTTATGCTGGAAAAGAAGCGGGAGCAGCAGGCTTTATTGGATAAGGCACAATATGATAAGGAGGTTTCCGAGCAGGCCTATGAGGAAATCATGGCGGCATCTCAGGAAATCACCAATATGATCAGACGAAGTCAGATGTCTAGTAGTGGTTATGCCAGTGTTACTGGTTCTGGTGCGATGATTTGGCCGTTGGACGGCCCTATTACTTCGGAGTTCGGCTGGCGTACTCATCCGATATTTGGGACACAGCGTTATCATAGCGGTTTGGATATTGGCGGCGATTATGGCTTGCCGATTGTTGCAGCGGCCAGCGGTACAGTTATTCATTCCGGGTGGATAAGTGGCTATGGCTACACTGTTATAATAGACCATGGTGGAGGAATAACCACCCTCTATGGTCATAACAGCTCCCTGAGCGTTGATGTGGGGGATGTTGTTTCTCAAGGGCAGACTATTGCTCTCTGCGGTTCCACCGGTAATTCTACTGGCCCTCACTGTCACTTTGAGGTTCGTGAAAATGGAGAACCAGTAAGTCCATATGGATATTTGTGATGTATATAGCTCTTTTGCCCTCTTTGGTGGTAGGGTGAAAGAGCTATGCTTAAATTTAGCCATATTTTGCCCTATGCTAACGGGTGCGCTACCCTGTGAAGGATTGGTGAATATAGATGAGTCAGAAGCTTAAATATTGTTTGGTGGCAGTCGTTACTGCTATTGTCACGGCTATGGCCATGTGCTGTATAATGTTTTATGCATTGGGAGGTTCAGCAGCAAAGGCAGTTGATTACCTCCGCTTTATAATGACCGCCCAGTTTGTTGAAAGTAAATTCGTTGATAATGTTACAACAGAAACCCTGATAAATGGTGCCATTGATGGGTTGATGAAGTCTTTGGGGGATAAATATTCTGTTTATCTTGATGAAAGTAAATTCAAACAGCTAAACGAAATAAATCATGGCTCCTTTGGCGGCATAGGTGTGGTAATGAGCTTTGCCGAGCCAGGTCACTGCCGGATAATGTCGGTGATGGATAATGCTCCAGGTAAGGCGGCAGGACTTGAACCAAATGATGAAATAATAGCGGTTGAGGGGGTTCCGGTGGCTTCTCTTCAGCCGGAGGAAATCGTATACAGAATCCGTGGCGCCGAAGGGACCAAGGTGGTGTTGACTGTTCGGCGGGACGGGCAGGAGGACCAGGATTACACCCTTACCAGGTCAAATATTCACGTAGATACAGCGGCCGGCGATGTGATTCCTGATACTGAGATTGGCTATATTCGCATTGCCTCCTTTAGTGAAAATACTGCCGAGGAATTTAAAAAAGCCATGACGCTGCAACGGGAAAAGGGCATAAAGGGACTTATCATTGATCTTAGGGCCAATCCTGGCGGACTGATTAAATCCTGTGTGGATATTGCCGATATGGTAGTACCGGCTGGGGATGTAGTATCGGTTGTTGACAAGGAGGGGAACCGGGAGGTTTATCAGTCTCACAAAAAGGACGCCGATATGCCGATTGTGGTACTTATTGACAACAACAGTGCCAGCGCCGCAGAGATATTGGCTGGAGCGCTAAAGGACCGGCAGGCTGCCACCCTGGTGGGGGTAAAATCCTATGGCAAGGGCTCAGTACAAACCATATTGCCATTGTTTAACGGTGAAGGTATTAAGCTGACCGTAGCAAAATATTATACACCTTCGGGTATCAGTATTGATGGGGTAGGTATCGAACCGGATGTGGAGATTGCCATGCCAGAAAAGCCGGCGACTGACGTGCAGCTAGCCAAGGCAATTGAAGTGATGAAGGGGAAAATTTAAATAGTTAGTTATTTAATTATGCTACATAAGAAGAAAAATTTGAACAATGACGTCATAATGTGCAAATTTCAAATTAATGAAATTTTAATTTATTTATCATATTTTTCTAGCAGTGATATTTTATGATTTAAAACTAATATAGCCCGGTGAAAGATGTCCCCTTCCACTACAGGTGGGGAAAGCAAACTTTAACCCCATGCTAACGGGCGCTAAGGCTCCCATCCTCTTAGGTGGGAGTTAAGCGCCCATAGCGGTGAGTGTCTACTGTTCAACTTCAACAAAGTTTTGTTTCACAGGACACTTTCGCATAGGGCGCATTATCCAATCGGCTTTGCCTCTTGGATGCTTCCGTAATGCTTAGGATTTA
>JAFVER010000185.1 GCA_017475925.1 Anaerovibrio sp. | reverse complement strand
TTTCGCCATTCATGTGTTATTTATTATAACATATTTTATAATATATTTATATTCATTATTTATTAATACTATATCTGAATATTAAATTTATTTTTCATGTTTATATTTTAATATATATATAATATGTTTTTATAACATATATACGAGCATTTATATATTATGTTTTCAAGTATAAAATATGATAAAGAGGTGATGAACATGAGTAGTAAACTGCTCATCACGAAGAAAATGCGCGGTGATGACGGTTACCGTGTGTTCTCGGTAAGATTAAAAACAGAACTTCTCGACCAAGTAAACGCTCTGGCAGACGATACAGGACGCACACGCAATGAACTGATAGGGATGTTATTAGAGTTTGCACTTGAACATAGTGAAGTAGTCAATGAACATTAGACTTTTATCGTCGTAAATACAAATATGGATTGTACCACCTATCAGGAATTATCCACTTGCTGAAAATAGCCAGTCCCAGATATAAACTCTGAGGCTGGCTATTTTTTGCACTAAGCATAAGAAAGCATACAGGCTTTCATTAGCCCGTACTCGAAATCTAAGGTCATGCTTTACCTTTAACTCGTATTCGCTAATATTCCATAAAAAAAGCAACGCCTTTCATAATGATATGCTCCCCCTATGAGAGACAGTAAAAAATAAAACTGTCATCATAGGGGGAGTTTTTATGCCACAAAAGCAAAAGATAGCACCAGAGGAGAAAGTGAAAGTTGTCCGTAGGTTCCTTAAGGGGGACATTGGACAAACGGAAGCAACAAAGCTGCTATCTGTGAACGGTTCAACCTTTCGAAAATGGATATTACAATACCAGTCAGAAGGAATTAATGCATTCCTGCCACGTACAAGTAACCGTGTTTACCCAGCTGAGCTTAAAGTTCAAGCTGTCCTCAGTTATTTGAATGGCGATGGAAGTCAATGGGAAATCTGCCGAAAATATAAAATTCACAGTACTAATCGGTTGAGGGCATGGATAAAGGTGTATAATGCTCATGGAGACTTAGGCTCCAGAAAACATTCGGGAGGCGGAAGCTACATGAGTAAAACTCGCAGCACCACACAGGAAGAACGTCTGCAAATCGTACAGGAATGCCTGGCTTCAGATAAAAACTACGGCGAAATAGCCAAGAAATACAAGGTAAGCTACCAACAAGTACGGACATGGACGTTGCGTTACATAGAATTGGGTAAATCTGGACTGGAAGACCGCCGTGGCAGACGCAAGAAAGACCAGACGCCACGCACTGAGCTTGAAAAGGCCCAGATTGAAATTGAAAAACTGAAACATCAGCTGTATATGGCTGAGATGGAGCGTGACCTGTTAAAAAAATTGAAAGAGTTGGAGAGGGGGGACTTCTTGGACAAGTAAAGCATCTTCGGTCCTACACGGCTATACGGGCCTGCCATCTAGAAAACAATTATCCCATTGACGAACTATGTAAATTGTTGAGTGTATCGAGATCAGCCTATTACAAATGGGCTTCAGGGAAAACTGGCGACAGGATTCGGGAAAACAAAGCCATTGCTGAACTTGTGGAAAAAATCCACAATGAACGCCCGGACAAGGGATATCGCCGCATAAATGATGACCTAAGACATGACCACGACATTCATGTAAATGACAAACGCATCCTTAGGATATGCCGGAAGAAAAGCATAAAATCCACCATTAAATACCACAGCCATGGCTGCACCAGACGCGCTAAGACTCCTCAATACATCGCAGAAAACATTCTCTCTCGTAAATTCCATGCCGATACCCCAAATGAGAAATGGCTGACCGATGTAACAGAATTCAAGTGGTATGAGGATTCTGTTGTACATAAACTGTACCTAAGTGCCACTCTTGACCTTTACGATAGACGAATCGTATCTTTTGTCATTAGTGAGCGTAACGACAATTCATTGGTATTTATGACCTTGGATGAGGCGGTAAACGCCAATCCAGATGCCCACCCGCTGTTCCATAGCGATAGAGGCTTTCAATATACGAACAGGACTTTTCACCACAAATTGGAAAAACATGGAATGACCCAAAGTATGTCCCGTGTAGCCCACTGCATTGACAACGGGCCTATGGAAGGATTCTGGGGCATTCTTAAACGGGAAATGTACTATGGCAAGCGTTTTACCAGCAAGCATGAGCCTATGCGTTCGATTGAAACATATATTCATTATTACAACCACAAACGTGTGCAACGCAACCTTGGCATCCTGACACCGATGGAGAAGTATGCCTTGTATTTAGCCGCGTAAAAAGGCCGGCAGACGAATCTGCCGACCAAAGAAATCTTATATTTTTTTATTGTCCTCTTGACGGGGAGCAGTTCATAAATAGGAATTGCCCTTTATTGTATATCGGTATATCTTTCTAGTCACCCAACAACCAATCCAAAGCATAAATCTACCTTATACCATCATGTGACATCAGTTAAGCTATAAAATATAGCAAATATTTAAATACTATCTTTAAATACTTATCAATACTCCTAAGTTTTTAAATGCAACCTTTAAATACTTTATGATATATCAACGTGTTTAAACAAGGAAAAAAAGGGATGCCTCCGTCTGGAAGCATCCCTCATTTTTATTATTAATCAATTATCTGGCAATCAGCCGATGATAGCCATAGCCTCACCAGCAGATACAGTGGAGCCCTCGGATACGTTAACAGCCTTAACAGTACCATCACAAGGAGCAGGAATCTCGTTCTGCATCTTCATAGCCTCGAGAATAACTACAGTGTCACCAGCCTTTACAGCAGTGCCTTCGCCAGCAACAACCTTCAGAACCTTACCAGGCATTGGAGCTGAAACTGCAGTCTCACCAGCGCCGGCTGCAACAGCCTTTTTAGCTGGAGCAGGTGCAGCGGCTGGAGCAGGAGCTGCCTTAGGTGCAGCAGGTGCAGCCTTTGGAGCAGCTGCCTTAGCTGCACTCTTTACTTCCTCAACCTCAACCTCATAAGCGGTACCATTAACTTTGATATTAAACTTCTTCATTTACAAATACCTCCAAAATTAAAGTGGAATATTGCCATGCTTCTTAGCTGGCATTGCTTCACGTTTGCTTTCAAGTACATTCAGTGCAGTGATAATCCGAGGGCGGGTTTCGCTTGGTTCAATAACCATATCAACATAACCACGCTCAGCAGCCTTGTAAGGAGTTGCAAACTCATCAACATAATCCTGAGTATGCTGTGCCTTTACTTCCGGCTCATCACGCTTGAAAATAATGTTTGCTGCGCCGGCAGGTCCCATAACGGCAATCTCAGAGGATGGCCAAGCCATAACCTGATCAGCACCTAACTCACGGCAGCACATAGCGATATAGGAACCACCATAGGCTTTACGGGTAATAACCGTAACCTTTGGAACAGTTGCTTCACTGTATGCATACAGCATCTTTGCACCATGACGGATAATACCACCATGCTCCTGACCAACGCCTGGCAGGAAGCCTGGTACATCCACCAGGTTAACCAAAGGAATGTTAAAGGCATCACAGAAACGAATGAACCGTGAGGACTTATCAGAAGCATCAATGTCCAGACAGCCACCCATAACCTTAGGCTGATTTGCAATGATGCCTACGCTACGGCCATCAAACCGGGCAAAGCAGGTAATGATGTTGGTAGCAAAGTGCTCATGCACCTCATAGAACTCACCGTTATCTACAATAGCAGAAATAACATCCTTCATATCGTAAGGCTGGTTAGGATCATCTGGAATAACTGTGTTTAAGCTGTCCTCCATACGGTCTGGATCATCACCGGTATCAACCATTGGAGCAACCTCCATGTTATTACTTGGCAGGAAGCTCAAAAGATAACGAATCTGCTCAATACAGTTCTCCTCGTCAGAAGCAACGAAATGTGCCACACCGGATTTGCTGTTGTGGGTCATAGCACCACCCAAAGCCTCAGCAGTAACCTCCTCAAAGGTTACGGACTTAATAACAGCTGGACCGGTAATAAACATCTGGGAGGACTTATCCACCATGTAGATAAAGTCAGTGATAGCCGGAGAATATACTGCACCACCAGCGCAAGGTCCCATTATTACAGAAATCTGTGGAATAACACCGGAAGCTGCAGTGTTGCGATAGAATATGCCAGCATAACCAGAAAGTGCATCAACGGCCTCCTGAATACGGGCACCACCGGAATCATTGATACCGATACAAGGAGCACCCATCTTCATTGCCAAATCCTGTACCTTCCAAATCTTTTTGGCGTGCATTTCGCCAAGGGAACCACCTTCAACAGTGAAGTCCTGAGCAAAGGCATAAACCAGACGGCCGTCAACCGTACCATAGCCGGTTACAACGCCTTCGGCCGGCAAATCCTTCTTTTCCTGACCAAAATTTGTACAACGATGCTTTACAAAGGCATCCAACTCTACAAAGGTCCCCTCATCAAAGAGAAGCTCAAGACGCTCACGAGCAGTCATTTTGCCCTTGGCATGCTGTTTCTCGATACGAGCCTCACCGCCGCCAAGCTCAATATGAGCTTTCTTTTCTTTCATAAGCTCAATTTTTTCCTGAACTGTAGCCATTTTTTTCCTCCTAGCAGACTGAATTTTCTTTTTTAGCGATCCTCATGCTGACAGAATTCCAACAAAACGCCGCCAGTAGATTTAGGATGAGCAAAAGCTATATCAGCACCGCCTGCACCCTTACGTGGAGCCTTGTCAATCATAACAATGCCCTTTTCCTGAAGGTCAGCGATTGCAGCAGGAAGATCATCTACACGAAGAGCAATATGCTGAATACCGCCACGTCCGCCATTCTTTTCAATAAACTTTGAAATAGGGCTGTCATCAGCAGTACCAACCAAAAGCTCAATCTCAGAACCGTTTGGAGTTGGATGGAAGGTAGTAGTAACCTTCTGCTCTGCCACGGTTTCTTCACCGGTGCAAGCTAAACCAATAGTAGTCCAAATATCCTTGCCCTGCTGTAAATCCTTACAAGCAATACCGATATGGTCAACACCTAAAATCTTGAATGCCATTTCTTTTTCCCCCTAAATCTTTTATCACACTTATTTAAGCATATCCTTCATTATATTGCCTACCACCGTATAAGGATCAGTTTCCCGAGCCTTAATTTTTTCTACATATTTATCCATTTCACCGGTTTCCACCAGCTTTTTGGTTATATATGAACCAATATTATTATGAAGAACATCCATCATTTCATTTTTGGAACGCTCGGTGCGTCGTTTGGTTAAAATACCGTTTTCACTGATATATTTGAAATGCTTTTCAATATTATCAATGGTTTCTGTGATGCCCTCTCCCTGACTGGCAATAACCTTCTGAATAGGTGGCCGCCAATCTGTCATCATACCATCCAAATCCAGCATCATATTCATTTCCCGAACCAGCTTGTCCGCTCCATCATGGTCAGCCTTGTTAATGGTAAACACATCACCAATTTCAAGTATGCCAGCCTTAATGGCCTGAATATCATCACCCATACCAGGAATAAGCACCACCATAGTCGTATCAGCCGCTTTGACAATATCTACCTCAGACTGCCCCACACCTACAGTTTCGACGAAGATAATGTCCTTACCGAAAGCATCCATAGCTTTAACTGCATCGGCTGTCTTATGAGACAATCCACCAAGACTGCCACGGGTTCCCATACTACGAATGAAAACCCCCTCATCCATGGTAAGACTGTTCATCCTGATGCGGTCACCAAGAATGGCTCCTCCAGTAAATGGACTGGTTGGATCAATGGCTATAATACCAACGGTTTTTCCTTGAGCACGATAGGCTTTTGCCAGCTTGTCTGTCAGGGTACTTTTTCCAGCCCCGGGAGGACCGGTAATCCCCAGAACAAAGGCATGACCAGTATGAGGATACAGCTTTTTCATAATATCCAAAGCTTCATCATACTCATTTTCAATGGCTGTTATCGCCCTTGACAAAGCCAACCGATTGCCCTTTAAAAGTTCTTCTGCTATATCCATACTGCACCACCATCACCAGCAATAGGGCTGTGGCTGCTGATAACCAGCAGCCATCATCCCTGCATCATCGTAACATTATACGTTTGCCTTAATGAAATCAACTATATCGCTGGTTGGAGTACCTGGGGTAAATACCTCAGCAATGCCGGCTTCCTTAAGAGCTGGGATATCAGTCTCAGGAATAACACCGCCGCCGATGATAAGAACATCCTTCATGCCCTTCTCACGGACCAGATTTACAACCTTAGGGAACAGATGTGGATGTGCACCGGAAAGGATGGACATAGCCACAACATTGACATCCTCCTGGAGAGCTGCTTCTGCAATCTGCTCTGGAGTCTGGCGAAGACCGGTATAAATTACCTCAAAGCCAGCATCACGTAATGCTCTTGCAACGACTTTAGCACCACGGTCATGACCATCAAGACCTGGTTTTGCAACTAATACTCTTATGCGCTTTTCCATTTCAAATTACCTCCAATTACAGATTTACATGAGCCTCATACTCACCAAATACTTCACGCATTACACCACAAATCTCGCCGAGAGTTGCATAGGTACGTACAGCACTTAAAATGTGTGGCATAAGGTTCTCATTTTCATCCTGACAAGCCTTCTTCAGGTCAGCCAATGCAGCCTTAACAGCGTCGCTGTCACGCTTGGACTTCATTTCAGCCAGGCGCTTGCACTGAGCAACACCTACAGAAGCATCAACCTTCAGCAGACCCTTTGGAGGTTCCTCTTCAATCTGGAACTTATTAACACCAACGATGGTCTTTGCACCAGACTCAACATCCATCTGCCATTTATAAGCAGAATCCTGGATTTCCTTCTGGATGTATCCCTTTTCAATAGCAGCTACAGCGCCGCCAATTTCATCAATCTTGTTAATATATTCCCATGCTTCCTTCTCAATCTTGTTGGTAAGAGCTTCTACATAGTAAGAGCCTGCCAACGGATCGATAACATCAGCCAGACCGGACTCATAAGCAACAATCTGCTGAGTACGGAGAGCAATCATTACTGACTCCTCAGTAGGAAGTGCCAACGCCTCATCACGGGAGTTGGTATGGAGCGACTGAGTACCACCCATAACAGCTGCAGCAGTCTGAAGAGCAACACGTACAATGTTGTTGTTAGGCTGCTGAGCAGTCAGCATAGAACCTGCAGTCTGAGTATGAACGCGGAGCATCATGGATTTTGGTTTCTCAGCATGGAAGCGCTCCTTCATAACCTTTGCCCATACACGACGGGAGGCACGGAATTTTGCAACCTCTTCCAGTACATTGTTATGTGCATTCCAGAAGAAGGACAACCGGCCAGCGAAATCATCAATATGCAGACCAGCCTTGATAGCTGCTTCGCAATATGCAATACCATCAGCAATGGTAAATGCAATTTCCTGAGAAGCAGTAGAGCCGGCCTCACGGATATGATAACCAGAAATGGAAATGGTATTCCACTTTGGTACGTTCTTGGAGCAATATTCAAAGATATTGGTAATAAGTCGCATGGAAGGCCGTGGAGGGAAGATATAAGTACCACGGGCTGCATACTCCTTCAAAATATCATTCTGAATGGTTCCCTTCAGCTGGTCAGCCGGAACGCCCTGCTTTTCAGCTACGGCAATATACATAGCCAGCAGAACCGAAGCAGGAGCATTAATGGTCATGGAAGTGGAAACCTTGCCTAAATCAATCTGGTCAAAGAGTACCTCCATATCAGCCAAGGAGTCAATAGCAACGCCTACTTTACCAACTTCACCCTCGGAAATAGGGTCGTCAGAGTCATAACCAATCTGAGTAGGAAGGTCAAATGCGCAGGAGAGACCAGTTGCACCGGACTCAATCAGATAGCGATAACGCTTGTTGGACTCTGCTGCAGTAGAGAAGCCGGCATACATACGCATGGTCCAAAAACGACCGCGGTACATGGTAGGCTGTACACCACGGGTATATGGATACATACCAGGGAAGCCGATTTCATCAGCATAATCGGTACCCTCGATATCAAGCGGAGTATACAGACGCTGCTCTGGCAAATTAGGACGCTCTGGGAATTTAGCTGTAGCTTTTTCTACACTGGCATTGTATTTATCTAAGCCAGCCTGAATTTTTTCATTGCTCATATCGGAATATCCTCCTATTATTTCTTCATTGTGCCTGTTTTCATATATCTTTCATGCCAAGAAAGTGCCTCATGTAAAATGTGTGGAGTATGGGCACACTTGGTTTCTGCCAATGCTCTCTCATAGTAATCCATCAGCATAGGCTTAAAGTCTGGATGCGCGCAGTTTTCAATAATAACCTTGGCGCGCTGACGTGGAGACAGGCCACGAAGATCAGCCAGACCCTGCTCAGTAACGATAATATCCACATCATGCTCTGTATGGTCTACGTGAGAAACCATTGGAACAATGGAAGAAATTGTACCGTTCTTAGCTGTTGATACTGTGAAGAATACAGTCAGATATGCGTTGCGGGCAAAATCACCGGAGCCGCCGATACCGTTCATCATCTTGGTACCCATAATATGAGTAGAGTTTACGTTGCCGTAAATATCTGCCTCAATAGCAGTATTCATAGCAATTACACCGATACGACGGGCAACCTCTGGGCTATTGGCTACCTCCTGCGGACGAAGCACAATATGCTTTCTGTATTCCTTGATATTAGCGTAGAACCGTTTCAATCCCTCTGGAGATGGTGAAAGAGCTGTACCTGATGCAAAATTCAGTTTTCCTGCATCAATCAGATCAAACATACCATCCTGAATAACCTCTGTATATACAGAGAGATCCTTCAGATCAGAATCAACGAAGCCGCTAATAACGGCATTGGCTACGGCACCAACGCCGGACTGCAATGGCAGCAGATTCTTTGGCATGCGCCCAGCCTTAACCTCTGCATGAAGAAGATCTATAAAGAACTGAGACATCTTGTGGGAGTTCTCGTCGATTTCACCAAGCGGACGAACCTTGTCAGTAATATCACAAGGTACAATGTACTTGATTTTATCTGGAGAACAAGGGATATACGGAGTACCAATTCGATCATTAGGCTTAACAACCGGAATTGGCAGGCGATTTGGCGGATCCAACGGAACATAGACATCATGCATGCCCTCCAGCTCTACTGGCTGGCTGGTATTTACCTCTACAATAACAACATCTGCTGTCTGAACATAAGAAGCAGTGTTGCCCATGGAGGTGGTAGGAATGATATTGCCCTCCTCCGTGATGGCACAAGCCTCAACAATAGCAACATCAATCTTGCCGCCCAAATAACCATAGCGGGCCAGCTGAGCCGACTCAGATAAATGCAAATCTGCATACTCAATCTTACCGCTGTTAATGGCATTGCGCATGTCCTTGTTGGTCTGATATGGCATACGGAATGCAATACCATCAGCCCTTGCAAGGCAACCATCCTCTTCATCGCCAGTTGAAGCGCCGGTCCAAAGGTTAATCTTGAAATGCTCCTTCTCCATACGGGCAGCCAAGGCCATTGGCACAGCCTTTGGATAACCAGATGGAGTGAAGCCGGAGGTACCAACATTCATTCCTGGCTTAATAAAAGCAGCTGCTTCCTCAGCAGTAACGATTTTTGCCTGCAACTCTTTGTTGCGTACCCGGTCGGTAATGTCAATCATCGAAAATCCTCCCCTGCGGTCATAATACGACCAGATTTTTTATACATCATAAAAAGTCTACCACTACAGCTATTTACAGTCAAGAAAAGCCGCAAAAATTGTCTAACGATTTTTAAAGGGCTGCCACATGATTTTCATCACATAACAGCCCTAAATAAATTATATATTCCCTTTTAACATCTTCATATCCTGATACATTCTTTAAATTTCTTTATATCTATGTATGTATCAGTATTTGGATTTTTCTTCAGAAAATCCTGATGAACCTCCTCGGCCTCCACAAAACAGGCAAGAGGCTCTGTCTGCACATGAAGCTGACGACGCTGCTTTTGATCACCTACCGGGTCATTTACCGTAAGTGTACTGCCATCGACTGCTGGCGGAGTTCCCCGATTGGCCATAAAATTTAAATGCAGCTGGATTTGAGGTATATCCTCCATGCTGGAATAAAATATTCCACAGGCATACATCGGACCAATTAACGGCCCCTGTTGCGCCTTGCTGTATGGGTCAGCCACAGAAAACAAAATGTCCAACAAGGATGATACATCAATCTTCTTGGGATTGTATTCCAGACAAATTCCCATAACGGCTTTAATTGTTCCGTCGCAAACCGTTTCATAGCTTACGTTATCATTTACTGGATTAATATACCCTGCCCTGACATCCACAATGCCAGGCAACTCCTCGTACACCGCCTGCAACTCATGAAAGCTGCCACCAGAAACATAAATCTTTTTTGTATACATTTACTGCCTCACCTCAGCTTCCGGATGAAAAAGGTCCACCTGACGCTTCGCCGCCAAATCAACATCGAACATGTTCACCAGCTCCTTTACAGCCTGAGTTGGTGAAATAATTCCTTCCAGTACAGCCTCCTTTACCTCCGGCATCCGTCCATTAATCACCGGATCATCAAAGAACAGGCTATGAAGATGTTCGTCAATCATGCTGTTCATCCAGCTAAGCAGCTGATTCTTTCTTCGCTTCTGAAACACTCCGCTTTCGGTGGTCATTGCCTTAAAGGCCTGTATAACCTTCCAGAGCTCCGGCAATCCAAATCTGGTATAGGCTGAGCACAAATAGGCGTGCGTCGGCCAGCCCTCAGTTGCCGGGCGAATATATTCAATCATCCTCTCGTATTCGGCTCTGGCCACCTTGGCTTTAAGCAGATTGTCTCCATCAGCCTTGTTGATAACTATGGCATCAGCCAGCTCCATTATCCCCTTCTTAATCCCCTGAAGGTCATCACCGGCTCCGGTAAGCACCACCAGCATAAAGAAATCCACCATGGAACGCACTGTGGTTTCCGACTGACCAACACCTACAGTTTCAATCAAAATAACATCGTAGCCTGCCGCTTCACACATCAGCATGGTTTCACGGCTCTTTCGGGCTACGCCCCCCAGGGTCCCCCCCGCAGGAGATGGTCTTATAAAGGCCTCCTGCCGGCGGGAAAGTGTGCCCATTCTTGTTTTGTCGCCCAAAATTGAGCCCTTGGTAACAGAGCTTGTGGGGTCAACGGACAGGACAGCCACCCTATGGCCAGCATCACAGAGCATATTGCCGAAGGCTTCGATAATGGTGCTTTTACCTGCCCCAGGAACACCGGTAATACCTATTCTAAGTGCCTTTCCAGTATGTGGTAAAAGCCTTTGTAAAACCCGCTGCGCCTTGGCAAAATGCTTGGAATTATTACTTTCAATGAGAGTTATAGCCCGGGACAGTGTCATACGGTCCCCCTTAAGGACACCGTTGACATAATCATCCTCACTTAAGACCATACGCCGTTTTGGCTTCATTTTACCATTCAAAAGATTCGGATTAATGTTGCCTACGGTGGTGTCCTTTATCCCCTCTATGCCGCCCATTACACTACAGGCGAACTTTTCATTGGGCTCGTCAGGAACCCAGCTTGGTTTTGAAGTGGTGTATTTTGCCATAACTCATCACCATTATTCCTCTGCCAAGTCTTCCTTAGCCCGTTCAATCAGCAAAGTCAGGAGCTTGATACCTGCCTCAGGAATATTGGTTCCTGGAGCAAATATTGCCACTGCCCCACTTTCATACAGGAAATCATAATCCTGTACCGAGATAACACCGCCAATGCATACCATAATATCTTCACGGCCAAGCTTTTCCAGCTCCTGCACCAGCTGCGGAAGAAGGGTATTATGACCAGCAGCCAAGGAGCTGAAACCAACCATGTGAACATCATTATCCACAGCATCCTGTGCAGTTTCCTCCGGGGTTTGGAAAAGCGGACCTACATCAACATCCCAGCC
>JAFVER010000184.1 GCA_017475925.1 Anaerovibrio sp. | reverse complement strand
GTCTTGTTTCACAGGACACTTTCGCATAGGGCGCATTATCCAATCGGCTTTGCCTCTTGGATGCTTCCGTAAAGCTTAGGATTTATTCGACTAATATTCAGTGGGAGTTTAAAGCTCCCACTGAATAAGTCTCATTTTACTTATGATAATCTGCGGGAGGTGCAGAAAATTGCGATTTGGAGATAGAAAAAGGTTTAGCTTATTTAACATAAGAATTTTACTTTGTTTGGTAGCGATTTTTGCCTGTCTCTTAGGTGTGTCTAAAATTATGGCTGTATCGCCAGCAGAGGCCAATAGCGAAAAGATCGTTCGGGTGGGATATTTTGAAGAAGAAGGCTTTCAGATGGGAGCCTCTGACGATGCGGTTAAAAGCGGCTATGGCTATGATTATTTGCAGAATATTAAGGTTTTAACAGATTGGAAATATGAGTATGTATATGGACCCTTTGGGGACTTATATAATAAGTTTTTAAATGGTGAAATTGACCTTTTGGCAGAGCTGGGATACACCCCTGAGAGAACGGCGATAATGAACTTTCCAGATGCTCCAATGGGATCAAGTCAATATATGTTCTTTAAACGGGCAGCTGATGAAACCATTACAGCGGAGCCTGAGTCTTTTAGTGGGAAAAAAATAGGTGCTCTTACCAGTGTTCAGGTTAATGTTGCAAAAAAATATCTGGCCAGTCATAATGTTAGCGCTGAGGTAGTTGTTTTTTATGACATGAAGGAGCGGGATGAAGCGCTGAAATCTGGGAAGATAGATGCGATGCTTGCCGAAGGATACAACTATTTTAATGATATGGGCTTTGAGATATGTCAGGAGGGTGGTTCAACTAATTTTTATCTGACAGTCACCAAGTCGCGACCTGATCTCTTAGAGGATCTTAATCGGGCTCAGCATAAGCTGTTTCAGGAAAATCCTAATTTTATCAATGATTTATCAAAAAAATGGTTCAAACGGACCATTGCAACTACCAATTTATCAAAAGAAGAGCGCAAATGGCTGGCAGAGCATGATACCTTTGTAGTGGGCTACCTGAACAATTATCTTCCATATAGCGCCAAAGACAGTGATGGCAATGTTACAGGGCTGGTAAAGGATGTTGTTCCGGAGATTTTTAAGTCCTTGGGTGCCAGTCACATCAAAATTGAATACAAGGGGTATGAAACGGCGGTTGAACTTAAACAGGCATTGTTGGATGAAGAAGTGGATATTATTTTCCCAGTATTGTATAATTACTGGATTGCTGAGCGCAACGATATGCTTCCAAGCCTGCCAGTGGTAAACTCCCGGTTTAACCTTTTATATATCGGCGAGTATCCTGATATGACCAAAGCCAGAATGGCTATTTCTACCCAAAATGGTATAATGAATGTTTTTAAATCACTGTATTATCCAAATAATGAAAGTGTGTATTGTAATACCGTTTATGACTGCATAGAGGCTGTTCAGCAGGGAAGGGCCGATGTGGCCATTGTTACTGATTTGCGGACAGAGTATCTTTTGCGAAGTAAGGCCAGTTATAAGGATTTAAATATGGCTCAGCTCACTAGGGGTATTTCCTTGGGCTTTGCTTGACTAAATGCTGATGCTGTGGTGATGCAGGTTTTAAATCATGGGATAAATCTCATGGATAGCGATTTTGCCCTTACTCATGTATATAACTATATGCCAAAGCATGAGGTTACTGTAGGAGATTTTTTCAGGAAAAATGTTTGGCTTCCAATAGGGACGTTAGTTGTTTTGTTTGGTCTGATTACATTCTTTATTCTACGGGAAAACAGAAAGAATCGTGACCATCTACGGGAAACAGAAGCTCAACGAATGAATTTGGCAGATAAGGTGGAGGAGATTTCGGCCCTAAACAATGAGCTGCAGGAGCAGCAGGCCCGGCTTGAGGAATTTGCGGCGGAACAGGAAATCCAGCTTGATAAAACCAGAGCCTTGAATGATGAGCTGCAAAGGCAGCATGACGAGCTGAAAAATGCCCGGGAGGCCGCTGAAAGTGCCAATAAGGCCAAAACTACCTTTTTGTTTAACATGAGTCATGATATTCGGACACCACTAAATGCCATAATTGGGTTTACAGAGCTGGAGGAGCGGGATCCGGATAATATAGAAAAAAATAAAGAGTATCGTAAAAAGGTCAAAATGGCCAGTGCTCAGCTTTTGGAAATATTAAACAGTGTTCTGGAAATGGCTCGGATTGAAAATAAGCAGGTGGTTATTGACGAGGAGCTGACAGATGCAGTAGAGCTGTTTGAGTCCTGTTTGGCTGTGTTTGAGGGACCTGTAAAGAAGAAGAATTTGCACTTTGACAGTAAGTTCGATATAAAGCATAGATACCTCTTTATGGATAAAACCCATGTATCAGAGGTTATAATGAATATTGTCAGCAATTCAGTAAAGTATACCTACGATGGTGGAAAAATTTTTATTGGTGTTAAGGAATTAGCTGGAAAAAGTGAAAACGAATGTGTTGTTGAATTTACCGTACGAGATAACGGCATTGGTATGACGGAGGAATTTGTAAATAGAATATATGAACAATTTTCACGGGCCCGCAACAGCTCCCAGAGTGGTATTCAGGGCACTGGTCTTGGTATGGCCATAGTTAAAAACATCATTGATATGATGGGTGGGGCCATTATAGTCAGAAGTAAATTAGGTGAGGGAACAGAGGTTACCTTTAGTATTCCACACAGAATTGGTGAAGATCCTTCAGTTATTACTGACAATACAGCACAGGATGAAGAATTAGATTTTACCGGCAAACGAATACTTATGGCTGAGGACAATGATTTAAATGCGGAAATTACCACTACCATATTGGAGGATAGTGGTCTTACTGTCGAACGGGCCAAGGATGGTATAGAATGTATTGATATGCTGGTGAAAAATGATGCCGGCTATTATGACATGATTTTAATGGATATTCAAATGCCAAATTTGGATGGTTATGGGGCTACTCAAAGAATAAGAATGCTTAATGATTCGGCCAAGGCTAATATCCCTATTGTTGCCCTTACTGCCAATGCCTTTAAGGAGGATCAGCAAAAGGCTTTTGATGTGGGGATGAATGCCCATTTGGCTAAGCCAATTGATATTGATAAAATTTTTGAAACCTTAAAGGATTTGTTGAAATAGCTTTAAATCAGGATTGCCTGTCAATTGGTGGTCCTGATTTTTACTGTTTTTTTTCATATTATTGTGATATTATACTTAGCAGTAAGAAAATATTGGAGGTGTTGATATGGTTAGTGAAGAAACTATGATGTTCCGGTTTGGTGCAGATGAAAATAAAGCGGAGAACGTTATTAAGAGTACTTGTGCATCCATGGAGAAAAAAGGCTACAATCCGATTAATCAGCTGGTAGGGTACCTTTTATCCGGGGATCCAACATATGTTACCAGCTTTGAGGATGCCCGCAAGAAAATTCGTACATTGGAACGGGATGAGATTCTGGAGGAGCTTATTCGCTCCTATTTGGAGAAGCACTGATGGAAAGAGCTTTGGGGCTTGATGTGGGGGATAAAACCATTGGTATTGCGGTAAGCGATCCTTTGGGAATGACCGCCCAGGGAGTAGAAACAATTCATAGAACTACTTTGGAGGCCGATATGAAACGGCTGTTGGAGCTTACGAGGGAGTATGAAACAGTACGGCTTATAGTTGGTTATCCACGAAATATGAACGGTAGTGAAGGACCTCGTTGTCAATTCGTAAAGGATTTTTGTGATGAGACAAAAAAATATATTCCAAATGCCGAGATAGTTCTTTGGGATGAGCGCATGTCCACAGTTGCAGCAGCCCGCTCCCTTATTGAGGCTGATGTCAGTCGAAGAAAGCGTAAAAAGGTTATAGATAAGATGGCAGCGGTGTTTATATTGCAGGGGTGGCTTGACAGCAGGGCTTGATATATAGGTAACTCAAACTTCCTAAATGCACAATTAATACATTTATGCCAGGTGTAATGCCTAACGCAGAATGCTTGCGCTCATAAATTTTGCCTAGTGGAACTAAGTTCAATCATCGCATAGCTCGATTTCACTAAGTGCCAAGGCAAAATAATGTCTGCTTATAGGCATTACACCTTGCTTTTATCAGTATATCTGTGTGGGAAGCTTATGTAGGTAAATATTATACACAGGGTTTAAAAGTTTTATTATATTTTATGCAAGGAGAAATGTTATGGCAGACAATAAAAAGGCTTTGGACGAAGAAATGATGGATTATGAGCCTATCATTGTGACCTTTACTGATACCGAGGGGAATGAGCATCTATATGCTGAGGAAATGCGTATTCCAATGAATGACAATGAATATGCTCTGTTGGTGGGACTTAATGAAAATGGCGATGAGGATTTTGATGAGGAGGAAAATGTCACCATTGCCAAGATTGTTAAGGATGAAAATGGGGAAGAGGAGTACACCTGTGATTTCCCAGAGGAAGAATTTGATGCAGTTGTTGAGGAATACAACCGCATCTGTGATGAGCTTGAAGCTGAATAATAAATACTCAAGCTTATTTATGCTAGGGCGTGTTGATTAATTCCATTCGCCCATCTTCACAGGTCTTGACCCTGCGCTAATGAGCGCTAAGGATTTACTCGACTAAAATTCAGTGGGAGTTTATATATACCACTGAATAAGTCTCGTTTTACTGTCCTTGCGTCGTTGACCCTACACTAATGGGCGCTAAGACTCCCATCCTAAAGAGGATGGAGCCTTAGCGCCCGTTAGCGTAGGGCGAATCAAGCCTAAATGGCGCAGACTGAGCTTAGTGCACTACTGTTGTTATGAGGTGAATTTCGTGGATTTTAAAAATTTCAAGGACTCGGTGAAAAATAAACTCATTAATATTGTATCCTATGGGGCCGATGCCGGTGAAGATGAAAAAAGTAATATAAAGAAAAATATTATAATGGCCTTTGGTATAGCTGTCATGGCAATGCTTTTTATTGCCATGGTTGTATTTTTTACCTTTAAGGCGCCTAACCATGTGGAGCTGGGCAAGGGCCAGGAGATTGTTTATGTGCGGATTAATCCAGGCATGGGCTCTGATGCTATCGGTAAAATGCTATTGGATAAAGGGATTATTTCCTCAAAATTCAAGTTTTGGCTTGCCAGCAAATTAAATGGTGCCGATGGAAAATTTAAGGTTGGTACCTATGCTATGACCAGGGATATGAGTGCCGGTGAGGCAATATCGGTGCTTCTGCATAGTCAAACTGTTGCTTTGCGGGTAACCATACCTGAGGGGTTTAATGTGCAGGAAATAGCTAAACGGCTTGATGAGGAAGGGCTTTGTGATGAAAAGGATTTTTTGAGACTGGCCAAAACTTATACTCCTTATAGCTATATGGAAAAAAATTCCGTCGCTATTTACCCGGTGGAGGGCTTTTTGTTTCCTGATACCTACGAGTTTAGCACCGATGCCTCTGCCGAGGATATAATGCGGCGCATGATTGATGAATTTGACAATAAGCTGACTCCCGAAATGCGAAGCCGGGCGGCTGCCCAAAACATTTCAATATATGAGCTGGTGACTATGGCCTCACTGCTTGAAAAGGAAGCCCGTTACGAAGAGGATCTTCCGATTATTTCCCAGGTGTTGTGGAAACGCCTTAGCATAAATATGCCATTACAAAGTGATGCTACTCTCCAATATGTAATGGATGAAATAAAGGAAGATGTGTCCATAGCTGATACAAAAATCGATTCACCGTATAATTCATATCAGCACTATGGTCTGCCACCTGGACCAATTGCCAATCCGGGGATGAATGCCTTGAAGGCAGCTCTTTATCCGGCTGATACTGATTATCTGTATTTTGTGGCGGACAGATATGGCAAAAACTATTACAGCCATACATATGATGAGCATCTTGGCATAGTGGCGGAGGTTCGCTGATGGAGGATATTGACAAGCTGCTGGGAGAAATGCAGCTTTATGGTCAAGAAAATAAAATTCCAATAATAAATGAAAAGGGAAAGCCGGCATTGGTGGAGGCGGTGCGGCAAAAAAGACCCCACCGGGTACTGGAAATCGGAACGGCTATTGGATATTCGACACTGCTTATCGCCAGGGAGGCTGCTGATGATGTGAAGATTGACACATTAGAGCTTTCTGAAGAACGGGCTGAAATTGCTCAGGCATATATTTCCAGGTCTGTTTATAAAGACCGTATTAAAATTCATATAGGGGATGCAGGGGAAATTATAACCGCTTTGTCAGGTAAGTATGATTTTGTGTTTATTGATGCGGCCAAGGGCCAGTATCCTGATTATTTTAGAAAGCTTTATCCCCTTTTGTCTGCGGATGGAATGATAGTGGCCGATAATGTTTTGTTTCGGGGCTACGTGATGGGCAATAGAGAGTATCCACGCAGGTTCAAAACAATTGTAAAACGGTTGCGGGAATATATTGCGCTCGTTTCCAATACCCCGGAATTTGCAACTGTCATTAAAGAAGATGGCGATGGACTGGCAATAAGTCAACGACTTATGGTGGAGTGTGATAACCAATGAAGAAACCGGAGCTGCTGGCACCGGCCGGAAATATGGAAAAGCTGCGGATGGCATTGCTCTACGGTGCCGATGCAGTATACCTTGGCGGGAAAGCCTTTGGATTGAGAGCCTTTGGGGGCAATTTTGACAACGACGAATTGAAGACTGCAGTGGAATTTACTCATAGCTTGAATAAAAAGGTATATGTTACAGTAAATATATATCCTCATAACAGTGATATGGAACGGTTGCCTGAATATTTGAAATATCTGGATGAGCTTGGAGTGGATGCATTACTGGTGGCGGACTTGGGGGTGTTTTCCTATGGAAAAAAATACGCACCTCATACAGAACTTCATATTAGTACTCAGGCCAATAATACCAACTGGGTAGCTGTTAATACATGGGCTGATATGGGAGCCCATCGGGTGGTTTTGGCCCGTGAAATGTCCTTGGATGAAATAAAGGCTATTCGAGAAAAATGCCAGGTGGAGCTGGAAATGTTTGTTCATGGTGCCATGTGTATTTCATATTCCGGTCGTTGTCTTATGAGTAATTATATGACTGGCAGAGACTCTAACCGGGGCAGCTGTGCCCAGCCTTGCCGCTGGAAGTATTCACTTGTTGAGGAAAAACGGCCAGGGCAATATTTTCCGGTGGATGAGGACGAACGGGGGACATATATTTTTAATTCAAAGGATATGTGTCTATTACCTTATTTACCGGATGTTATAGAAAGTGGCGTTGACAGTCTGAAAATCGAGGGTCGCATGAAAAGTGTCCATTATGTGGCCAGCATAGTCAAGGCATATCGGGAGGCCATTGACAGTTATTTTGAAAATCCATCCAACTTTACCATAAAGCAGGAGTGGCTGGAGGAGTTGGATAAGGTATCACACCGGGCTTATACCACAGGCTTTTATTATAACAGACCAACGGATAAGGACCAGATATACGGTAGCAGCTCCTATGAGCAGACATCAGATTTTGTTGGACTGGTGATTGATTATGATGAAAAAACTGGTTTTGCCACAGTGGAGCAGCGAAATAACATGAAAATTGGTCAGGAAGTAGAGCTTTTTCAACCTAAATTATCAGGCTTTCGAATGAAGCTTACTGAAATGTACGATGATGAGGGGATAGCTATTGATGTTGCTCCCCATCCACAACAGATTGTCAAAATAAAAATGGCAAAGCCTGTTGAACCATACGCAATTTTAAGAAGAGATATTTGATTTGAGGTGATATAGTGAGCAAAATACTGGTGTTGCATGGCCCCAATCTTAACTTGCTTGGAATGAGGGAGCCGGAGATTTATGGACGGGAAACCTTAGATGATATAAATGAGATGCTGGAAAAGCAGGCAGCCGCCCAGGGGGTGGAGGTTGAGTTTTTGCAGTCAAATCATGAGGGAGTGTTGGTGGATGCCATTCAGCAGGCACCAAGGAATGGTGTTGCTTTCATTATTTTAAATGCAGCGGCATTTACCCATTACAGCATTGCTATCCGGGATGCCATTGCAGCAATTGAGGTTCCGGTCATTGAGGTGCATATTTCAAATGTACATACCAGAGAAGAATTCAGGCATCACTCGGTTATTGCGCCTGTGGTAATGGGGCAGATTTTAGGCTTTGGCATTGACAGCTATTTTGGAGCCATGGCAGTGGCATTGAAAAAAATTAAGGCTTTATATTAGGATTGGTGTTTTTAGTATGATACAAGACAGAATAACCGCCTTAAGAGATTTTTTACGGGAAAAAAATCTCGATGGTGTAATCATAAATAAATTGGAAAATGTTTTTTATTTTAGTGGCTTTACCGGCGATGATACAATGCTTGTAGTATCAGCTGAGGATGCGGCCCTGGTAACAGATTTTCGCTATATTGAGCAGGCAACAGCTGAGACACCATTATTTAGGATTGTAAAGCAGGAGAAGGGCTTTATTCAAAAGCTTGCTGAAACGATTAGCTCCATGAAAATAAATCGGATTGGCTTTGAGGGTGCAGCCCTGGTATGGGACTGGTACGGTCAGATAAAAAATAATTTGCCGGATAATGCTTTACTGGAATCAGTGAATTTAAATTCTCTACGGCAAATCAAAGAAAAAGAGGAAATTGAATGCATCAGACAGGCAATGAGCATAAGTGATAAGGCTTTTGATGATATTTTGCGCTTTATAAGGCCGGGCATAAGTGAAAACGCAGTGGCTGCCCGCCTGGAAAATGTTATGCGCTCACTTGGCTCACAACGGCCGGCTTTTACCACAATAGTGGCCTCTGGCCGTCGGGGCAGTCTGCCCCATGGAACTGCAACGGAAAAGTTGATTAATCCAGGGGAATTTGTTACAATGGACTACGGTGCTGTTTATAAAGGCTATCATTCGGATATGACCCGCACAGTATGTGTTGGGAAAGCCGATGCCAAGCAGCGGGAGGTCTATGACGCAGTTCTGGAAGCGCAATTGTTGGGAGTGTCACTGGTAAAACCGGGAGCCTCCTGCCGGGAGGTTGATGGCGAGGTTAGAAGATTTCTTGATAGACATGGATTTGCCGAGTATTTTGGACATGGCCTTGGGCATAGCTTAGGTCTGGAAATCCATGAGGCACCAAGTTTATCACCACGAAATGAGGGAACAAAGCTCATGGCTAATGTGTTGATTACTGTGGAGCCTGGCGTGTATATTCCCGATTGGGGTGGCGTGAGGATTGAAGATACCGTGCTGGTAACGGACAATGGGCGGGAAATTTTGACTTCCTCACCAAAGGAATTAATTGAGATACCTTATTCAGCAGATTTCTAGTGTATTGACACAATGCTTTTTGAACAAAAGGCTTTGCTATAGATGCTGTCAAATGTAAGGCGGAGGAATGAGACATAGCGATAACTGTGTCGATTGACGACAACAAAGCAGTTGGCAGTATATGTGGTTAAGTTTATCAAAATATTATCGTGTCAATGTACTATACTAATGGGTGAGGATATATAAATTATATTGCATATTAAAGTGGAGGTTTTTTCTAATGATTTCAAGTACAGATTTTCGTACCGGTTTGACGATTGAGATTGATGGTGGCGTATGGCAGGTTGTTGAATTTCAGCATGTTAAGCCAGGCAAGGGCGCAGCCTTTGTACGAACCAAGATTAAGAATGTAGAAACTGGTGCAGTGGTGGAGCGTACCTTCAATCCAAACGAAAAGATGCCACAGGCTCGTCTTGATACCGCCCGTATGGCGTTTCTTTACGAAACCGATGGAATGTACACCTTTATGGACAATGAAACTTACGAGCAGACTGAGCTTAGCAAAGAGCAGCTGGGCGATGCTTTGAATTATTTGCAGGAAAACATGGAGGTGGCCATTCAGTCCTTTAAAGGCCGGATTATTGGTGTAACCCTGCCAAATTCCGTTGAGCTTAAGGTTACTGAATGTGAGCCAAGCGTAAAGGGAAATACTGCCACTGGGGCAACCAAGATGGCTACATTGGAGACTGGATACGTTGTCCGGGTTCCACTCTTTATCAACGAAGGAGATGTTCTTCGTATTGATACCCGAACTGGTGCATATATTGAGCGTGCATAAGCTGACAATGTATATTATGTAAATGAGGGCAGACTGTATAGTGAGCTATAGGCTCTTATCAGTCTGCTTTTTCTTTTATCTCAAGCTTCCCACGTATATAATTGATATATTTAAGCCAGGTGAATGCCTAACGCAGAATGCTTGCACTCAACCACCTCCCCATGGAGAGGCAAGGAGAAAGAAGCTGCTGGCATATAGCCTATAAGAAAATATTAGCTTGTCTCCCTTGGGGGAGATGTCACGAAGTGACAGAAGGGGTTAATGTCTGCTTATACAATGAAAATCAAGGAAAACAAGTCTAAAAGACGATGTTTGATTGGCCTTTTCATGTAAGGGAGTATGTACACCAAGTTTAGGCATTGCACCTTGTTTTTACCGATATATCTATGTTGGAAGTTTGAATTTTATGCATAATATGCACAGTTCTTGAATAAGAACTGCATGTTTGTTATAATAAAAACGAAGATTATTATATTTGAAGATTATGTAGGGGGGTTAATCATGGCTAACGAAGTAATTAAAATTGATGACAATATGGGTTCTATCCGAATCGGTGATGAGGTAGTAAGCATGATTGCCGGGATGGCAGCCACTGAGATTGAAGGCATAGCCGGCATGAGTGGTGGCCTGGTGGAAGGTATTGCCGAGCTTTTAGGCAGAAATAATCTTTCCAAGGGTGTGAGGGTAGAGGTTGGCGAAACTGAAGCCAGGGTTGATCTCTATATAATTGTAAAATATGGCGAGCGTATCCCTGAGGTAGCTATTAGTGTTCAGGAGAATGTAAAAAATAAAATTGAGGAATTTACCGGTCTTTCTGTAGTAGAGGTTAATGTTTACGTTCAGGGAATTGATTTTGGCGAAGACGAGAAGAAAGACGATGACAGGAAGATTCGCTAGGGGGCTGTTGTATGGGCGTTGTAAACCGAATCCTGTTGTTTTTCTATGCTCTCTTTTTTGGTGCAGTAAGTTTAGGAGTTATCTTATTGGTGCTTCATGTTGTTCCAGAGAGGGTTTTGTTAAATGAATACCTATATGCTGTTGCTCAATGGCAAACCGGTGTGATTGCCGGTGTGGTGTTTTTGATTAGCGTTCATTTGCTTTTTTGTTCTTTTTCTGGTAGAGAAAAAAAAGAGACCGCCTCTGGAGATATTATCCTGATTCATGGAGAGTCCGGTGATGTGACTATCTCCCTTGGTGCAGTGCGTTCCATGGTAGAGCGGATTTCTTCCAATGTTCGTGGAGTTCGGGAGGCAAAGGTAAAATCCACCCTTGAACACAACAGTGAAAATGGTGACTGCCTACGGTTAAATATAAAGCTACAGGTTGGTCAGGATCGTAGTGTGGCTGCTATTTCGGATGATATAAGGGCCAATGCCGGTCAATACTTGACAGATGTTGCCTGTATTAGCAATTTTGACCTTGATGTTACTGTTCAGGAAATTGTCAGTGGAGTTGTGTTCAAGAAACGGCGTTTGAAGTGATTGGTGGTGTCTGAATGGAAGATGAGAGAAGCTTTAAGGATGCGCTGCTGGACGGCTTGAAGGGGCAATTGGAGCGAAAGCCTGGGACGATGCTTGGTTTATTGCTGGGGATAATTCTAGCTATAGGAGTGCTTCTTTTTGGATTTTGGAGTGTGCTTTTTGTAGCTTTATGTGCCGGTATAGGCTATTTCATCGGACGAAATGTTGATAAGGGTGGAAGCTTTATTGATAATGTTCGGGATTCATTTCCAAGTAATATTCACCGATGGCGCTGAAAAATTCATGTCAAAATATTAGGAATTGAGGAATTAATATATGAGTCGCAGACAAGCCCGTGAGATTGCTCTTCAGACACTGTTTCAGCTGGATATGAATCCCATAGATGATGGAGCAGATGTGTCTAAGGCAAGACAGGCTGCTATTGAGGTTGCTGTTTCAGCAGCAGATGAAGCTGTAAAGCTTAGCAGCAATGACAAGAAATTTTTGTTGGAGCTGGTCAATGGAACAGAGTGTAATCTGGAAGAGATAGACAAAATTATTTCAGATAAGTCTAAGGAGTGGAAGCTCAATCGTATGATGGGAGTGGACAGAAGTATCACCCGCATGGCGGTTTATGAGCTGAAATTTCGGGAAGAGAAGCTAACACCTAATATTATTATTAATGAGGCAGTAGAGCTGGCCAAAAAATTTGGTACAGACGAATCAAGCCGATTTGTAAATGGCATATTGGGAGCAATTGCCCGCGGATAAGGTTTGGGTCGCAGTTATGCGGCCCCTTCTTGCGTTGGGGAAAGATTTATGGCTGTTATAAGAAGTGTTTCAGAAATAACAAAATACATAGCCGGGCTGCTAAAGAAGGATCCTGTTTTACATAATGTTACTGTTCGGGGAGAAATTTCAAATTTCAAGCAATACTCCTCAGGTCATTGTTATTTTGATTTAAAGGATAAGGATGCTATTTTAAAATGTGTTATTTGGCGAAGCTATGCGGAAAGATTGAGATTTAAGCCTGAAAATTCCTTGCAGGTTTTGGCAACAGGTAGCATTGAGGTTTATGAGCGGGACGGAAAATATCAGTTTTATGTTTCCCGTATGTTGCCAGACGGTGTAGGAGAGCTGGCTCTGGCCTTTGAGCAGTTAAAGGACCGACTGGCACAGGAGGGACTTTTCAATGCTGAATATAAGCAGCCATTGCCAGCCCTTCCCAAAACAATTGGTATTGTTACTTCACCAACCGGAGCCGTATTAAGGGATATTTTTAAGGTTTCCAAGCGCCGTATGCCCAATGTAAGGCTGGCACTTTTTCCTGTACAGGTACAGGGTGAGGGGGCCGCTAAACAGATTGCCAATGGAATTGATTTTTTTAACAAAAAATATCCTGTTGATTTGCTGATTGTAGGTCGGGGCGGTGGTTCCATGGAGGATTTGTGGGCATTTAACGAGGAAATTGTGGTACGGGCAATTTTTAATTCTAAAATTCCCGTTATATCAGCTGTAGGCCACGAAACGGATTTTACTCTGGCAGATTTTGTTGCTGACCAGCGGGCTGCCACTCCCTCCCAGGCTGCTGAGCTGGCAGTTCCGGATGTGGCAGAGACTGTTAAATATTTGGCTTCATTGCAGAAACGGGTTGTTTCATCAGGGCTTTCCCTGGTAAAGGAACGAAAGGATGCTGTGAAGTCCCTTACTGGTAATATTGTATTCACTCAGCCGGAAAAGCTGTTGGAAGCAAATTATATGATGGTAGAAGACCTGACGGAAAAATTATGTAAGGCTGCAAGGCAACTTATTAAAGAAAAACAACAGAGGCTGAATCATGATATTGATAAGCTGGAGCTGATAAATCCTTTGGGGATTATCAGGAGGGGCTATGGCATTGTCTGCAATGCAGATGGAGAGATGGTAAATCATATTAGGGATATAAAGAAAGATATGGTTTATAGCATTAGAGTTAATGGTGGTGAATTTGACGCCAGGGTTTTGTCTATAAAGGGGGAAGAGTCTGATGCCACGAAAAAAGGAACCAACCTTTGAGGAAAATTTGGCCCAGCTGGAGCAGATAGTTGAAAAATTGGAGAGTGGTCAGACCAGCCTGAAGGATGTTATGGAAAATTATACATTAGGTATGGAGCTGTCAAAAAGATGCCTTGACGAGCTAAGGACGGTTGAAAAACAAATGGATGCTATTCTTCGGGAAAATGGTGATGAGGTTTTGGCAGAGCCTTTGGTGTTAGGAGGAATTGATGGTGGACAAAACCCAGTGGAATGAACGGATAAAGCTGATAGAAAAAGCCCTTGTTGAGGAGCTGCATGAGGATAGCGCCCTTGATCCAAAGCTGTGTGAGTCCATGAAATACAGTCTTACGGCTGGGGGAAAACGATTGCGGCCTATTTTGCTGATGGCGGCGGCTGATGCTGTAGGAGCAGTGGGGACTGATTATATACATATTGCCTGCGCACTGGAAATGATTCACACATATTCATTAATTCATGATGATTTGCCGGCCATGGACAATGATGATTATCGGCGGGGGAAGCCTACCAATCACAAGGTTTATGGTGATGGCATGGCTATCCTGGCAGGTGATGCTCTTTTGACTCAGGCCTTTGAGGTTATTCTCCGACAGAATAATGTCAAGCCGGAGGTTTTGCTACAGGTTGTTTGTGAAGTAGCAATGGGTGCTGGTCCTAATGGCATGGTTGGTGGCCAATCCATAGATTTGGAAGCAGAGGGGAGAAAGCAGGCATTAAATATAAATGATTTACAAAAGATGCATAGCGCAAAAACCGGTGCCCTGTTTCGGGCAGCTATCCGAAGCGGTGCCCTTGTGGCCGGTGCCTCCAGTGAACAGTTGGCGGCTTTGACCCAATATGCTGATTGCTTTGGACTGGCTTTTCAGATAACGGATGATATTCTTGATGTAGTAGGGGATGAGGCGGTTATCGGAAAGCCTGTAGGCAGTGATGAACGTAACGAAAAATCTACTTATGTAACCTTGACTTCCCTGGAAGAAGCAAAAAAAATGGCAGCTGATACTGTAGAAAAAGCAGTGAAGTCACTGGAAATATTCGGTGACAGGGCTGTGTTCCTACGTGAATTGGTGGAATATCTGCTACATAGAAATAAATAGTGAAGAGGGAGCCGAGCAATGCTTTATAATATTTTAGATAAGATAAAAAGTCCGGCTGATGTTGCAAGATGTAGCTTGGAAGAGCTCACGGCCTTGGCTGGCTCCATAAGGAATATAATAATAGATACCTGTGCAAAAAATGGTGGTCATTTGGCTCCAAGTCTGGGTACGGTGGATTTAACCCTGGCTTTATACAGCATTTTTAATCCAGAACAGGATAAAATTATTTGGGATGTGGGTCACCAGGCATATGCCCATAAAATTTTAACTGGTCGGCGGGATAGATTTGCTACCCTTAGAACCAAGGGAGGCATTACGGGATTTCCCAAAATGGCAGAGTCAGCCTGTGATGCCTTTGGCGTAGGTCGTGCCAGCACGTCAATCTCTGCGGCTGTGGGAATGGCTATCGAGCGGGACATGCTAAAACAGAATCATAAGGTTATTGCCATAATCGGTGATGGGGCGTTTACCGGTGGTGAAGCCTACGAGGGCTTGAATTATGCCGGTAATGCTGGAAAAAATATCATTGTTATCCTTAACGACAACGAAATGTCCATTGACAAAAATGTAGGTGCCATGGCTGAATATTTGGCCCGTATTCGCATTGACCCTCAATATAATCGGGTAAAAAAGGATATACGGGAATTTATTCATGGTATTCCGTACATTGGCAAAACCCTGTGGAAGGCTGGAGATTCCCTGAAGGATGGTGTTTATGCTGCCCTGACCCCGGGGAGTCTGTTTGAATTTTTGGGCTATACCTATGTGGGTCCTATTGATGGACATAACATTGCTTTTATGAAAGAGGTTTTTGCCAAGGCCAAGGATTTGGATGGGCCGGTGCTTATTCATGTACGTACCACAAAGGGTAAGGGGTATGATTTTGCGGAAAGCGAGCCAGATAAATATCATGGAGTTGGCAAGTTTGACCGCTCCACCGGTGAATTAATCAAAAAAGCCGGGGCAGCACCATCCTACACGGAAATATTCAGCAATGCGCTTATTGAGCTGGCTGAAAAGAATCCTCGGATTTCGGCTATTACAGCTGCAATGCCTTCGGGTACTGGTTTAAAAAAATTTGCCAAGGTGTACCCGGATAGATTTTTTGATGTTGGTATAGCTGAAGAGCATGCTATGACCATGGCAGCCGGAATGGCAGCTGCTGGGGGAAAGCCGGTAATAGCACTTTATTCCACCTTTGCTCAGCGGGCCTATGATCAGATTGTTCATGATGTATGTCTGCAAAAGCTGCCGGTGACTATTTGCCTTGACCGGGGTGGTCTGGTGGGAGCGGATGGTCCGACTCATCATGGCGTGTTTGATTATTCCTATTTACGTCATATTCCTAACATGGTGGTTATGGCGCCAAAGGATGAAAACGAGCTCAGAAATATGCTGTATACCGCAATAGAATACAATGGGCCAATTGCTGTACGATATCCACGAGGCTCGGCTACTGGAGTGCCTGTGGATGCCGGCTTTAAAAAGCTGGAGATTGGCAGAGGCGAGATTTTATCCAGCGAGGGGAAGCAGATTGTTCTTTTGGCAGTGGGCAGTATGGTGAAGCATTCAATAAAAGCAGCGGAGATTTTGCGGCAGTCCAATATTTATACCACTGTTGTAAATATGAGATTTATCAAGCCCTTGGACACAGCTCTTCTGGAAGGGCTGGCAGGTGAGGCTGAATTGGTTGTTACCCTGGAGGAAAATGCATTGGCAGGTGGCTTTGGCTCAGCAGTAGTAGAATATCTGTCTGACGCAGGAATAAACACCAGGGTAATGAGATTAGGTATTAAGGACAGCTTTATCGAGCAGGGCTCTTGCCCTGAGCTGTTGGCGTTATGCGGACTTACACCACAACAAATAGCTGATGATATAGTAAAGAAATATGGTGAGCTTTGATTATGCCAGATGGGAAGCAGGAGAAAATAAAAAAGGAACGGCTTGATGTTCTTCTAGTTGAAAAAAATCTCGTACAGAGTCGAGCCAGGGCCAAAACCACTATTATGGCTGGCTTGGTGTTAGTGGATGGCAACAGAATTGATAAGGCAGGCACTATGGTAAAGGTGAATGCCAATATACGGATTTTAGGTAATGATATTCCCTATGTGAGCAGAGGTGGACTAAAGCTGGAGAAAGCCATAAAGGAATTTGGTGTAGTGCTGACCGGAAAGGTTACTGCTGATATTGGGGCCTCCACTGGTGGTTTTACGGATTGTATGCTGCAAAATGGTGCCGTGAGGGTGTTTGCTATTGATGTAGGATATGGTCAGCTTGATTGGAGTCTGCGGACGGATGAACGGGTCATCAATATGGAGCGTACCAATATACGCAACGTCACACCCACTGATATTGGTGAATTAATTGATTTGGCATCCATTGATGTGGCGTTTATTTCCCTGGAAAAGGTTTTGCCGGCAGTGAAGGCTATGCTGAAGGCTGATGGAGAGGTTGTAGCGCTTATAAAACCACAATTTGAAGCCGGTCGGGAAAAGGTCGGTAAAAAGGGGGTAGTGCGGGATGCCAGGGTACATCTTGAGGTCATTCACAGGGTAGTAAATATAGCCAGAGAAATGGGGTTTATTACCAGAGGTCTTACCTTCTCGCCGGTAAAGGGACCTGAGGGAAACATTGAATATCTTATTTGGCTTACAAAGGATGGTTTGGCAGAAAATAACGTCACTGATGAACTCATAGAGCAAACGGTTGAAACGGCGCATACTAAGCTTGATAAATGATTGTGTATATATCCCGTATGTATAATGTGTGTATTTGTACCAGGTAAATGTCTAACGCGGAGCGCTTCCGCTCAAGACATTTTGCCCCTATACTAACGGGTGCTAAAATCCCTCCAAATAGGTGGGAGTTAAGCACCAGTACGGCTTAGGATTAATTCGACTACATTCAGTGGGATTTCTAAGCTCCCACTGAATAAGTCTCATTTTACCCTATACTAACGGGCGCTAAGGCTCCCATCCTCTTAGGTGGGAGTTAAGCGCCCATAAACATAGGATTTATTCGACTATGATTCAGTGGGAGTCCAAAGCTCCCACTAAGTGAGTCCCATTTTACAAAGAGGGTGCCCTTATGAAGACGATAGCTGTTTTTCCAAATGTAAATAAGACTGAATCTATTGATGTCATGCGAAGAATAAAGAGGTTCTTTTCGGAAAAGGCGGTACGTATTGTCATGTCCAAGGAAAAGGCTGATATTTTTTCCTGTCCGGAATTTGGTGTTGATGATTTGACCCGGGAAAGGATTGATTTAGGAGTCAGTATCGGTGGTGATGGTACTCTTTTGGGCGTCTGTCGTAGACTTTACGATGAAAAAATCCCTGCCTGCGGTATAAATATCGGACGCGTGGGTTTTTTGGCGGACATTGAGCTGTCTGAATTAGAAGCACGGTTGGAGGATTTATTGGTTGGTAATTATCAGATTGTCGAGCGGACAGTTATTTCCGGCTCGGTGGCCAGTAAGGGCAACAGGCGGTTTTTAGGTCATGGGTTAAATGATGTGGTTATCAGTAAGGGCGGTCTTTCTCGGATGCTGCATCTGGGATTAAGGGTGAATGATACCTATATTGATGACTATAAGGCTGATGGTGTGATTGTGGCTACTGCCACTGGTTCTACGGCATATTCGCTTTCTGCTGGTGGCCCCATAGTTAATCCCAACGTTCCCGCGCTGCTTATTACACCAATCTGTCCCCATACATTGGATGCCCGGCCTATGATAATACCTGATACGGATGAGGTTGAAATTTATATTGCTGCTGTCCATCAGGACATTCAGCTGACCTTTGATGGCCAGGAAAGCTTTCAGCTTCTTCCAGGTGATGTGGTATATATACGTAAGGGGAAAAATCCTGCCAACATTATAAAATTTGGCGATAAAAATTATTATCAGACGTTAAAAAATAAGTTATGGGGGAATACTTAATGCAAACTGCAGTTAATATGCTGACTATAGCTCAGGGGGTATGGTCAAAGGCCTTGGAGAATGCGAAGGTAATAGTTGATGCTACCTCAGGAGCTGGTAAGGACACATTATATTTGGCCAAGCATAAGGGGGCAAACGCCCATATATATGCCTTTGATGTTCAGCCAATGGCCATGCTTCAGACCAAGAAAACCACTGAGGTCTACAAGGAGGATATTACCTATGTTCTTGACAGCCATGAAAACATCAGTCAGGTAGTAAAGGATAAGCTGGATTTGGTAGTATTCAACCTTGGTTATCTTCCAGGCGGTGACCATTCTATTACCACAGTGCCGGAGGTAACGGTAAAGGCTGTGGAGGGAGCTATGAAGCAGCTTGCTGTAAATGGCGTCATATCCATTATGGTTTATCCAGGTCATCCTTCCGGCAAGGAAGAGGGAGTTCATCTTTTCATATTGTTGGAGGAATTGCCAAAGGAGGATTATTCGGTGGTAAAATGCCAGCTGTCAAATCATGATGAAACGGCCCCTTATCTTTATCTGATTGAAAAAGTGAGGTAAATAAGCATGAAAGCTCATAGACAGTCCAAGATACGGCAGATTATTGAAAATCAGGTCATTGAAACTCAGGAGGATTTGGCTGCAGCTTTGCGGGCCAGAGATATTGAAGTCACTCAGGCTACAGTTTCCCGTGACATCAAGGACATGCAGCTGGTGAAGATTCCCTACGGAAATGGAAAATACCGATATGCCTACCCAGTGGATTCCCAGTCACTGCATTCTGAGGACAGAATGCAGCGCATCTTTAAAGAAATGGTGAAAAAGATTGATTATAGTGAAAATATCATCGTAATAAAAACCCTGCCCGGGACGGCAAATTCAGTTTGTATTGCCCTGGACAATGCCCGTTGGCCGGAAATAATCGGGACAGTTGCCGGGGATGATACTATTTTGGCAGTCATTAAGCACTCCAGCATGGTTGAGGAAATAGTTAACAAGCTGGAGTCCATGAGCATGGGACTTAAGGGATAATGAAAAGATTGGGAGATATTGATAATGCTCAATACGCTTACGATATGGAATTTTGCTTTGTTGGAGCAGGTTCAGATTGATTTTGACAAAGGCTTGAATATACTTACTGGTGAAACAGGTGCCGGTAAGTCAATTTTGATTGATGCATTAGGAGCAATTTTAGGTAACAGATTGTCCACCGAGTTTATTCGCAATGGGGCTGATTGGCTTCGGGTAGAGGCGGTATTTGATATTGGGCGGCAGGAAAATATAATAAATTTTCTGACTGAAAACGCCATTGATGTTCCTGATGGTGAGCTTATTATAACTCGGCAGATAACCAGCAATGGCCGTGGAACCATCCTGGTTAATGGCTGTCATACTACGGTAACGGTTCTGAAAAGGCTCGGGCTGCTTTTGGTGGATATTCATGGACAAAATGAAAATTTGGCCCTGTTAAACAGTGCTAATCAGTTTAAGCTGCTGGATGGCTCTGATGATCGTATAGGGGGGGCATTAGGGGCCTATCAGGAGGCTTATGGTCAGCTTTGTCAAAAGGAGAAGGCCCTGGAAGAAAAGGAAAAAAATTCCGTTGACAGTGTTCAAAAAATTGACATGCTAAAATGGCAGCTTCAGGAAATTGAATCGGCTCAGCTACAGGTCGGGGAAGATGAGGAGTTGGAAGCTGACATAAAAAAGCTGGCCAATGCAGAAAAAATTTCCAATTATGTTTCAGAAGCCTGTGAGCAGTTATATGGTGGCTCCAGTAGCGGACCGGGAATAGTTAGTGGCCTTGAAATTGTATTGGAAAATCTCAGGTCACTGTCCAGATATGATGACTCCCTGGAGGGGGCCATCAGGGCTATTGATGAGGCCTACAACCAAATAAAGGACTCGGCCTATGATGTGCGGGACTATGGTGATGAGCTGGAATACAATCCCCAGCTTTTAGATAAGCTACAGGGCCGTATGGATGTTATAGACAAGCTGAGGAAGAAATATGGTGCCTCAATAGAGGATATTTTAGCCTTTGCTGAAAAGGCCCAACAGGAGCTTTTTGATATAGAAAATTATGATGAGGATATTGCATCGCTTAAAAGGGAAATTGATGATATAAGAAAAAATACGAAGCAATTGGCAGAAAAGCTGACTTCATTGAGGAAGCAGGCTGGGGAGCGTTTGGCCATGGCCATCGAGGAGCATCTTCATGCATTGGGGATGGGAGAGGCCAGGCTGGAGTTTTCTGTAAAGGAAGCCCCGCTAAACAGCTTGGGGGCAGATGCTTTGGAGATTCTTTTCTCCGCCAATCCAGACCAGCCACCAAAATCAATTCAAAAGGTGGCTTCCGGTGGTGAGCTATCAAGAGTGGTGTTGGCTATAAAGGCTGTAACAGCTTTTCGGGATGAATCACCAGCCAGCATGGTTTTTGATGAGATTGATACCGGTATAGGTGGAAAAACTGCTCAGATGGTAGCAGAGCGAATAGCTATGATAGCCACAGGAAAACAGGTGCTTTGTATCACCCATTTGCCTCAGATTGCCTGCATGGCAGATGTGCATTTATACATAAGAAAACAGGTGGTAAAGGGCCAGACCTATACCAATGTAACACCGTTAACCAAGGGAGAACGGGTGAATGAAATTGCCCGAATGGCATCTGGCGTGGATATTTCAGCGGCTTCCCTGGATAATGCCCGAGAGATGCTGGTAAATGCCGAGACAAGGAAGCAGCAATATCAAAAACGATAACAGCGTGTAATGGAATCTGGAGGTCAGTAATGTACGAGGATTTGATAGAAACCAAGCTGGAAAGTGAAAATATATTTGATGGCAATTTGTTGCATATTAAGAAGGACAAGGTAAGACTTCCTAATGGCAGTGAAGCCTATCGGGAATGGGTAAAGCATCCTGGGGCGGCTGCAGTCATCCCTTATACAGATAAGGGAGAGATTGTTCTGGTACGGCAGTACCGTTATCCCATTGATGAGGTAACTCTGGAGATTCCCGCCGGTAAACTGGATGTGGCAGGGGAGGACCCATTGGAGTGTGCTAAACGAGAGCTTAGTGAGGAAACTGGCTACATGGCCAATGAATATACCTATTTGACCAAGCTGGCTACCTCAGTGGGCTTTTCTGATGAGGTAATATATATATATGCTGCAAAGGGCCTGAAGGCTGGCAGGCAGCATACCGATGAGGATGAGTTTATAAATGTGGTAAAGGTTCCATTGACTGAAGCCGTGAAAATGGTTTTGGATGGAAGAATTAATGATGGTAAATCCATCACTGCCATTTTTATGCTGGATCGTTTGATAAATAATTCAAACTCCCCACATGATGTATAATTGATGCATATATACCAAGTGAATGCCTAACGCAGAATGCTTGCGCTCATAAATTTTGCCTAGTGGAACACCTCATCCACCGCAAGCGGTCCCCCTTCCCCAAAGGGGAAGGCAAAAACTACTTGCTTGATTTCACGAGTGTATTGATACAATGATTTTTGAACAAAAAACGACGCCAGATATGCTACCAAATGCGAGGCGGAGGAATGAGACATAGCGGTGGCTATGTCGATTGACGACAACAAAGCAGTTGGTGGTATATATGGTGGCGTTTGTCAAAATATCATTGTGTCAGTGCACTAAGTACCAAGGCAAAATAATGTCTGCTTATAGGCATTACACCTTGCTTTCACCGATATATTTATGTGGGAAGTTTGATAAATAAGTAATATTGGGAGGATTTATGTTTGATTTTAATATTATGAGTCTGGTTGCCGGGCTGCCAGGCTTGCTTTTGGCACTGGTGCTGCATGAGTATGCACATGCCAGAGTGGCGGTGGCCATGGGAGATTTTACACCGAGACTTACAGGTCGTCTTACGTTAAACCCGGTGGCTCATATTGACCCTATAGGTCTTATCATGCTTTTAGTAGCGCATTTTGGCTGGGCAAAGCCTGTTATGGTAAATCCCCGTAATTTCAGGGATATGCGGAAGGGGAACATTTTGGTGGCATTGGCTGGTCCAGCGGCCAATTTTGTAACGGCCTTTGTAGCAATGTTCCTGATGATATTAATGTACAGGCTGAATTTCGATATGTCCATAGGGGTTAAGACGGTTCTTTCGATGATTGTGCTGTTTAATGTAAACTTTGGTATTTTTAATCTTATACCGTTGCCACCTTTGGATGGATCAAAGATTTTGCTGGAGTTTTTACCGAGAGAGTATGCCTATAAATATATGGGTATAGAGCGATATAGCTTTATAATTCTAATTGTCATGATGATGACACCGATTCTTGGTGGGATATTAATACCATTGTCACAGTTGATACTGGGGCTTTTTGAAACGATTATTTCGATCATATTATTGTAATTTGAGAGGAGCTTTTAGATAAATGGAAAAGATTATTTTAACTGGTGACAGACCAACCGGCAGACTGCATATTGGACACTATGTCGGCTCGTTAAAGCGTCGGGTGGAGCTGCAAAATTCAGGTAAGTTTGACAAAATTTACATTATGATTGCTGATGTGCAGGCCCTTACCGATAATTTTGAGAATCCTGATAAGGTACGCCAAAATATTCTGGAGGTGGCTTTGGACTACTTGTCTGTAGGCCTTGACCCGGCAAAGTCCACCCTTTTTATACAATCCCAGGTGCCACAGCTTACAGAGCTGACTACATATTATATGAATCTGGTAACTGTGGCCAGAGTAGAGCGTAATCCAACTGTTAAGGCGGAAATTCAGCAGAAGAACTTTGAAAAAAGTATTCCAGTGGGCTTTTTTACCTATCCAATCAGTCAGGCATCGGATATAACAGCCTTTAAGGCAACTTTGGTGCCGGTTGGGGAGGACCAGCTGCCTATGCTGGAGCAGACCAAGGAAATTGTCCGCCGTTTCAATATGATTTATGGTGGGGAGGCACTGGTGGAGCCGGATATTATGCTGCCGGAAAATGAGACCTGCCGTCGTCTACCTGGTACTGACGGCAAGGCTAAGATGTCAAAGTCCATTGGCAACTGCATTTATCTGTCTGATGATGCGGAAACTGTCCGTAAGAAGGTTATGGACATGTATACCGATCCGACCCATATAAAGGTATCTGACCCAGGTCATGTGGAGGGTAATGCTGTATTTACCTATTTGGATGCCTTCAGTCAGCCAGAGCATTTTGCCAAATATCTGCCGGAATACAAGAATCTTGACGAGCTGAAGGAGCATTATACCCGTGGCGGACTGGGAGATGTAAAAATTAAAAAATTCCTTAACAGCATACTTCAGGAGGAGCTTGAACCAATCCGGGCCCGGCGCAAGGAATATGAAAAGGACATTGCCGGTGTTTATGAAATCCTAAAAGCGGGTAGTGCTGAAGCCAGAAGAGTGGCCGAAAGCACCTTGCAGGATGTACGGAACGCCATGAAGATAAATTACTTCTCTGACGAGGAGCTTATAAAAGCTCAGACTGAACGGTACAAGGGATAAAGATAGAGTGCGGCACTCGTTACGGGTGCCTTTTCTAATAGTGTAATATTATATAAATAACTGAATAAGTCTCATTTTACTCTATACTAATGGGCGCTAAGGCTCCCATAAGCTTAGGATTTATTCGACTATGATTCAGTGGGAGTCCAAAGCTCCCACTAAATAAGTCTCTTTTTACAAACATCACCATATATATTGCCAACTGCTTTGTTGTCGTCAATCGACATAGCCACCGCTATGCCTCATTCCTCCGCCTTGCATTTGACAACATCTCTGGCGTCGTTTTTAGTTCAAAAATCAATGTGTCAATACACTAGTTTTTATATAAAAAGGTTGATTGTATGGAAAAATATTCAGTAAGGCTTGAAAGCTT
>JAFVER010000183.1 GCA_017475925.1 Anaerovibrio sp. | reverse complement strand
TCATTTTACACGCATTTATATCAAGCTGTACGGATTATTTCCTTGTTGGACAGGGGAATAATGGTACAGCTTGTTTTTCGGCTTCCTTGTTTTTTACAGATTATGATACTATAATGAACAGGTAATTTTTTTTATAGAGGTGCAGCAATGTCAGATTTGGATATGACAAGAATTACTGACAATCTAATGAAGGTGTATAATTATGCCTTCATTGAGGATATGCCATATGGTTTCTTTAAGCCTAATGATGCCATGTACGTTGGTGTAAGGCTTGTAGATAAGAGGTACCATTGTCCGAAGTGTGGTAGGGAATTTACAATAAAATTTCGCAATGACAATGATGGTATTACATATTTTTCCAAGAGTCGAATAGCAGCACAAAGGGAAATATATGATTCACTGGAGCTTGACTTTCCGGCCCAGTGGGAATTGCTGGAAAAGCCCTTTACCTATCACACAATCGGAGTTTGCAGCGAATGTGCTGAAAAGACAATTCTCAGCTCAGAGGAGGCTGGACAGCAGATATATAATCTGTGTCACAGGCTTCATATGCAGGATGAGCTATTGTCGGCTAAAGCCGTAAAGCTTATGACAGATGCTGTAAAAAAATGGGTTGATGGCATAACGGAATCCAGCTTTTTGCTGCAGTTCGACTTATCCACTCACGATAACCTTCGTGATTTGGTATGTGCGGTCATATTGCAGGATGCCACCGGTGTGGAGGCGGCCTTGCAGGAATATCGGGATACCATTCAGCCGATTATTTATCAGGCAAGAAAATTACTGATAAATCAACCGCCAACCTGGAAGGCTATGGTGGCTCATTCATCCAGTCTGCCTATGTCATTGTCAGATGATGAATATCATGAGTATACAGTGGCCTTCCCGGCCGATGATACCAGAGGTCAGGATTTCTACAGTGAACAATCTGTTATAAAGGAACGGGTGGAAATGTTTCTGGAACAGCGCCGCTGTGCCAGCCTGGAAGAGGTTCTTATGGATGCCGGCTTCCATGAGGAGTGGATAGACATGGTGGTGGATAAGGGAACATCCTTGCAAAAATAGGGAGGCACTATGAAAAAATTAACAGGAGCAGTAGTTTTTTGCTTATGGTGTATGCTTCTTATGACGGAGATTTCACTGGCGGCTGTGCCGGAGGATTTTTCCTTTAAGGGACTTCGGCTGGGTGACAGCGTGGAGCAAATGGTAGAAAGGCTTGGGGAACCGGATTTTGATACAGAAATGTATCTTCGAGGTGTACCGGTAATCAGATATACCTATTCGGCTGACCAAAGAGTGTACGTATCTGCTGCCGACAAAAGGGTAGTAGAGATATTCTGCAAGAGCAAGCAGTATGTTGGGCCCCACGGGGTGTGCTACGGCGCCACCAGAGCTGGTCTGACCAGGGCCTTTGGCCAATCTGAGCATAAGCGCTTGGCTGGGAATATATATTATATGTATTATAATCCTGCCAATGGTCAGGAAAAAATGCTGCTGGAAATGGAGCCGGAGAAATATTATCTCCTAAGCTGGACATATACCAGTCTGAATGTAGATGGCGAGGATGCCATAATAGTGACAACAAATCCAGAGAATAGCGAGGGCAGTAAGGGCAAAAGATTTAACTATGGTGGTATTCCTACAGAATGAATGTAGAGGAAGAATTGATTTTGAAATACAGGAATTATTTTATATTTATCATGACAGCCGTTTTGTTTACAGTGTTTAATATTGTGGAGGTTCAGGCGAAGGCCAAGGCACCACAGGTGACGGCGGATGCTGTTATGCTGATTGACAACAACAGCGGTAAGGTGCTGTACGAAAAAAATCCTGATAAGAGAAAGCATCCGGCAAGTCTCACCAAGATTATGACGGCTATTTTGGTTTTGGAGGATAACAACAACAATCGTGACATTACCATAAGCAGGCGGGCCGGCCAAACTCCATACGCCTCTTATGCCTATGCAGGGCAGGTTATTCGCCAGTTTGACATGCTGACTCAGATGCTGCTTATATCAGATAACGTAGCAGCATCGGCATTGGCGGAGGCTGTAGGAGGCAGCGAGAAAAAATTTGCCAGGCTGATGAATAATAAAGCGAGAGCCATAGGGGCTGTCAGCACTCGTTTTGTTAATCCCCACGGCTTGACAGCCTCTGGTCATTATACTACTGCCAGAGATATGGCCAAAATTGCCGCATATGCTATGAAAAAACCGCTTTTTCGCCGCATAGTCGGCGCACAAAGTATCTATGTAAACAGTGTTTATCCTTACGGTGAGACACTGTTTTGTGAAAACACCAATGAGCTGGTGTATGATTATGCAGGCTGTACAGGGGTTAAAACCGGGTGGACAAATGCCGCTGGAGGCTGCATTGTGGCCTCAGCCAGCAGAAACAATCACGAGTTAATGGTAGTGCTGTTACAATGTGCTAGTCGTGAACAGCGCTTTTCGGAGGCAGCTGCTATGTTAGATTATGGCTTTGATTTATCCGATGCTAACGGGCGCTAGGACTCCAGCTTCTAAAGCGAGAGATAAGCGCCCATAGCGGTAAGTGTCTACTGTTCAACTTCAAGGTCGTTTTATTTCACAGGACACTTTCGCATAGGGCGCATTATCCAATCGGCTTTGCCGCTTGGATGCTTCCGTAAAGCCCTGGGTAAACTCGACTAGATTCAGTGGTAGTCCAAAACTCCTACTGAATAAGTCTCATTTTATTGTCAGGCCGTTAATAAAAAGATGGGAGTCTTAGCACTAATGCAAGACAAAGGAGGAGCTTATGAAAAAAATGTTAGTCCTGGTTATGCTGCTGATGGTACTTTTAACCACTGGCTGTATGGCCGCAAACAACAATCAAAAAGGAGCGAATGACAAGATGGCTAATCGTATTGCAGTATTTGACACCAACATGGGCGTATTTGAGGTGGAGCTTACCGAGGATAAAACCCCTATTACTACAGAAAACTTTATAAAGCTGGCTGAGGATGGCTTCTATAATGGTGTGATTTTTCATCGTGTAATTGATGGATTCATGATTCAGGGCGGTGACCCTACCGGCACTGGTACCGGTGGTCCTGGCTATACCATTAAGGATGAATTTGTATCAGACCTTCGCCATGAAAGCGAAGGGATTTTATCAATGGCCAATACCGGCCGGCCAAATACCGGTGGTTCTCAGTTCTTTATTACTTTGGCACCAACTCCTTGGTTGGATGGCCATCATACGGTATTTGGCAGGGTTGTAAAGGGCATGGAGGTTGTGCGTGAAATTGGTCATGTAAAAACTGGTGCCCAGGACAGGCCTGTTCATGATGTTGTAATCAATAGTATTAAGATAAAAGCTGCTGAGTAATGAAGGCCTTTACCTATATTGTGAGATGTGCTGATGGTACATTGTACACCGGCTATACAACGGATATAGAACGACGGCTGAATGCCCATAACAGTGGCAAGGCCAGCAAATACACCCGCGGTCGCTTGCCAGTTGAGCTGGTTTATCTTGAGACTTT
>JAFVER010000182.1 GCA_017475925.1 Anaerovibrio sp. | reverse complement strand
CTGCCAATGACGTGGAAAAATTTGCTGACAAGATTGACGTCATGATCATCTGTGGTGGCAGTGCCACTGATTTACCTGAGATGACTCCCGCATTGGCAAAGCATTTTAATGTCATCGACAGCTTTGATACCCATGCCCGTATTCCGGAGCATTTTGAAAATGTAAATAAAGCTGCAAAATCAACGGCCCACATTGCCCTCATTTCCGCTGGCTGGGATCCAGGTATGTTCTCCTTGAACCGCCTGTATGCCAACGCCATTTTGCCCAATGGCAACGACTACACCTTCTGGGGCAAGGGAGTCAGTCAGGGACATTCCGATGCTATCCGCCGTGTAAAGGGCGTAAAGAATGGCAAGCAATACACTATTCCTGTAGACAGCGCACTGGCTTCTGTACGTGCCGGTGAAAACCCTGACCTTACCACACGTCAGAAGCACACCCGTGAGTGCTTCGTGGTAGCTGAGGAAGGTGCTGATAAGGCTGCCATTGAAAAGGAAATCAAGGAAATGCCAAACTACTTCTCCGACTATGATACCACTGTACATTTCATTTCCGAGGAAGAGCTGCAGAAGAATCACAGCGGGATTCCACACGGCGGTTTTGTATTCCGCACCGGTACCACTGGCTGGAACAACGAAAACAAGCACGTTATTGAATACAGCCTTAAGCTGGACTCCAACCCAGAGTTTACGGCCTCTGTAATCGTGGCTTATGCCCGCGCCATTAACCGCCTCCATCAGGAAGGAAATATTGGCTGCAGGACTGTATTTGACATTGCACCTGCATATCTGAGCCCACTTTCCGATGAAGAGCTGAGAGCCCACATGCTTTAATTTTTTTAATCAAACACTCCTTGGGAGCTGTGAAAAATCACGGCTCCCTTTTTTATGCCTTACCTTTTCATCATGTATACATTTGAAACTGGGCCAATATATGATACTATTTACTTAGGAATAATAATGTGCTCGTTCATATTGTCTCAATGTGTGAAAGGAGTGGTTTTATGGATATAGTATTGCTCTCCCGTTGGCAGTTTGCCATCACTACCATCTATCATTTCCTGTTTGTTCCTGTAACTCTGGGGCTAACCCTATTTTTAGCCCTGCTGGAAACCTGCTATGTCACCACTAAGCGCGCTCATTGGAAGGAGCCTTGCCGAAAGCTGCTTAAATTTTTCGGGGCAATCTTTTTGGTAAACTTTGCCATGGGTGTGGTCACAGGTATTGTTCAGGAATTTCACTTCGGTATGAACTGGTCCGAATACTCCCGGTTCATGGGAGATATTTTTGGCGCACCATTGGCCTTGGAAGCCCTCACGGCTTTCTTTTTGGAGTCCACCTTCATCGGCATATGGGTATTTGGCTGGGACAAGATCCCGGAAAAGCTGCACTGCGCCTGCATCTGGCTGGTGGCCATTGGCAGTAATTTATCAGCCTTCTGGATTTTAGTCGCCAATTCATTTATGCAGCATCCAGTTGGCTACGCCATAGAAAATGGCCGGGCTATAATGACCGATTTTATGGCCCTTATTACTAATCCATACGTAATTGGCGAAATGAGTCACACCCTATTTTCAGGTATCGCTACAGCCGGCTTTGTCCTGCTCATTATCTGCAGCTGGAAATACGCTGTTGACGACGCTTCCAGAGAGGTATTTCTGCAGGCCTTAAAGGCTGTCTCCATCTATCTGATAATCGGCATCATGGGCGCCATGGGCACAGGTCACGTCCATACCCAATACCTGGCCGAGGCCCAGCCAATGAAGCTGTCCAGTATGGAAGCCCTGTGGGAGACTGAAGATCCCGCCCCATTCGCCGTAGTAGCGGATATTAATCAGGAAAAACGTCAAAACGATACAGAAATAACGATTCCGGGTATGTTTTCCTTTATGCTGTACAACAAGCCTGAAGGGGCTGTACAGGGTATAAACCAATTACAGGCTGCCGCCGAACAGCAATATGGTGCCGGCAACTATATTCCTGATGTAACCGGGCTCTTCTGGTGTTTCCGCATAATGATTGCCTGCGGTGGTGCCATCGCCGGTCTGGCCTTCATTATCGGCGGATTGGCATGGATAAAGCAGGATTGGTTATTTAAATACAAATACCTGCTGGCCCTTATGCCTTTCCTGCTGCCATTACCATTCCTGGCCAATTCGGCCGGTTGGTTTATCGCCGAGGCTGGTCGCCAACCATGGATTGTGGTCGGATTACAAAAGACCGCCGATGCGGTATCCCCTAATCTGACCCCTGGTGAGGTATTCCTCACCATGTCCGGCTTTACCATTGTCTATCTGATTTTGGCGATAATTGCTTTCTACGTTATATGCCGTATTATCCACCAGACTACCATTGATACGGCTAACGATGAAGGGAGGGCTTTATGATGGATTATAACGTACTTTGGTTTATCCTCATTGCGGTACTCTTTACCGGCTTCTTCTTTCTGGAGGGGTTTGACTACGGAGTTGGTATTTTAATGCCCCTCCTGACAAAACGGGAGGAGGAACGCAGCCAGATTTTGGCCACCATAGCACCTGTTTGGGATGGAAATGAGGTGTGGATGATTACAGCCGGCGGTGCCCTGTTTGCCGCCTTCCCCCATGTGTACGCCACCATGTTCAGCACCTTCTACATGGCCCTCTTTTTAATGCTAATAGCCCTTATTCTCCGAGGGGCAGCCTTTGAGCTTCGCCACCGTCATGATTCCCTGGTCTGGCATCAGGTATGGGACAAAGCCATTTGCTTCGGTTCAGCTGTACCTGCTTTCCTTTGGGGTGTGGCCATGACTGACCTCATGGTGGGTCTCCCCATTGACCAAAGCATGATTTATCAAGGAACCTTCTTTGACCTGCTCACCCCATATTCTATACTTGGCGGTCTTATGACGCTATGTCTGTTCGCCTTCCATGGAGCAAATTTCCTGGCCTTAAAGCTGGACAATGAACAGCTTTATGTAGCCGTTCGGCGTGCTGGTCTGCGCAGCTTCCTTGGTGCCTTTGCCCTGGCCCTAATCCTCCTGATTATTCCTATTGCAAAGGGACTGCTGTCCTTCCATTCAGCTGAAATTGTGGTATTTGTGCTGGCAATAGCCCTTCTATTGGCCAGTGCCATTGATTTAAAGCACCTCCATGAAAAGCGTGCCTTTATTGCAACAGGTGGCAGTATTGTCCTGTTAACGGCCGGTTTCTTCTTAACCATGTTCCCACGGCTTATGGTTTCCAATCTAAATCCTGACTGGAGCCTAACCATCACCAATGCCGCCTCCTCGGAATACACCCTGTCAATAATGACCGTTGCGGCCCTGTGCCTTGTACCGGTGGTGCTCATTTATCAAGGGTGGACCTATTGGACCTTCAGACATCGCGTAAAAATTGATACACATCATGAATATTAAGTCATTTCCTGTCAAAAAGCAGGCACTAATTACTACGTGCCTGCTTCAGCTTATAATTTCATTCTTTACTCTGGGTATAGCCTGGCAGCTTAACCAGGCGGTTTTTGATGTGTTCATTAATAATGATTACAGCAATACAGCAGTCACTTTGGGACTGCTGTTATTTTTCTTGCTGGTAAAATCTCTGCTAACCTTTTGCTTAAAAAAATCCCTCCATAATAGCTCCCAGCATCTCCAAATAGTATTACGCCAACGCCTCCACCAATGTATAGGTTATCATGCCCTGCCCAGCCATCGACTGCAGCTCCTCGCCTTAGACAGCGTTAAAGCCCTGGATAAGATATTTATTTTAATTGCTCCACCAATTCTATCCCTCATCTTTT
>JAFVER010000181.1 GCA_017475925.1 Anaerovibrio sp. | reverse complement strand
TCATATACACCGTCATCATATAAACGGTGTTTTTGTTGTGCCGTGAATTAAGCTGCTATGAACAATTATTCAAAATAATAAAAGAAGGACATAATAACAGGGCTGCCGCTTTGGTGAAAAATCATCAAATGCGACAGCCCCATAAGTTATCATTTATTTTTAGTATCGTTTTTCGATTTTGTGAGCATTTTTACAACCTTACTGCCGGTATTATGGATACGCCGCAGGGGTGCAACCTTGGTTTTGGTTTTTGGCTTCATATCAGTATTGGTTCCAAAATCTCCACGTTTTAGAATAGTGGTTTTGGTTTTTTCTGGTTTAAAAAGTTTTTTTATAGAGCTGAAAACCTGTTCAGGTGCTGCATCTTCCTCGCAGAGAAAGGCATCTGCTGAGACATACTGTAAATCCGGGAAGGCATGCACCGTAATGTGACCTTCTTCAAACAACAGAGCGATGGCTATATGGTCATCTGGCATCATCTGACTGGCAAAGGACAGAATTTCAATATTGCTTTCCTGTAACAGGGTTTTTATGGTTGCCTGCAAAGCATACATATCATCAAAGCATGCTGTTTTGCATTTATACATATCAACAGTGATATGCCGTGCAATTATACTCAAATACATACCCCTTTCCTTAATTTAGTCTTTAGTGTATCGACATGATGATTTTTGAACAAAAAACTTCGCCAGAGGTGCTGTCAAATGCAAGGCGGCAGAACGAGGCATAGCAGTGACTATGTCGATTGACGACAACAAAGCAGTTGGCAGTATATATGGTGAAGTTTGTAAAACGAGACTTATTCAGTGGGAGCTTTTAAACTCCTACTGAATATTAGTCGAGTAAATCCTGAGCTTTACGGAAGCATCCAAGAGGCAAAGCCGATTGGATAATGCGCCCTATGCGAAGGTGTCCTGTGAAACAAAACTTTGTTGAAGTTGAACAGTAGACACTCACCGCTACGGAAGCATCCAAGAGACAAAGTCGATTGGATAATGCGTCCGTTAGCGTAGGGTCAAAATATCATTGTACTAATTATTATACAATAACTGGCTATTGTAGTAAAGAATTTATAACCAACACCCTCCGTCAGGCTATGGCTGCTACTTTCATGGAGGGGAGGCATGTATTGGATTTAGTATATGCTAACGGGTACGCTTGAAAAAATACAGTCCTGCAAAGCAGCTAAGGGCAATGACAAAGGCAACAATACTGGTCATTTGTGCCGATTTAAACATGCCAAGTATAAGTCCGGTATAATCACCCCGCAGATATTCAAGAAAAAATCTTGCCAGAGAATAAAGCATGACGTAAAGTGCAAAGGCCTGTCCCTTTATGTGGGGAAAAGCCCGAAACAATAAAAGAATGGCAAAAATAACAAAGTCGAGCTGCCCCTCCCATATTTCAGCCGGCCAAAGGGGCTGTGTGCCGTAGGTGTGGTAGGCAAGGGTGGATGGAGGATACAGGATGCCGAAGCTGCTGCCGGTGGGCGCCCCAAAGGCATCTCCGTGTAGCAGGTTGGCACAGCGCCCCAGTCCCTGTCCAAAAACAATGGCTGGAGCGGCTATATCCATCATGGCTAAAATGTCGATTTTATGGTAGTGACAATACAGTACACCGGTGATAACTCCAAGGATGATTCCCCCCTGAATGGCCATGCCTCCTTGCCAGACGTTTAATATTTCTGTAAGATGGTCTTGATAATATTCCCAATCAAAGAAAAATACGTCCCAAAGTCTGGCACCGAGAAGTCCGCTGAGACCACAGTAAATGCCTAAATCAACTACATGCTGGTGATAGCGGCCATCCTGCTTTGCCAGATAGTAGCCGATACCAGTAGCCAAAATAATGCTGATGCTCAGTATCAGACCGTAAGCTCTGATGGGGAAATCACCTATATAAAATAAATACTGATGCATGGTTTCCTCCAAATATCATAATACACCTTTATCCGACGCTAACGGGTGCTAAGACTCCTTCCTCTTAGGTGGGAGTTAAGCACCCGTAGAGCCCTGGGTAAATTCAACTAAATTCAGGTGGAGTTAAAACTCCATCTGAATAAGTTATCATTTATTGTAGTACACCTCATTCGTCACGTTGAATGCTGAAACAATTCTTGCACCTGTACCCCTTTGTCACTTCGTGACATTACAACCAGCCACTGCACTCCTTGCCTCCCTTGGGGGAGGTGGATGCGAAGCAACCGGTGGGGGTATTTCAAATTTTGCATTCCGAATTATATTATACGCTATTAGTCAAGGTAATAGCCAAATACAATATTATGATGTATAATTAAATGCATTTGTGTGAATTGGTAAATACAGGAGGAGAAAATTTCTGATGAAAATAATTGCCGGATTAGGTAATCCGGGAAAGGAGTACGCAAAGTCCCGTCACAATGTGGGGTGGATGTTTGTGGAGGCTCTGGCCGAAGCGCTAGGGGTAAATGACTGGCGTTCCAGGGAAAATGGCTTGGTGGCAGAAACGCGGATTGGAGCCGAAAGGGTGCTGCTGGTAAAGCCTCAGACCTACATGAACAACAGCGGCGAGTGTATTGGCCCCCTTATGCATTGGTACAAGCTTGAACCAACGGATTTGATTGTCGTTCATGATGATATGGATATTCCGGCGGGGACTATTCGTATACGAAAAAAGGGAAGTGCCGGCGGGCATAATGGGATAAAATCCACCATTGCCCATGTAGGCGATGAAAATTTTGGTCGGGTCCGTATCGGTATAGGTCGCCCTTTGCCTGGCTGGAGCGTCATCGACCATGTGCTGGCAGCTTTTCCGGCCGAGGACGTTCCCAAAATACAGGAGGCAATTAAGTATCTTATTCCTGCTGTAGAATGTATGATTAATGAGAGCATTGACAATGCCATGAACAAGTATAATCCAAAGAAGGTAAAGAAAAAGAGCCTGTCTGATGGAGAGCCTTTGGCTAGGAAGGAAGAAGCTGTGGTGAACGAGCAGGGGGAAGGTGGCAATTAAAAAATGAAAGCGGAGATTACTGCACTATATGCTGATGTAAAGGGGGATATTTATGATGCGCCGGGGATTTCAGCTATGGGGCGTGAGGGCAGAGACCTTCGCCTGATTAGCCCGGAGGAGCTTATCCCGTTGCCGGAAAGTGCAGATTTGGTTTTTATGCCACAACGGAAGGCAGTGGGAATGACTGCTGATGGTGAGGTGCTGCCACTAACTGGAAATGCGGTGGCAGCTACCTTGCCGGCGGGGTACACCCGTAGTATGCTGCCAGCCTTTCAAATGGAGGATAATGCTGAAGCCTTGCCGTTGTTTGGCTATACGGCAGTGTGTGTATATAAGGACCAGCTGTATACCACAGCTATATACACCGACGAAAATCACAAATGGGACCCGGAGCACTATAATACAAAGCAGCTAAAGCATTTAATAAAAAAAGTAAAAAAAGCTTTGCCGGATAATCCCCTTATTGACCATTTAGCCAACTGCTCATTGGAATGGCACTGCTGTACAGCAGAAAATATTTTTTATCGTCGGTGGGAATGTGGTATCCCCACATCACCGGTATGTAATGCCAACTGCTTTGGCTGTATTTCCCTTCAACCCGCTGAATGCTGTCCTTCCCCCCAGAGTCGGATAAGGTTTCGGCCTTCAGCAAGGCAAATTGCCGAGGTGGGAATTTATCACCTGGAAACCGCGCCGGAGGGGATAATAAGCTTTGGCCAGGGCTGTGAAGGGGAGCCGGCCTTAGCTGCTGACCGGATTGCCGACGGAATTGCCATAATACGGGAAAAAACCAAAAGGGGACAAATAAATATCAATACCAATGCCGGATATACCGATGGCATAAAAAAAATCGTAGATGCGGGACTCGACAGTATGCGGGTAAGCATCATAAGTGCAATCCCCCTGAGCTATGATGGATATTATCGTGGCAATTACAAGCTGGATAATGTAAAGGAGTCCATCAGATATGCTTTGGATAAGGGGATATATGTTTCGTTGAATATGCTGTATTTTCCTGGGTTTAATGACCGTCGGGAGGAGCTTGATGCCTGGAAGGAGTTTTTTAGGGAGCTGCCAGTGCAGATGATACAGGTGCGAAACCTGAATATCGACCCGGATGCTTTTTTGGACATTATGCCAAAGCAGCAGGGGGAGTATGTTGGAACAAGGCAGTTTTTGGAGGAAATAAAAAAGGATTTTCCCCAGATGATAATAGGCAGCTTTAGCCATTATGTAGAATAGTTTTAAGATTTAAATTTAAAATAAAGGAATTTTTTATTTTGTGTTGAATGTAAGACTTGAAGGTAATTTTATTTGGAGGGATACAAATGACTGAAGAACGGGATTGGACAGAATTTAAAGCAAAGCTAAAGGCAAAAACTGAAATAGACCTTGATTTGTATAAGGCACCACAGATGCAGCGCCGGATAATGAATTTGGCAAAGCGCAATGGTTATGATACATATTGTGGTTATTTTGATAAGGTTGTAAAGGATCATGATGAGTTTGCAGCTTTTATTGAGTATTTGACTATAAATGTGTCGGAATTTTTCCGTACGCCTGACAAGTTTGCCAAGCTGGAGACGGATGTTATTCCAGACCTTTTGAAGCGCAGCAGTAAGCTGAATATTTGGAGTGCCGGCTGCTCTATTGGGGCAGAGCCATACTCTCTGGCAATGATTATGAAAACCCTTACGCCAAATACCCGTCATCGGATATTGGCCACCGATCTTGATATTGAGATTTTGGCCAAGGCTCGTAAGGGTATATATACTGACAATGAGTTAAAGGCTATGGACCCAGACCGCAAGAAGAAGTATTTTACGGTGTCTGGTGACAAGTATCATGTATCACAGGAAATAAAGGACTGCATTGAGTTTAAACGGCATAATCTGTTGAAGGACAGCTTTGAAACAGGCTTTGACCTTATTCTTTGCCGTAACGTGGTAATTTATTTTACCGAGGAAGCCAAGGATCAGCTGTATGCCAACTTCTTTAAGGCATTGAAGCCAGGCGGGATTTTATTTGTTGGTGCAACAGAGGCTATTCTGAACTTCCGCAAGCTGGGGTATACCAGCTTCCAACCATTCTTCTATCAAAGACCACTGGATTAAGGGTATTACGCTGACCCTACACTAACGGGCGCTAAGGCTCCCATCCTCTTAGGTGGGAGTTAAGCGCCCATAAGTTTAGGATTTATTCGACTATGATTCAGTGGGAGTTAAAAGCTCCCGCTGAATAAGTCTTATTTTACGGTTGGTTGTGGAGACTTGGCCGGTGCCTTTCCGTTTGATTTTCAGGAGATAAGGTATGATAGCAAATGAAAAAATAGAGACAATGGAGAAAACCGACCTGGCGAAGCTTCAGCTGGAGCGTTTGCGTAAGCAGGTAAAATGGGTATATGAAAAAAGTGCCTATTATCAAAAGCTGTTTGATCAGGTGGGGATAAAGCCAAATGATATTGTTACCCTGGCTGATATTGAAAAAATACCTTGTATGGAGAAAAAGGTATTGCAAGAGGTTTCGGTCTATGATATTTTGACATTGCCCCTTAGTGGTGTGTTGCGTATATCCCGGCAGGGTTATTCCCATGCTTATGTGAAAATGTATACCAGTGGAGATGTTGCCCGTCAGATGGAAATGATGACGAGAGTGCTGGTGGGGTACGACATCAATGACACTACTGTGGTGGGGATTTTAGGCGAGGCGTCAGACAGCCGCATGATGGATGTGCAGTATGCATTGGAGGGCATTGGTTGCTGTGTTATGCTGATGGGCAGTAACATGGACAATATTGTGGAGCTTATGACTCAATGTCATGTGGATGTTCTGGTCAGTGATTTTAGGCTGTTGACTCAGCTGATTGTAAAGCTGCAGGCTGATGGTGAAGAGGCTGAGGATTTGTATATTCCGTCTATTATTTGTCTGGAGGAAACCCTACATAATCCCATGCGGGTGTACATTGAACGCCGGTTGAATGTGAACACCAAAACGGTGTATAATTCCACCAGCTTTGGCTGTGCTGGCATGATGTATCAGTGCAAGGTAGGCAAGGGATATCACGTAAACGAGGATTATTTTTACCCGGAAATTCTGGAATTGGGTTCAGATAAAGTGATTTCAGAGTCCCACCGGGTGGGTGAATTGGTGATATCGGCTTTGACAGCGGAGGCAATGCCAATATTGCGATTGCGTACCGGACACTTGGTTATGCGCTTGGATGGAGAGTGCCCATGTGGGCGTACCCTGATACGGGTGGCGCCACCAACTGAATATGAAGGGGATTTCTCCTGATAGGGTCAAAATAAGTACATTAGGCTGTGAGGTGTTATATAACTTCACAGCTTTTTTGTTGGTTGTCGAAAAAAATCAGATGGAATATGGTATAATTATCATTGTTAATTTTTATTGCAAGGAGACTTTATTTATGAAGATAAACGATGTTGTTCATGGCTTCAGGCTGTTAAAAACTGATTATGTAAAGGAAGCGGCTTCTGACACCTTCGAGTTTGTCCATGTAAAAAGTGGGGCCCGGTTGCTGTATCTGAAAAATAAAGATGATAATAAGGTCTTTTCCATTGCCTTTCGGACTCCGCCGGAGGATGATACGGGAGTAGCCCATATTATTGAACACTCCACCCTGTGTGGTTCAAGGAAATTTCCTTTAAAGGAGCCTTTTGTAGAGCTGGTGAAGGGCTCATTGAACACCTTTTTAAACGCAATGACTTATCCTGACAAGACAGTTTATCCAGTGGCCAGCTGCAATGACAAGGATTTTCATAATCTTATGAATGTTTATCTGGATGCAGTCTTTTATCCGGTGATGCTGGACAATCCTGAGATATTAATGCAGGAGGGCTGGCATTATGAAATCGAAAACGAAGCCGAGCCGTTAAAATACAGTGGTGTTGTTTACAATGAAATGAAGGGGGCTCTTTCTTCGCCTGATGACTTGCTGGCCAACGAGGTCATGCGGGCGTTGTATCCTGACACCACATATTATCACGAATCCGGCGGAAATCCGGCCGCTATACCGGAGCTTACCTATGAGCAGTTTAAGGAATTTCACCGTAAATATTATTCTCCGGCCAACAGCTTTATTTATCTGTATGGTGACATGGATATTGAGTCCAAGCTTAAATTTATTGATGAGGAATATTTGAGCCACTTTGATAAGGTTGAGGTGGACTCTGTTATAAATAAGCAAAAGAAATTTTCAAAATTAAAGAGAGTTATGGCGGATTATCCTATTGGAGAGGAGGAAAAAACGGAGGACAAGACCTTCCTGTCTTATTCGGTAGTAACAGATGACAGCGATGATATGGAAACCCTTATGGCCATGGCTGTTCTGGAGGAAGCCCTGATAAAGAATCAGGCGGGGGCACTTAGAAAGGCCCTGATGGATGCTGAAATTGGCAAGGATGTTTCCTCCACCTATGAGCTGGATATATTACAGCCGTTTTTCAGTGTGGACATCAATGGCTCAAATCCTCAGCAGGCCGACAGATTTTTGGAGGTTCTTAGGGATTGCCTGACAAGGCTGGTTAAGGAAGGCGTGGACAGGGAGCTTTTAGAGGGAATTTTAAATCAGCAGGAATTTCGTCTCCGGGAGTCGGATTTTGGTTCTGCCCCTAAGGGACTTATCTATAATCTGACAATTTTAAGAAATTGGCTTTACGACAAGGACCCATTGACAATGCTTCGATATGAGTCGGTGCTGAAATCCCTGCGGCAGAAGCTGGCTACCGGATATTATGAGGATTTAATCCAGAAAAAGCTTTTAGAAAATGAATTTGGGGCATTGGTGGTATTAAAGCCAAGCAAAACCCTGGCGCTGGAGCGGGAAAGCAGACTGACAGAAAAGCTGGCCAAGTGTAAGGAAGCCATGAGCAGGACGGAGCTTCAGCAGGTAATTGAGGCGGCCAAAAAGCTGAAAATCCGTCAGCAGACCCCTGATTCACCAGAGGCATTAGCCACTATTCCTTTGCTGAAAATTTCGGATATTAATCCAAAGGCCCGAGTTTTTCCTTTGGAGGAACGGAATATAGATGGTATAAGGATTTTGCTGTCTGATGTTGATACCAAGGGGATAATTTATAATGCCCTATACTTTGATATAGGGGTAATTCCCCAGGAGCTTCTGCCGTATGCTTACCTGTTCAGTGATATATTGGGACAGGTGGATACCAGGGTCAACAGCTATGCCGAATTAAGCAAAAAGGTGGTATTTTATACTGGCGGTATGGATGTGGATGTGGATATTTTTCCACAGGTTGACCACCCGGAGAAATTCAAGGCGTTTTTCCGGATTAATTCCAAGGTATTTTATCGCAATCTCACCAAGGGTGTTGAGCTTATGGGAGAAATCATAAATGATAGCTTGTTTGATGACGACAAACGACTTAAGGAGCTTTTGATTCAGATTAGGGCAGATATGGAAATGGCCATGCTTAGCTCCTCGGTGGGGGTTGCCCGTAGCCGGCTGGCATCATTTATTTCCCGGGATGGAGCCTTTAGTGAAATTGGTAATTTGTCTCTGTATCCTGTTATAAAGGACCTTACTGATAATTTTGCTGACAGAATTGAGGCATTTAAGGCAAAAATGTATCAGGTGAAAAGGCTGCTGTTCAGTTCTAAGCGTCTGACAATTGGTGTCACTATGCCAAAGGCTGATTTTGGCCTTTTTGAAACGGAAATAAAGGCACTCATTAATCGGTTGAAGGATAACAAAGAAGCCGATAAGGCGACGGAATGTCATTATGATTTGCCACTTATCAGCCAACGGGAGGGGCTTATGTCCTCCAGTCAGGTTCAGTATGTTGGCAAGGGAGCAAATCTCATTAGTCTTGGCCATCGCATGACCGGCTCTCTGCGGGTAATGGAGGTATTGCTTAAATATGAATATTTCTGGATAAAAATCAGAGTTCAGGGTGGAGCCTATGGGGCCATGACCGGAATAGGAAATAATGGAAATGTGATATTTATATCCTACCGTGATCCAAAGCTAAGGGAAACCATCGACACGTTTAACGGCACAGCTGAGTTTTTGCGCAGTTTTGATGCTGATGAACGGGAAATGACCAAATACATAATTGGTACAATCAGCAATATTGACATGCCACTTACACCTAAGATGATAGGCAACCATTCTCAGCATATGTACTTTACTGGCATGACCCAGGAACGGCGGCAAAGAAATCGTGATGAAATTCTTGCAACCACGCCGGAGGATATACGAAAATTGGCTGATATTATTGATGACTGCATGAAGGCAGACAATATCTGTGTTTTCGGTAATGAACGGGTATTGAAGGACAATGAGGCGGTATTTGATAAGCTTACCAAGGTAATGGATTAGAAACTCATACTTCCTAATATACAGTGTGTATATTTATCCACCACCCGTGGGGAGGCAAGAAGAGGCTTGTTGAGCATATAGCTTCTAGGATAAGCTAAACTCGTCTCCCTTGGGGGTAGGGTGGAGATGTAAACGAATAATCTACCTTAAGATGGGATGAACTTGTCTCCCTTGGGGGAGATGTAACGTAGTGACAGAGGGGGTTATCCTTTAGCCTACTTGACTTTGATTTTGCGCCATGTAATAATTAAGTTGTTGAACAGAGCTTGATAATGTTTGGAGGTTTTGTTTGTGAAGGATGTTGTGTTCAAAGGCGCTGGTGTAGCCATTATTACACCATTTACTGAGGATGGAGTTAATTTTGATGAGCTGGGACGGATTATCGAGGATCAGATTGCCGGTGGTACGGATGCGATTGTTATTACTGGCACTACTGGTGAGTCCGCTACAATGTCTGATGAAGAACATAAAGCCGCTATAAAATATGCAGTTGAAAAGGTCGCTGGTCGGATTCCAGTGGTGGCTGGTACTGGCTCCAATGAAACGGACTACGCTATTCAGCTGTCTCAATATGCTGAAAAGGTTGGTGCCGATGCACTGCTGGTGGTAACTCCATATTATAACAAATGTACGCAGAAGGGATTGGTAAAGCATTATACCACCATTGCTGATGCAGTTAATATTCCAATAATCATGTATAACGTTCCATCTCGTACCGGGGTAAATATTCAGGTTTCTACATATAAGGAGCTTTCCAAGCATCCGCGGATAGTGGGCGTCAAGGAGGCTAGTGGAGATTTATCACAAATCGTCAGAATCCGTCATGCCTGTGGCGATGATTTGATGATTTATTCTGGTAATGATGACCAGATTTTGCCGATATTGTCCCTGGGTGGTCAAGGAGTCATTTCTGTGCTGTCCAATGTTGCACCTAAGGAGACCCATGAAATTTGTCAGCTGTATTTTGATGGAAGGGTGCAGGAGGCTGCTCAGCGCCAAATTGATTTTATTGACCTGATTAGTGCGCTGTTTTGTGAGGTAAATCCTATTCCAATAAAGGTAGCCATGCGCATGAAGGGGTATAATGCCGGGGTGTTGCGGCTGCCACTTACTGAAATGGAGCCGGAGCATGAGGCCCTTTTGCGTAAATGTATGGAAGCTCATAAGCTGGTGTAACACGGTATATGAAGTTTAATAGAAAGTGACTTTTGCAAGGAGTCACTTTTCTTTGTCTAATGAGAAATTGCGTTATTTACAACTACCTCCCCATGGGGAGGCAAGGAGAGAGAAGTTACCGACATGTAGCCTATAAGAAAGGATGAGCTTGTCTCCCTTGGGGGAGATGTCACGAAGTGACAGAAGGGGTCAATGTCCGCTTATACAATGAAATCTTAGTGACAGTAGTGCACTAAGCTCATTCTGCTCCATTATTGCTTGATTTCGCTAAGTGCACCTTGCATACATAGAACTTACCGTTCATTTGCGCCCTAACGGGCTTAATTCACGGAGTTCTATAGTAAATACAAGACAAAGGCGCAGTATAAGCTTAAATTTTATGTAAGGGCGCGTGTACACTATTTGTGTACACTAAGTTTAGGCATTATACATTGCTTGCAACAGTATATCTATGTGGGAAGGTTAAGTAACTAAATAACCTTCTATTGGGGGAAGGCGGCACGCGAAGCGTGAAGAATTGTGTGTTATTTAGGAGGTTTATATGAGGGGTGTATTTGATATTGTAGGGCCAATTATGATAGGACCATCCAGCTCCCATACTGCTGGAGCTGCACGGCTTGGATTAATGGCCCGGAAAATTTTGGGGGAACCAGTGAAAAAGGCAGAAATATTACTTCATGGTTCCTTTGCCCAAACCTATATGGGACACGGTACAGATAAGGCGTTGATTGGTGGAATAATGGGCTTTTCACCGGAGGATGACCGTATAAGAAACGCTTTGGCCATTGCTGATGAACGGGGCGTGGAATATACCTTTGCACCTATTGACCTGGCGGATGCCCATCCCAATACGGCCTTGCTAAAGCTTACCGGTGAAACTGGCCGTAAGGTCACTGTTGGCGGGGCCTCCATTGGTGGTGGCAATATTGAGGTTACCAGAATAGATGATTTTGAGGTATCTCTTACTGGTGAATATCCGGCCATGGTGGTGGTTCATCGGGACAGACCAGGTGTAATAAACACTATTACCGGAGTTTTAGCCCAATACAATATAAATGTTGCATTTATGCGGGTATCGCGCCGTACCAGGGGCCAGCAGGCCATGATGATAATTGAAACCGATGATGAGCTGACTGATGATATAATTGCAGCCTGTCAGGACAATAATGCAATCGAGACGGCATTCGCTATACCGGCCATATAACTCTCAAGCTTCAACCATGTAATAGGAAGGAAGCTGTTGAGCATATAAGATAAGGTGAGCTGGTCTCCCTTTGGGGAGATGTCACGAAATGACAGAGGGGGTAATGTCTGCTTATCTGAGAGGCCCCGCTTAAAATATGTGTACTGTATAGGAGAAAAGTGATGATAAGTTTTAATTCCATTCAGGAGCTTATAGATTTAGCCAATGAAAGGCAAAGTACAATTGGTGATGTGGTTTTAGAATATGAAGCAGAGTCATCAATGAAGGACAGGGAAATGCTGAACAAGTCCATGAAGGATAATTGGAGGGTTATGCAGGAATCCATTGCCAGAGGTATAGCGAATCATGATAAATCCCTTAGTGGACTGACTGGTGGGGATGCCATTAAGCTGTCTGCCTATAAGGATAAAGGCTATACTGGTGGTACTGTTATGATGGCCGCAGCCAATGCTGTGGGAGTAAGTGAAGTAAACGCGGTTATGGGACGGATTGTTGCCTGTCCAACAGCCGGCTCCTGTGGTATTGTGCCGGCAACCCTTAGTGCTGCCTGTGAGAAAAATAAAAATTCCGAGGGTGAAATTATTGATGCCCTGTTTACCGCTGCGGGGATTGGCCTGGTTATAGAAGCCAATGCTTCGATTGCTGGCGCCTATGGTGGTTGCCAGGCAGAGTGCGGGTCGGCAGCTGCCATGGCGGCGGGAGCTTTGGTGCAGTTGGCTGGTGGAACCCCGGAGCAGGTAGGTCATGCTGTGGCATTGGCAATAAAAAATCTGTTGGGGCTTGCCTGTGACCCGGTAGCCGGGCTGGTTGAGGTGCCATGCGTTAAACGAAACGGCTTTGTTGCTGTGCATGCCATGGTGGCAGCTGATATGGCTATGGCTGGAGTAAAGTCCGTTATTCCGGTGGATGAGGTTATAGACGCCATGGACCGAATAGGTCGTTCATTGCCAAGAGCAATAAAGGAAACCGCCGAGGGTGGACTGGCCAAAACCCAGACCGCTAAAAAAATATCCAAGCGGATATTTGGGAAATAAAGCAAGACAAAGGCTTGTAATATAGGCTATCTGCTTTTTACATAATGGTAACTCAAACTTCGCACATGCATAATTGATGTATTTATGCCAGGTGAATGCCTAACGCAGAGTGCTTGCGCTCTACCCCCACCGGTTGCTTTGCCCTACGCTAACAGGCGCTAATGCTCCCACATTTTGGGGGAGCTAAGCACCCGTACTGCATAGGATTAATTCGACTAAATTCAGTGGAAACTAAAGTTCCCACTAAATAAGTCTCATTTTACAACCACCTCCCCTGTGGGGAGGCAAGGATAGAGAGGTTGCTAAGAATATAGCCTATAAGATAACGTGGGCTTGTCTCCCTTGGGGGAGATGTCACGAAGTGACAAAGGGGGTTAATGGCTGCCTATACAATGAAATCTTAGTAGCAGTAGTGCACTAAGCTCATTCTGCGCCATTATTGCTTGATTTCGCTAAGTGCACCTTGATTTCACCGATATATCTACGTGCGGAGTTTGAGATGGTAAAATGTATTATGGCTGGAAAAGCTTATTTTTAATAAAACAGAAGGGCAGGTAATGGAAATGAGTATTAAGAGTAAAATTATTGCCGGGATAGTTGTGCTTTTGCTGCTGGTGGCCGGGGGGCTTTATGTCTTTTCGGGGACTCAGTATGTAACCAAGAGAATTGGCGGAACCACCACCATTGAACTGCCTGAGGGTAAGAAGCTGGTGCCATATACGGTCCAGTGGGAGCCGAAGGGCAGTCATATATGGTATTTGACTGAGGATGCTGAGCCAGGCTATAAACCAAAGGAATATAGCTTTCACGAATCGAGTAACCTAGGTATGCTTGAAGGGACTATTATTTTTAAAGAAAGATAGAACAAGACTTTAGTCTGATGGTTGGAAGATGTCTGTTACATAACAATACAGAAATTTTTTAGAAAATTTATATTAATAAAAGGACTTATGGCTTTTTTGTAGAATAAAAATACATAAGATTACTGCAAATGGGCATAGATATCATGAGAGAAGCTACTATGACGATGAAATATTATCGCCACCTCCCAGGTATTGACAGGCTAACATGTAAGGTGCAGGGATTTTGAGACGTAAGAACATGATGACAGTATTTCTGTCGAAAATAATTAGGGGGGAGAACTAATGAATTTTATCAAGGAAATTAAGGTCGCTAACAAACTGACTCTTATCGGCGTCATGGCATTTATTGCCACAGTTTGTGTGGGGCTCCTTGGCTATTTTTCATTGAAAGAGGCCAAGGAAGATATGGAAATGCTCTACAATGAGCATACCATGGATGTGTTTTACTGCGCACGGGTGCGGCACGATACCCGTCTGATGCAGGTACAGGCTATTTTGCAGCCATTGACAGAAAATGCGGCTATGAGACAGGAGCGGACCAGCAAGTTTGAAGCTAACCTTGAAGAATCAGAAAAGTACATGCAGCTGTATGAGCAGCTGAATGCCAACCATCCACAGCGTGCAGCTACAGCAGCCAAGGTTCGTAGTGACTTTGAGAACTTCAAGGTAAAATGTAAAGAATTGATGAATATGCAGGTAGTTGATACGGATTCCCGTCATGCGGCAATGGCTTACTACGAAAAAGAGGTTATGCCATTGGCTGTAAACATCGGTTCTGAGCTGGGAGATGTTCAGAAGCTGAATCTGGAAAAGGCTCAGGAAGCCTTGCAGAAGGCTGATGATGACATGGATGCAGCTATCCGTAATATGACTATCGTTTGCGTTGGTATAGTTGTAGTTCTTGGTTTGTTCATTTTCTTTATCAGCCAGCAGATTACCGGTCCTTTGCAGCAGGTTATTGCTGTATGTGAGAAGCTCTCCCATGGTGATTTCCGTACCAACGATGGTATCGGTGCCTTAGCACGTGGTGATGAATTTGGTCGCATGGAGGAAGCTGTACGGGATATGCGTTCCACTGTTAATGACCTTATTAAGAAGGTTATTCAGTCCACAGAGCTCCTTGCATCATCCTCACAGGAGCTGACCGCTACTGCCCATCAGTCAGCATTGGCTTCTGAGCAGGTTGCACAGCGGGTTACCAGCTCGGCAAGTGCTGTTATTGAGCAGCAGAGAGATGTAGAAATGGCCATGGATTCTATTGATAACACCATGCGCTCCATTGATAATCTGAATCAGACCGCCAACGAGGTTACTATCAATGTTACCGAGTCCCATAAGCAGGCACAGGAAGGTAGTATTGCTATTGAAGATGCTGTAAATAAGATTGTCAGCGTAGAAGAGATTGTTAGCAGCTCTACTAATACAGTTGATAAGCTGGGGCAGCGTTCCCAGGAAATTGGTCAGATTGTGGAGACTATCTCCGGTATTGCTGACCAGACCAATCTGCTGGCCCTTAATGCAGCCATCGAGGCCGCCAGAGCCGGTGAGCATGGTCGTGGATTTGCCGTTGTAGCTGATGAAGTAAGAAAGCTGGCAGAAGAGTCCCTGAATGCAGCAAAACGTATTACCGGACTTATTGACGGTATTCAGAGTGATACTGCTTTGGCAGTAGGCTCCATGCAGAAGGGTAATACCGCTGTTAAGGAAGGTACTTCCTCCGTTGGACAGCTCAAGGCAGCCTTTGAGAAGATTCTTGAGGCTTCTGAGGCTGTAGCAGAACGGTCTGATGGTATGAGCGGTGATTTGCGGGTAGTATCCCAGGATACGGAAAATGTACGTACCAGATCCAGCAAGATTTCGGAAAACAGCCGTCAGGTGGCTTCCGATATGGAAAGTGTATCGGCTGCTGCTGAGCAGCAGTCCGCAGCTGCTGAAGAAATCGCTTCGGCCAGTGAGGCTCTTGCTAAGTTGGCCCATGGCCTGCAGACCGCAGTAGGCGAGTTCAGGGTATAAGCTACGGCACAGATTACAGTAGAATGAAAATGTAGGATAAAGGTGGTGACCTGTATTGTGGTCACCACCTTTTTTTGGGTATTGTTAAATACCTCATCCGCCTCGCTAGCTCGGCACCTTCCCCCAAAGGGGGGAGGCAGAGCTTGATTTACACATAATAAAAAGGAGGCTGAAGCCCCCTTTTATTATATGTTCGTTTGATAATTTTTTTAGCCAACCATATCCTCAGGCTTTAATTGAACTGTTACAGAGGATGGTTTAGCAAGCTTTAGGGTAAGCCTTATAATGACTACTGTGCCTTTTCCTGGCTCAGAAACAAAGGATATGGAACCGTTGAACAGCTCTATAAGATGCTTAATGATGGAAAGACTTCGTTCAGGTTCCTTTGTCTCGGTGTTATGCCAATCAAGCTTATCCCATATTTTCATTGTAAAGTTATCTGGCATCCCAAAGCCGGAATCCTTTATTTTAAATTCATAATCCCCATAAAGGTTAAAAAAACTGTCACCAGTCTTTTGCGGTGGCTTATGGTAGGCAGAACCGATTTGTGTTAATTCAACCTCAATTGTACCACCTGGGGAGGTGAATTCATAGGATACATTGATAAGATTCAGCAAAATGCGTTGTAGACGATTTTTTTCGCAATATACATAAGGATTGTCCAACTGATTGATATTTATGCTGAAATCAATTTCCTTATTTTGCATTTGGATAACAAATATATCCTTGATTTGGTTTAAATCATAACGTATATCGGTGGCTATGGGATAAAGCACCATTTTTTTACTTTGTATTCGATCGGTTTTCTTCATTGTATTGACCAAATATTGAAAATATTCACTAATTGAGAAGGTATGTTTTAATCCCTGCAATAGGCTGTCAAAATTTTCAGATTCACGTTTTCCTTCTTTGTCTTTAATATCTTTCCAGGTTTGCTTTGCTTCATTTACATAGCTCATTATGGCGTTCATTGTAAGACTTATATCATGAGTCATATTGGCTAGAAGTGAATTTTGTAAACGGCTTATTTTTTGTTCAGCCAACACTTCATTGCTAAGCTGGTGTTCCCGTTTTCGCATGGTAGTAAAGATGTCTGCCATAAAGAGGAGTATTAGTGTAATTAATATTCCCTGAATTATACTGGACTGGTTGAATAGCTCTCGAACAATTCTAAATCCACTGTTTTGTATCAAAGGAATTTTTGTGACGATTAACTGCCTTAGCCACAAGGAAGTGGTGAAAAAATTTAAAAACAAAAGAATTATACACATGGAAAAAGATTTGCCGAAACGACCCTGTTTGTCATGTTTGAATACGTACCAATAGTAAATCAATCCTAAAATACTCCAAACAGCCAACAGAAGATATGATTCAGTGGCCAGGTTGCTGCCTAAAAGCAGGTTGGGAATGATAGGACAGAAAAAGAACAGTACAGATATAATTAAGCCGGTTGCACCCAAAAATTTACCTAAGGGATGTTTATCAGCCTTGGCTTCCCGATAGCGGCAAAGGGAGATGTAAGCATAGGCTATAGAACCACTGATAGTTATAGCATCCACCAGCCAAACAATGGCTGTACGGCCTAAAAATGGAATAAACAAGGAAATTGCTGTAAGACACAACAGTGCATTGCGAGGAGTGCCGTCTTCAGCTTGTTTAGACAATATTTCCGGCAGTAAATGGTCTTTACTCATAATCTGCAAAAGATATGCACAACCACGATACAAACCGATAATACCGGTAGTAATGGCTGATAGTAAGGTTACAACCAAAAGAACAAAACCATTATCCCCCAATAATGCAATGACACTATGGAATACCGGCATGCTGTCATAACTGGTCAGACTGTTTAACGTGTTTATGTATTCATTCCAGGTGAGAAAGCCCTCAGGGATGCTCAACACAGAAATGGCAATTGGTAAGCTATAGGCTAAAAATATTGTTATTATGGAAAAAACTATCAAAGAAAAGAGTTTTTCAGGTGAGAACTGGATTGCCTTACTGCCAAAGGTGACGGATTCAAAACCAAAGAACATCCAAGGAGTAATCATAAGAATGCTCAGTATCTGTAAAAAAGGTGTTCCACCAATATCCGGGTCAAAGGCAGGATAAAAGCTGCCATGTTGTGGGCTCATGGCCAATACTCCACTATACAGTAGGATAATTCCAGCTATTAATATTATGGCCAGGCAGGTGTTAAGAAGGCGCGCTCCCTTTCCGGCATAGGCAGTGAATAGACCAAAGACAATAAGCACAGCCCAAGTGGTGATTATTTCTCCTCCGTAGACATCAAAGTCAGCCACTTGATAATGGAAGCCCCATTGTAATACATCACCAAACAGAAAGCGTACCAGCACAACAATGGCAGTGGCATTAGCCCAAACGATGGACATATAGGTAATAATCATGGCCCAGGCAGTGAGAAAAGCATGGTCATAGCCCATGGACTCCCGAACATAGGCAAAGAAACCACCATTACCGGGATATTTTTTTGCCAGGGCGCAGAAATTGGAGCCTATAATCAGCATTATGACACTTCCCAGTGCGATGGCAATAATGCTTCCTACTGGCCCTGCATTTGGTAAAAACAGGTTTCCCGGCAACATGAATGCTCCCCAACCAACAGCGCAGCCTAGAGAGAGTCCCCATACGTTAATTGGGGACAGCAAATTGGTATTGCTGGTTGTGCCGGGGCTGTTATCTTTTGGCGTATTCATAAACAAGTCTCCTTTTTCCCTGTGAAATATTGGCGAATAGATTGCGTTAAGGGCTGATGAAAAACAGTATATTTTCATCCTACTTTATGTGGGATTTGTGGTGTCATCATCAGCAAGGGGTAAGGTCAGAGTTATTACAATTTCTTTGCCGGTGCCGCTTTCGGCCAATGAATTAACCTTGATAGTCCCGCCCAAAAGCTGAAGAAGTCCCTTGACAATATACAAGCCATTGGTTTCAGCTGGTTTTAGTTCAAAAGGTTTGTTCTCTAGATAGTGAATTACATCAGGTGATAGGTTGGGACCGGTATCGCTTATATGCAGTTCATAGATTCCCGATGTAACATCATGGTCTTTGTATTGACTGGTGGTAAGGCCGATTTCAGTTAAAATCACCATGGTACCGCCATTGAAAAAGGTATATTCACTGGCATTGTTGACCAAATTGATAAGTAGTCGCTCTATCTGCTGTTCATCACAGTGAACCAATGGGTGAGGAAGCTCAGTGGCGTAGGCGTTGAAGAAAATATTTTTATCCCGCATCTGGATGTCAAACAAATCCTTAATTCGTTGCAGAACATGCCGCCAGTTCATAACCGAATCGTATATTCTGAAAGGATTTATATTAGAGCTGTAAAAATCATGGTTTTCAACTTCAATAATGTTTTTATTTAACATTCGTTCAATCATTGATATTAAATATTGACTATGGTTATCCAATATCCCTAATTGATTGATTAAACGGTCAGGAATCCGCCGAGGACAGCTCTCCTCAGAGCAAACTGTACAAATAGTGCAATTCTCCAGAGCTTGATGTATGGAATTCTGGGCAGCCTCCATAGGAATGCGAATATCATGGGCAAGGTTCATCAGGAAAGTATTGCGATTTTGTATGGTTTTATGCTGATCCCTTCGAATTTTGTTAAGTTTTCGCTCGCGACGCTTCAAGGTGATGAAGATGTTTGCCATAAGCAGTAAAATAACAACAATCATCGTCATCTGTACGGTACTGGTAATGGCAAAATCACTATAGTTTATATTTTCAGCTCCGCTGGCCAGGAGCAGCATCTGCTTTTCCATGGATTGTTGAAGCCAAACGCTGGTAGCGAAGAAGTTGATAAACAGTAATATAATACACATGGTGGTGCTGTGACCAAAGCTGTTATGGGTATCACTTCTAAATAGATACCAATAATAGGCAAAGGCCAAAAGACTCCATACCGCTAGCATAAGATATGACTCGGTAGTTAAAGAGCCATTTACTAAAACTCCCGGAATAAGTGGACAGAAAAAGAACAGACAGGATATTGCCACACCGAAAATACCAAGGATTTCTCCAAGATGGTTATTTTCTTGTCGAGCTACTATATAAGAACATACAGAAACATAACCGTAAGCAACGGAACCAACTATAGTAATGACATCGCAAAGCCAAACAATGGATACCCGCCCCAGCAATGGTATCAAAAGGGACACTAACATAGCAAAAAGGATGGCATTGCGTGGGGTTTCATCTTCGGCTCGTTTAGTAAACCACACTGGCAGTAACCGGCTCCTGCCCATGAATTGTAAAAGGTGACCTGTAGTACGATAAAGTCCCAGCAGGCTGGTCATAATGGCTGTACTGATGGATATGCATAGGACAATCAGTCCGTCCGTACCGAAGACACTATATACACTGTGAAAAACCGGCAGTCTGGCTAGACCGGTCAGCCTGTCCTTTTGTTCGATGTAGCTTGTCCAGGTGGAAAACTCTGGGGGAATGGCCATTACTGCCATGGCAGCTAACAACACATAGATAATACCACCGGCCAATATGGCTGCAATTGTGATAGGAAATAATTTATCAATGGAGAAATTGAAATTTTTTCGGGTATGGGTTACAGCTTCAAAGCCAAAGAACATCCATGGAGCTAGCATAACCATGCTGAACACCTGCATAAAAAGAGAGTTGTCTTGCTGAAAAGGTGGATTGAAGGCGCTTATATCGCACTTTCCCCACAGGGCAATAAACAGCATGACAACTGTCAGAAAGAAAACAACTGCAAAAATGGTGTTGAGATAATTTTTTAATCTACCGCCATAGCAGGAGAACAAGCCAAATATCAGAATAATAGCCCATGTAAAGAGTACCTCACCAAAATAAATGTCAAAGTCAGCAATGGTGTACATGTACCCCCAGGAAAGGACTTCGCCAAAGAGAAACCTTACCAACAGCACAGTGGCAGTAGCATTAGCCCAGAGAATGGAAAAATAGGCCACAACAATAACCCATGCAACCAAAAAGGCATGGTCATGACCTAGGATATGGCGTACATATGATACAATTCCACCATTGTCGTGATATTTTTTTGCCAAACTACAGAAATTTATTGCAATAATTAAAAGCAGAGCGGTGCTGATGACCATAGCCAACAGGGTACCTAAAGGACCGGCCGTTGGAATAAAGAGATTGGCCGGAACCATAAAGGCACCCCAGCCCACAGCGCATCCCAATGACAGGCCCCATACAGCTAATGGGGATAGTGAATCGGCGCGTTTCCGTTCATGGATGCCATTTATCTCAAGATTGTCCATAGTATACTCCTTTATGTAAATTTTCAAAATGAACAAAGCTTAACGTGCTATTTTATGGATAGCTGCGGAAATACTGGTAAGGGGCAGCTGCTGCTGAACAGCACCAATTTCGTAGGCTGTCTTAGGCATACCATATACTATACAGGTGGCTGCATCCTGCCCAATAGTAGGAGAGCCATTTCTGCGCATTTTTAGAAGCCCCGCAGCACCATCTTTGCCAATGCCTGTAAGAATAACTCCCATAGCAGAACCACCAGCAACCTCAGCAACACTGTCAAAAAGCACATCCACTGCTGGGCATACACTGTGCACTGGGGGACCAGGCTTACATTCCAGGGTATAACGACCTCCTTCGTTGCGGATGGTCATGTGTTTGCCTCCTGGAGCGATATATACATGGTTAGGCTGTACTATATCGCCAGTGGCCGCTTCCTTGACAGACAGTTTACATTCTTCGTTAAGCCGTTCGGAAAACAGCTTAGAAAACATAGGTGGAATATGCTGAACAATTACTATGCCAGGCAAGGGCGGACTCAGGTTGGTCAGTACCACGGATAAAGCCTCTGTCCCACCGGTGGATGCCCCCATAGCGATAAGATTTATTTTTCCTGGGCTGCCAGTAGGAATGTTGATTACTGGTTCAGGTGGAGGTGTTGCTGTTCGGGAAGCTGTTGGTGGGGCGGTGTTAGATGGTGTAGGGGATGAAGGTGAAACAGGTGGAGGGGGTGTGGCTATAGGCCTGGTAGGGGAAGGTCTTGTAATAGTGGATTCCATGGACTTTCGTGTAAGCCCGTTTCCTGTGGATGGACTACTATTGGTTGAACTGGTAGCTGGTATTTTTCCACTGTTGAGCTCCAACAGACTTTTGATAAGACTGTCAAAGAATTCATCAGTACTTTGTCCAATAGTTGGCTTTTTCAGATACACGGCAGCACCCAATATTTTTGCTGCACTTTGTCCCGTTGACATACCATAGGTTACAATTGGTACATGGAAGAATTTTTTAGTCAAAAGAGGAAGAAATTTTTCCTGATTGACCATTAGTGAGCCCAAGGCAAAATTAATTACGATAACATTAGGCTTAAAGCTGCCCATTTTATCCAATGCCTCAACTGGCTGGGCGGCATGTCCGATTTTGGTGCCGGCGGGAAGCCGTTTTGTCAGCTCCTGTACCAAGGTATTCTTAAAGGTTATGGCGTTGTCAATCACGAATACCCTTAACTCCTGCATAGTCTCCTCCAAATTAGGATGATAATCAAACTAGTGATATAAAATATAAAAGCTAATTGTTCATAAATTACCTATATTAATTACACAATTTAATCCCAAAATCCTGCCTATAAAAAAATAATAATGTGGAAAATAGTCATGGCATTGCAAAAGTGGTATAATATGAACGCTTGACGAACAACGTGAGTTTAGCGAGATATATGCCTTTGGCTTTCTGAAATTTTTATGTGGGAAATTTTAGAAATTTTAGTTTTTTATTTGGAGGCTGACATGAAAATAGATGGTATGAATAAAACCGATTGGCTGATGCTGATATTGATTGTGGTTATTCTGGCCGGAACAGATTACGGAAATCTGCAAACCATAGACTATGTATTACTGGTGTGTGTGGCATTTTGGCTCATTATGCTTGGTATCAGGCTGTATGTGGTAAACATAAAAAATAAACGATAGGGCAGGTGAGGACTATGATTAAAAATTTTTTTTGCAGTGTTTTTATGTTGTTGGCTGCCCTGGTGGTGATTTCAGGCTGTGGAACCAGTGCAGGGACAACGGATGCAACGGCCGATGACGCACATATTGAAGAACAGGTGACCATCAAGGCCCTTGACATAGGCCAGGGGGATGCCCTGCTGATTAACACCGGAGCTCAGGTTATTCTCATTGATACCGGTGACAACAAATACCGGGATGGAGAGCATAAGGGAGAAAATAATAATCAGCTGTTTGAGGCGCTGGAGCATGAGGGGATAACCCATATAGACAAGCTGATTGTTACCCATGCCCACGCAGACCATATTGGCAATGCCGCCAATGTGATAAAAAAGTATTCGGTGGGGGAGCTTATCTATAATGGTATTCCTTCAGCCGGAAGTCCTTTCCGAAGTATGCTGAAGGCGGCTAATGGAAATGGTGTAACCAAAACTCAGGTCAAGGCCGGTGATGTACTGGATTTTGGCAAGGGCGTTTTGTTTGAGGTGCTTAGTCCAACATCGGAGCTTGTAGCGAAGGATACCAAAGCACTTACTGCCAACGAAAAGGTCAATGTAAATAACGAATCCATAGTTGGCCGGTTGACCTTTGGGGAATTTTCCATGTTGTTTACCGGTGATGCTGAAAAAGAAATAGAAAAGGAGCTTGTTGCCAGGTATGGGGGGGAAAAGCTCAACAGCAAAATATACAAGGTTGCCCATCATGGAAGCCATTCCTCATCATCAAAGAGCTATGTAAAGGCAATAAAGCCGGAGTGGGCGATTATTTCCTGTGGTAGGGAAAAAACCTATGGACATCCTCACAAGGAGCCCATGAAGCTGTTTAAGGATATGGGGATAAAAGTTATGGAAACAGATTTGAATGGTACCATAACCATTACAACCGATGGAAAGACATATGCAGTTACAGGAGAACGATAACATGATTACAGGATATATTGACCGAATAGAGGACGACATGGCGGTAATTATGCTTGGTGAGGATGAGGACTATCAGATTGAGATTCCAAGCAGTATGCTGCCGGACAATTTGCATGAGGGGATATACATAAAGCTGGATATTTCCTGTGATGAGGAAAAGACCAAGGCTGCATTGGCCGAAGCCATGGAATTGATGAAATAGCTCAAACATCACACATGTATAATGTGGATATTTATGTTAGGTAAATGTCTAACGCGGAGCGCTTTCGCTCAAGACATTTTGCCTAGTGGAACTAAGTTTAATCTGCGCGTAGCTTGATTTCACTAAGTACCAAGGCAAAATAATGTCCGCGTATAGACAATTCACCTAGAGTTTATCAATGTGGAAGGTTTTAATAAAATTAGCCTTGGATAAAGGTTTAGGAGCGATTTTTTTGAATAAAACAATATATAGGCTGGTAGTGTTTTTGGGCTGTGTATTGGGTTTTTGGGGAATGCTGGCAATGGACTGTCAGGCTGCCCCCAGCCATGAATTGGAGACATTTCACTACAAAACTCATACTATTGATGGGCGAAAATGGCTTAGAATAGAGATTGGCATGAGTCGGGACAAGCTGGATTTTGAAGTGGCAGAAAACCCCGAAAAGCCTTATCAGCTGCTGATATTAATGAAAAATACCAAACGGGGCGATGTGAAGGAAAATATTGGCCTTGACCGCAAAATTGCCCGATATATGACCCTAAAAAAGACAAACAAAAATGATTTGCAGGTAATGGTGGCGGTGGATACCTCGCTGGAGCAGCACGAATACAAGGTTTACACCTTGGAGGCTGATAAAAAATCCAGAAAGCCCTATCGATTGATAATCGATATTGCTGCCGATCCGCCAAAGCCGAAGGAGAAGCCTAAGCAGACGGATATTCCTGCGGATGAAATCATAAAAGAGGTAAGGGGGCGGACTATTGCCATAGATGCCGGGCATGGCGGAAGTGACAGCGGAGCTATTGGGCCAAGCTTTTTAAAGGAAAAGGATGTTACTCTGAAAATTGCCCTGGAGGCAGCCCGCATACTCAGGGGAAATGGTGCCAGGGTTGTTATGACACGGTACGAAGATGTGGATGTTTATGGGCCTCTTGCGACAGACAGGGAGGAGCTTCAGGCCAGAGTGGATGTGGCCAGACGGGACCCGTCAGTAGAGATTTTTGTAAGCATTCACTGCAATGCCTTTACTAATCCTGAGGCCAACGGAACGGGAACGTATTTTCATTATCATTCCGGCCGGGATTCCATGTTGGCTCAGCATATCCAGAATGAGATGGTCAGAGCAACCGGTCTTAGAGACCGGGGCATACATAATGCCAGGTTTTATGTGCTTCGACATTCACGGATACCGGCAACCTTGGTGGAGACCGCCTTCATTACCAATCCCAATGAGGAACGGATGCTGGCCAGTGCCAGCTGTCAGCACGCTATGGCATTGGCTATATGTCGCGGTATAGGCAGCTATTTTCGTAATATATCGAGTTAGTGGAGGAAAGTATAATGAAGATGACAAAAATCCTGCTGGGGCTATTGATTGTACTGATGGTGTTTGCGGCTTCCGGCTGTGAAAAGGGGAGTCAGGGGGAGCCAGCAAAGCCGGCAGCAGGAGTTTCTGACAATGCTGCCAAACCGGCAGAAACCAGCATGGAGGTAAAGCTGTATTATCCGAATAATGATGCAACTAAGTTGGTTGGGATAAAAAGGACAATTCGCTTTAAGGATAGCAGTTCTGCCAAATATCGGGCAGTTATTGATGAACTGCTGAGGGGGCCAGAGGATAGCGGTCTTGTGGCAATAATTCCTAAGCAGACAAAGCTTTTGGGAGTGTCTGTAGCTGGTGATACGGCCAAGGTGGATTTTGACAAGGCTCTGGTTAATAGCTTCAACGGAGGCTCCACTGGCGAGGAAATGCTGGTAGGGTCTATAGTAAACACCCTTACAGAATTTCCTGAGATAAAGAAGGTTCAGATTGTGGTTGAGGGCAGGAATGTGGAAACCCTTAAAGGACATATTGATACCAGCAAGCCATTGCCCCGTATGGAGGAATTGCTGAAGTAGGAGGATTATGGTATCATTATGCCATAGGAAAATAAAATAATTGAATATGCTCACTGGGGGAGCCGTATGGCTGAGAGGCTGGCTTTTGCCGCCGACCCTTGGAACCTGTTTGGGTAATACCTGCGTAGGGAAGTGATGTGTGCTTAGGCATTTTTGAAACCATTTCTGTACGTAGGAATGGTTTTTTTTCACCAAAAATTTCTCAAATGTATAATATATTCTTTGTGCCAGGTGAATGTCTAACGCGGAGCGCTTCCGCTCAAGACATTTTGCCTAATGGAACTAAGTTTAATCTGCGCATAGCTTGATTTCACTAAGTACCAAGGCAAAATAATGTCCGCTTATAGACAATAACCTGGCTTTTCAAAATTTATCTATGTGGAAAGTTTTTGTTAGGAGGAAGAATAAAATGTCAACACAGATGCAAAAGGCCCGTGAGGGAAAGCTTACCGATGAAACGAAGCTGGTGGCTGCAAGGGAACATAAGACTCCGGAGGAAATCAGAGAATTGATTGCCGCCGGGCGGGTGGTATTGTGCGCTAACGTAAATCATCAAACCCTAAAGCCCTGTGCTGTAGGTGAGGGTTTGTCCGTAAAGGTCAATGCCAATATTGGTACATCCAGCACCTTTCCTGATCCGGCACCGGAGCTTTTAAAGCTGGAGGAGGCAATAAAATGCGGTGCTGACGCAGTTATGGATCTGTCTACAGGAGATAATATCGATGAGTCAAGGCGGCAGATTATAGGTCATTCATCTGTTATGGTGGGGACAGTGCCTATCTATCAGGCCACAGTACGGGCTATCAAGGAGCATGGGGCTGTAGTGGAGATGACAGATGACGATATGCTTCATTCCATAGAAGAACAAGCCAAGGATGGAGCGGATTTTATGACCATGCATTGCGGTGTTACCAGGGCTGCAATAGGTAAAATGCGCACCCAGGGCCGAAAAATGGACATAGTAAGTAGGGGAGGCTCCTTTATTGCCGGCTGGATGCTCCATAATGAGCAGGAAAATCCGTTTTATACCCGCTATGATGATATTTTGGATATTTGTGAAAAGTATGATGTTACCATCAGTCTGGGGGATGGTATGCGACCTGGCTGCCTTCATGATGCTACCGACCGGGCCCAGATAACAGAGCTGATTACCCTAGGGGAGCTGGTGGATCGGGCCTGGGCCAGAGGGGTGCAGGTTATGGTAGAGGGGCCAGGTCATGTACCATATGACCAGATAGCAGCCAATATGAAGCTGGAAAAACGCCTTTGTCACAATGCTCCCTTCTATGTATTGGGACCATTGGTAACTGATGTGGCTCCGGGGTACGATCACATTACCTCAGCCATTGGGGGAACCTTGGCGGCGATTAGCGGAGCGGATTTTTTGTGTTATGTTACCCCGTCAGAGCATTTGGCCCTGCCAACTATTGAGGATGTCCATACAGGGGTAATAGCCTCTCGAATAGCCGCCCATGCTGCTGATATTGTGCGGGGAGTACCGGGGGCAATGGATTGGGACAATAAGATGGCTGAGGCAAGAAAAAATCTTGATTGGGATGAGCAGCTGCGGCTGTCTATTGACCCGGAATTAGCCCGTAGGGTTCGGGGGGAACGCAATCCTGCCGAAGAAGGAGCCTGCTCTATGTGTGGTGATTACTGTGCCGTGGAAATTGTGAATAAGTATTTTGATGGGGCAAAATGCCCTTTTGAGGATTAAAAAAATAACCCCTCATCCGGTCACTATGTGACCACCTTCCCCCCAAGGGGAAGGCTTTGCGAAGTGGATCACTGTGGCTTACCCGATGCTAACGGATGCTAAGACTCCTTCCTCTTAGGTGGGAGTTAAGCACCCGTTGCGGTCAGTGTCTACTGTTCAACTTCAACAAAGTCTTGTCTCACAGGACACTTTCGCATATGGCGCATTATCCAATCGGCTTTGCCTCTTGGATGCTTCCGTAGAGCCCTGGGTAAATTCAACTAAATTCAGGTGGAGTTAAAACTCCGTCTGAATAAGTTATCATTTATTAATAGCTGCCACTGCCACCACCGTTACTGCTGGAACCACCACCGGAGCTGGAACTGTCATCATCCTTGGCCCGTTTGGTAACCACTCTGGTTGTATGCAGGAATATATCTGACTGGTTGGTAATATCCACCGAATCCCTGTCCAAATAATTATCTGCCTCACTGGCCGGCCGCACATTGCTCATTTTACTGCGCAGGTAGCTGACAAAAAGGTATGCCAATCCGGCGGAGCACAGGGCTGCTAAAAGCAGTCCCATAAAGCTGAACTCATTGGCTGGATCCCACGGCTGCCCTTCCTCCTCATAATAAGTCAATAGCTCGTCAACCTTATCAGCATAGTTTGTAAAGGCACCGTTATAATCGTCCTTTCCATCCCTGATTTCCCCAAGAAAGGCCTCGCTTACCGCCGGATAGCCATTTACATCGGTTATACGCTGGCGCATGTTGTTATCAGTGGAAATAGCCCATTTTCTGGCGGTGGGGCAAACCACCACCAGGATGCTGCCGTTGTTATGAGCTTCATCACGATAATACTTGTTCAGGGTATCATCTGCAAAATCCTTGATACCCGTGTCAGTTCCGGTACGGGAATCCTTTGGCACAGTCATGACTACTACCCGAACATTATGCTTTTGTTCAACAGCGTTCAGCCTTTGCAGAAGGGTGGCTTGCTGAGCCGGCTTTATGAGATTTTCCATATCATGTAGACTTACTGCCCCCAGATTTTCCGGCAAAGCTATCCGTTGCTGCCCTCGTTTATCAGTCTGTGTTGTAGTAGGCTGATCGGTCTTGGTATTTGTTGTTGTTTTAGCCATAACCGGAATAGAACAAGCCAGTACCAGCACCAGGGCCATAAAAATCGTCAATATCCTTTTCATTTTTCTGCCCCCTGTTCTAATCCGCAAAAATATCCCCGGCAAACAAGACTATCCATTTGCAGATAAAGTAGGTGATTGGCAAGGTTATAAGCCAGGCAGCAGCCCCGTACATTTTAGCCTTGTTTTCATCTACTGGAAGCTCACCCACCAGCTTGCCGGTTTGGCCATTCATCATAAAGGTATATGGCTTGTTTTCATATTTTGTAGTCAAAATCCACACCGGGGCCATGGCATATTGCTCCTGACCATCGGTTCTAAGCACCGACATAGAGGTGGTGGTACATGTATCATACCCGGTGACGGTATCCTGGAGCACCCCATCAGCCGATTTCCGGATACGATCCTCAGCCTTAGGCAACGCCGCCTCAGCATCTACATCATACCTATCTGCCAAAAAGCCTGCCATATAGGAGGTGTTGAAGGGAACCATCTGACTGTAATCAAAGGGCTCAATGCTCTCCATCCAGGTATCATCCATTTTTACACTGCCGTCCACCGGCACGTTGTTAAAGGTCATGGTACCACTGCGGAGCACTCTATAATGATCCGTTTCCGTAACATCATAGTCCCCATCAGTATAATACCGGGAGGTGGTGGCCTCAAACTCTCCATGGGCTTCTACAGTTTCATCAAAGAGCCAATAAGGCACATACATGCCCTGTATGGCCTCCACTCTGGCCCCGGAGGCAAAATTGTTAGGTAACAGCCATTTGCCCTTGTGATATTCGGCAAATGCCTTTTTGGCATCCTCCTTGGTAGTCTGAAATGGAATAACCATATCAGGCCGCAGCTGGCTCTCATACCGGCCTGGCACCATGGTAGGATTTCCACAATATACACATTCAGTGGCCATTGTGTTGTTATCACAGACAATTTCCGCGCCACAGCTGGAGCAGGTCATTGCCTTCAATATGGCGATTTCTTCCGCATCCCAGGCTCCACCGGCCTCTGCCAGCTCAAATTCCTTTTTTTCGATTTTGGCGTCCTTTTTCTTTTGGGCCTCTGCTGCCGAGGCTTCCTTGGCGGCATATAACTGCTCCAACTCTTCTACTGAGAACTCCGCCTCGCAATATTCACATTTTATACGATTTCCTTTACCAGGTGTATAGGCAAGGGGCGCACTACAGCTTGGACACTTATAATTTATTGAGGTATCTGCCATTTCTATCCCCCAATCCCTTTATATTTTCCTAAAAATCACTGAATGTCACTGTCATCAAATGGGTCACCGCACTCTGGACAGAACTTAGGCGGATGATGAGGGTTCTCTGGCTGCCAGCCACATTTATCGCACTTGTATAGCGGAGCATCTGCCGGCTTCTTGGCGCCACAGTTTGGACAAAACTTCCCCTGGTTTACATTGCCGCAGCTACAGGTCCATCCCTGAGGCTCCGGCTTTTTGCTGCCAC
>JAFVER010000180.1 GCA_017475925.1 Anaerovibrio sp. | reverse complement strand
GTAGCGGAGATACTGGCTCGGGCTCTGGGGGTAGCTCCGGCTCTGGTGGAAGTGCTGAGTCTGGCGGTGGTTCAGTCACCGGTGGCAGTGCTGGGTCCGGTGGAAGTGCTGAGTCTGGTTCTGGTAGCGGAGATACTGGATCAGGCTCTGGTGGCAGCTCCAGCTCTGGTGGAAGCTCGGAGCTGACGGTGCAGGAACAGACTCATAATACGGTTATGGGGGCTGAGGTTTCCATGGCGGCGCTGTCGGCCGGTAATGAGTTTGTGGGAGCGGCAACCGAGGGCTTGGCACTAGCCGGTAACGCCGGGGCTGATGGTATGGCCACCTTTGCCAAAATGGGTGGCGGCACCATGCGGCAGGAAACCGGCAGCCATGTTGATACTCATACCTGGAATGCCATTTTGGCAATTGGTCATAAAAATGAAAAGCCAAGGGTTGATTTTGAATACGGTGCGTTTTTTGAATATGGCAAGGGTAACTATACCACCCACAATGGGGACGAACGGGGCGATGGCAGTACCCATTATACCGGCGGTGGTCTTTTGGCTAAATGGCAGGCTAAGACTGGTACATATGTGGAAGGCAGCCTGCGGCTGGGGACTGTCCATGATGATGCCAGCAACGTGCTGAGAAATGCAGCCGGTGTGCCATACAGCTACACCACAAACGCGTCCTATTGGGGAGCTCATTTGGGAGTAGGACGGGAAATCAGCTTGTCCAATGGACATATCTTGGATATATATGCCAAGTATTTCTTTAATCATCGGGGCAGTGTGTCCTTTGATGCGGGTGGGCATTATGATTTGGATGCAGTAAACAGCAAGGTAATCAGTATAGGTACAAAATATAGGGTAAAGAAGGATAAGTGGAGTCTATATGGTGGTGTGGCCCTTGAACGGGAGCTGGACGGCAAGGCCGGTGGCCGGGCCGATGGTCTGTCTATTCGTGGGGCTGATATCAGTGGTAATAGTGTAAAGGGTGAGCTGGGAGCGACTCTGAAGCCAGGAGAAAATTCACCGTGGACACTTGATTTCAATGTAACCGGGTTTGCCGGGAAGAAGCGGGGAATTTCCGGTGGGGTGTCGGTGAAGTATAGCTTTTAGGGAGTACCCCCACCCGTTGCTACGCAACCACCTCCCCCCGGGGAGGCAAGGAGTATATGCTACGCAACCACTTCTTCCCAAGGGAGGCAAGGAGTATATGCTGCGCAACCACCTCCCCCAGGGGAGGCAAGGAGTATAGCTGCGCAACCACCTCCCCCAGGGAGGCAAGGAGTATATGCTGCGCAATCACTTCTTCCCAGGGAGGCAGGAAGTTAATAGAATGAGAATAATTTGGATATGGATGGTGGATTGGCTTTATAGGCTTGCATAAGAATTCTCCTTATGTTATTATTCCTTGTGGGATGACATCCCTTGGGAGTCATACCCGTGATTGGTGTAACTTTATATGTACATTTTCGCTTAGATCCCTGGGACTGAGACGGATGACATCAGAGACTGTTTGGTCTGCTGTTATTTGTGTTGGCTTGCCTTCTTGTCCTGCGGGACAAGGAGGCTTTTTATTTCTGTTGGAGGTGTTATTTTGAAGGGCTTTTTGAAGGAAACTTGCAACTTTCTTGTAAGCAATATGAGTTTGATGGTGTTTCTGATTGGGGTGTTTGCTGTTTGGCAGCCTGAGAGTTTTACCTGGGTAGGACCGCACATTCCTTTGCTTTTGGGAATTATCATGTTCGGCATGGGTATGACTCTGACGGTAGACGATTTTAAAAATATTGTCAGGAATCCCAAGGGAATTTTTATAGGTGTCTTTGCACAATTTTTGATAATGCCATTGGTAGCCTTTTTCCTTGTTAAGGCGTTTAATCTGCCACCGGAGATTGCTATTGGCGTTATTCTGGTTGGCACCTGTCCTGGGGGAACGGCATCAAATGTTATTGCGTACCTTGCCAAGGGGGATGTGGCTTTGTCCGTGTCCATGTCTGCAACGTCCACCATATTGGCGCCCTTTGTTACACCGGTATTGACCTATATGCTGGCGGATGCGGTTATTGATGTGTCCGTTTATTCCATGATGATGTCGATTGTTAAAATGGTGCTGCTGCCGGTGCTTTTGGGACTTAGTGTCCATCATTTCTTTGAAGAATTTTCCCAGAAAATCAATCCTTTTATGCCGGTTCTTTCCTCCGTTACTGTGGTGCTTACTGTAGGTGGAGTGGTGGCTCTCAGTGCAGCAAAGCTGTTAGATGTAGGTCTTTTGATGTTTGTGGTGGTAATGTGTCACAATACCTTTGGATTGTTGTTGGGATATATCATGGCAAAGCTTTTTAGGTTAGATGAAAAGCGCAGCAGAACAGTTTCCATCGAGGTAGGAATGCAAAATTCCGGCATGGCAGCTTCCCTGGCTGTTTTGTATTTTGATCCTATTGCGGCAATTCCAGGAGCCATTTTCAGTGTTTGGCACAATGTATCAGGAGCAGTTTTAGCCAATTATTTTGCAAAGCATACTGATGAGGCAGAAGATAATGAAATCATTGATACAGGTGTAAAGTGTATCTGATTGATGCAAGCGAGGTAGGTTTATAATGGTGATTTTAAGAACTCAGGATGAAATTAAGAGCTATTCTCTGGAAATGAAGAAGGCAGGCAAGGTAATAGGTCTAGTTCCTACTATGGGGGCACTTCATGAAGGACATTTGACGCTTATGAGAGAGGCGAAGGCCAAAACTGATGTTGTTATAGCTTCGGTGTTTGTAAACCCGGTTCAGTTTGGGCCTAACGAGGATTTTGATGCTTATCCCCGTGATTTTGAGGGGGATTGCCAAAAAATGGAGAAGGCCGGCGTAGATGCGGTATTTCATCCAACTCCTGAGGAAATGTATCCTGATGGGTTTTGTACCTATGTAAATGTAGAGGGAGAGTTTACCAAAAGGCTGTGTGGCGGTCAGCGACCGGGTCATTTTCGTGGGGTAGCTACAGTTGTTACCAAGCTTATAAACCTGGCTCGAGCTGATAAGGCCTTTTTTGGGCAAAAGGATGCCCAGCAGGTTTGCGTAATTCGGCGTTTTGTGGAGGATTTGGCCATACCGGTTGAAATCAACATGGTGCCTATTGTAAGGGAAGAAAGTGGATTGGCACGAAGCTCCCGCAATATGTATCTTTCGGCCAAGGAAAAGGAAGCAGCATTGGTGCTGTCCCGTAGTCTTAACAAGGCAAAGGAGGCCTTTGATGGAGGGCTTACCAAGGCTTCAGCGGTAAAACAGATTATTGTGGATGAGATAAACAAAGAGCCTTTGGCGGCTATTGACTATGTGGAGATATATTCCTTTCCGGAATTAGAAGAAATCGAGTACATTAACAGGGAGGCTATTATGGCCATTGCAGTGAAAATAGGTAAGACTCGGCTTATAGATAATGTGATTTTGGAGGGATGACAGGATGATGCTGCATATGTTGAAATCCAAGCTGCACTGTGCTACTGTTACCCAGGCTAATTTAAATTACATGGGGAGTATTACCATTGATGCGAATTTAATGAGGGCAGCGGGAATATATGAAAATGAGCGGGTGCAGGTGGTAAACAATAATAATGGCTCCCGGCTGGAAACCTATGTTATTCCGGGAGAGGCCGGGTCAGGGGTAATATGCCTGAACGGCTCTGCTGCCCGCTGGGCACAGGCTGGTGATATAGTTATCATTATGGCCTATGCCTTTATGGATGAAGGGGAGGCTGTTCAGTACAAGCCTACTGTAGTGCTGCTTGATGAGAAAAATAAGGTAAAAGAGGTCCGCAACTATGAGTGCCACGGTGAGGTATATAGTAACTCAGGCTTCCCACATGTATAGCTTGGTGTATTTATGGTGGTAGATCTCATCCGACACCCTTCGGGTGACATCTTCCCCAAAGGGGAAGGCCAGTGTACTGGATTTATGTTGATAAAAAAACAGGGTATGAGAATGATGTAGTGTTCTCATACCCTGTTTTTTATGGAGTATACATTACTCTTGTCTTCCTGCACCAGGACCGTCATTGGCAACAGCCACCTTGGCTTCAGCAAAGGTTTTCATGGAATTCAGGGCATGGATGGCAGCCTCCACCAGCCGAATCCCCAGACAGGCTGTAATTCCGGGAATTTTTATACCAAATTTATAAAGAGTAGGCTCTATTGGCAATAGGAATGGTCCACAGTCTGGCACAAGCTGTACTGCATAGCTGGCAATAGCCGTCACTGCTCTGTCACCCAGTATAACCAGGCTGCGGTTGTGGCTGGCAGACACTATGGCACCTAATACAGCAGAGGCAAGCAGCTGATGGTTATTTGACAGCTGGCTTAGAAAATTAAATTTATCCCATTTCAGGGTTCCGTTTGGATTGGATAATTCATCTGCCAGTTTACCAGCTAAAGCTATATCTGTGTCCAGTAGAGATATTCCTATGACATGATGGTGCTCGGAAAGATATTCACCCTGCAGGCGACCAAATTCAAAGGCATCCATCTGACCATGGTCCCCTGTCAGCATGGCCAGGGTGGTTTTTGGGTGAGTCGGACTGGTGGTTTGTTTGACAAAGCTATTTATCCAGGCAGCCTGGTTCAAATCCACAAGGTCCTTAAACATTTGAAGGGCTGATTGACCACCCTGTTTTATGCCAAAGCAAAGCAGGTGCTTGGATATATCCTGTGGCAGCTGGTCGTTTAGTATGCCGCTTAGCTGGATGGCAACTTTTTCCAGGATACCAAGACTGTAGATGGGCTTGGACAAATTATCCCAACGGAGCTGACAGAGCTCCATAGCATTTTGGTCGAGGTCCGGCATGGTTTTGGTATAATAATCAAAGGTTTTTCTGGTAAGAGCCACAGAGTCTGGTGGAATCAGTTCGCGCCGGATTTTATTTCGCATGAAAAATTTATTTTCATCGGGTGCAGTCATGCTCTGAAAGGCCTTGATTGACATATCCAATACATCGGCCATCAGAGCGGAGCCAATAGCCTCACCGAGCCTTATATCCAGCTTCATGAAAGGAGTAAAGCCCAGCTCCTTTAATATCAGGGGGTGTCCCTGTTCTCCGGATAAATGAGATGGTAAAAGGTAATCCTTTACCAATGGGTTTAGCCGGGCGGCTATCAGTGCGGCAGCACTGGAATTAAAGCCATCAAGAATAGTTAGGGAGTGACTGGAGGCAGCACCTAAAATAATACCGGCAATAGCTCCTAGCTCAAAGCCCCCTACCTTGGCCAAAACATCAATTGGGTCAGCCGGATTAGGGGAATTTGTGGTCAGTATTTTTTTTACAGTCGCCAGCTTTATTTTATAGCGGCTATCGGATATATTAGTGCCCCGGCCTGTGGTGTTTTCTGCTGCTTCCCTTAGCAGAGCAGCGGTTATGGCTGCGCTGGCAGTGGTATTGGATATACCCATTTCACCCGGCAAAAAGACATTTACTCCATGCTGGGTATGAAGCTGCCTGGCCAGCTTTATACCACAATAAATGGACTGTACAGCCTGCTCCTTGGTCATAGCGGCCCCTTCAGCTGAATTTTTGGTTCCGTCAGCAATGTGGAAGTCTATGAGACCCGGCAGGTCGGTTATTTTTCCATTAATACCTAAATCAGCAATGGACAAATGAGCTCCGATAAAATCAGCAAAGGAATTGGCGGCAGCACCATGATAAATCAGATAGTTTGCAACCATATGGATGGTGGTTTCCGGGGGGTAGGCACTTACGTTTTCCTTTGCTACGCCGTGGTCTCCGCAGCAAATGACTACAGCCTTTGTTGGACGGCTTGAAAGCTGAATATCCCCGGTGGCGCCAGCGTATTTTTTTAGAATATCCCCCAGGGCACCAAAGGCCGTTTCCGGAATAGTGGATTTTTTTATTATGTCATCAATGGCAGTAGCTGTGACGTGGTTGACAGCCGGAATTTCATTAATTAGCTGCAATAGGGTCTGCTCCTTTGCTGCCGGTAGCTTTTCCATTATGCCAGTGCCTCCTTGGGAACCTGCTTTAGGCTGAGACCGATTCGTCCTCGGGTCTCGTCAACATTGATGACCACAACTGTTATAATATCGCCTACACTAAGGACATCCAGCGGATGCTTTATCCGACGATTGCTCAGCTCGGAAATATGAATGAGGCCAGCGGTTTTGATACCGATATCTACAAAAGCACCAAAATCTGTTACATTACGTACTGTGCCCCGCATTACCGTTCCTACCTTGATGTCAGAAAGATTAACTACAGCCTTGCGGGTAATCGGCACCGGTAAATCCTCCCGCGGGTCACGACCGGGCTTGGAAAGGGCATCAAGAATGTCTTTGACGGTAGGTACACCGGCCTTTAAGTCCTTGGCCAGCTTTTCCGGGTCAACTAATTTTATTTTTGCCTGCAAAAATTCCAGTTGCTTTTTATCTTCTAAAACAGACAAATCGGCCCCGAGTTTTTTCAGGATATTCTCAGCCAGCTCGTAGGACTCTGGATGGACAGGCGTGTTGTCCAGTGGCATGTTTCCACCATTTATACGGAGAAAGCCAGCACACTGGGTAAAGGCTGCATTGCCTAATCGAGCTACCTTCAGCAGCTCTTTACGGGAATGGAAGGCTCCGTTTTCGTTTCGGAAGGCTACTATGTTTTTGGCAATGGTGGAGTTTATCCCTGCCACATGCTTTAAAAGGGCCGGTGAGGCGGTATTCAGCTCTACACCAACGTGATTTACGGCTGATTCTATGGTTTGATCAAGGGTATTTGCCAGTTCCTTTTGGTTTACATCATGCTGATACTGACCTACACCGATGGCCTTTGGGTCAATTTTTACCAATTCTGCCAATGGGTCCTGAACTCTTCGGGCAATGGAAACTGCCCCGCGAATTGTTACATCGTATTCCGGCAGCTCCTCCTTAGCTAATGGAGAGGCTGAATACACAGAGGCACCGGCTTCGCTGGTAACGATGTAGCGGGTGTCAAGACTGTTGTCTTTTATGAGCTTTGCGGCAAATTCCTCTGTTTCAAAGGAGGCGGTACCATTTCCGATGGATATGAGGGTTACATTGTATTTTTTGATAAGGGCCAGGGCTTTTTTTGCTGCTTCGGCGGCACCCTTTTCCCCATGGGTAATGTATAAAACTCCATGATCCAAGACATTTCCGGTGGCATCTACAATTGCCATTTTACATCCCGTTCGGTAGCCGGGGTCAAGACCCATTACTGTAAAGCCGGATAAAGGGGCCTGCATTAAAAGCTGGCGAAGATTTGTGCCGAAAATGGAAATGGCCTGCTTTTCAGCGGCTTCCGTCAGCTGATTGCGGATTTCCCGCTCTAAAGATGGCTGAATAAGGCGGCTCCAGCTATCAGCAATGGTATCTTTCAGCAATGGCTCAAAAATCGACGGCTGGGTAATGAACCGCTTCTGGATAATCTCGTTGATTTTCTCTGTATCGGCTTCCAGCTTTACCTTCAGACATTCCAGCTTTTCACCGCGGTTTATGGCCAAAATACGGTGAGATGGCAGAGTGCGCACCAATTCCTTGTAGTCCTTATACATGAGGAATACCTTGCCATCCTCAGAGGCTTCTTTTTCTTCATCCAGGGCGGTGACGATAAAGGAATTGTTCCAAAGATATTTTCTCAGCTCCTGTCTAAGCTGGGCATCCTCGGAAATGGTTTCGGCAATAATGTCCTGAGCTCCGGCCAGTGCATCGGCAGAGGTTTCTACCTCAAGCTCAGGATTGATGTATTCGTTGGCAACATCCTCCGGGGTGCCGGTGGTAAGCTGCTGAAGCATAATGGTATTGGCCAATGGCTCCAGTCCTTTTTCCCTGGCCTTTTGAGCTCTGGTGCGTTTCTTTTGCTTGTAGGGAAGGTAAATATCCTCCAGCTCCTGAAGCTTTGTGGTTTTTTCAATAGCTGACAGAAGCTCATCAGTCATTTTTCCCTGTTCTTCTATCTTGCTGATGATTTCTTCCTGACGCTTGACGAAATTTCTCAAATAATTCAGCCGTTCGGAAATCAAACGAACCTTTTCCTCGTCCAGTTCGCCAGTTTGCTCCTTCCGGTAACGGGATATAAAGGGAATGGTATTTCCATCGTCCAGTAAATCTATTACAGCCTTTGTTTGAAATGGCTTTACTTTTAATTCAGCGGCAATAATATCGCCAATATTTTCCTGTTTCATGGGATGCTCCTCCTTAAACCAAATAACCTCACCATTATATCATAAAATGAGATTTATTCATCAGGAGTTTTATTTTATCAACACGGGATGCTAAGTGTCGGCCGGGAGTTTGGATTTTTGATAGGCATTAGCTTGACTTATTTATTGTTTAAAGTAAAATTAGTAAGGGTGTGGGCTGACATAAATGATATATATATCCATATCTCTAATAAAAGACTCAAACTTCGCACATAAATATATTTGTGAAATCAAGGTGCAATGTCTATAAGCAGACATTATTTTGCCTTGGTACTTAGTGAAATCGAGCTATGCGAAGATTGAACTTAGTTCCACTAGGCAAAATTTATGAGCGCAAGCATTCTGCGTTAGGCATTCACCGGATATAAATGCTTTAATTGTGCATGTGGGAAGTTTGAGTAAAAGACTAATTTTTTTGCCCTACGCAAATGGGCGCTAATGCTTCCATCTCTTTAGGTGGGAGTTAAGCGCCCATAAGTTTAGGATTTATTCGACTATGATTCAGTGGGAGTCAAAAGCTCCCACTGAATAAGTCTCATTTTACAGAAAATTTTCAGCAGGACTTCTTATACTATGGGTGTAAGGAGGCGAAAGGCTATACAGAGGTGAAGGCTGCCGAATGGGGATTTCAGTTTTGGCCAGTGGAAGCAAAGGAAACTGTTCCTTCATTGAAATGGGAGGTAGCTGTATCCTGATTGATGCTGGTATAAGTGCCAGGAGAATAAAGCAGGAGTTGGGCCGAATTGGTCATTCCATCGAGGATTTATCCGGGATTTTTATTACCCATGAACATAGTGACCACATAAAAGGACTGGCTGCTGTTGCAAAAAAATATTGTATACCAGTTTACAGTCGTCCAGGGACCTTTAAAGCAATGAGCTGCTACAGGGAGCTGCCGGTCGAGTGCATAAACCCTATTTATGATCAGGTTAGGATAGGCAGACTGACAGTGAGGGCCTTTTCCATTCCTCATGATGCAGCAGATCCAGTGGGGTATTCTGTTATGGGAAGTATAAAATGTGTTGTGGCGACGGATATTGGCTTTGTGGACAGCAACCTGCGAAAGGAGCTGGAGGCTGCCAGAGTGATGGTGCTGGAGGCCAACCATGATGTGGAAATGCTGAAAAATGGTAGCTATCCTTGGCCGTTGAAGCAACGCATATTAAGCAACCGAGGCCATTTGTCAAACACTGATATGGCATGGACCCTGGTAAATTTGAAGCAGCGGCCGCAAAAGGTCTTATTGGCTCATTTAAGTCAGTCCAACAATCTGCCGGATTTGGCCATGGCAACTGTACAGGAGATTCTCCACCGGCAGGGCGTAAGAAATGTGGAGCTTATCCTCACTGATCAGGAGCAATGTGTAAGCATAGATTTTTAGCAATAAAAGGAGGAATTATGATGATAAAGAAAAAATTCGTAAAATCATGTTTTCCGGTGGTTATGAGCCTATTGGTAGCAGGCTCAATAATGCTTGGCGGGTGTGGTAACAGTAAGGCAGCGGAAGGTATTCCAGAGCCTACGGCAAATGTTGCTGTTTCAGATGCGCGAAATACCCCGGTAGTCCGGGCTGCCAAGACTGTGGGACCGGCAGTGGTGGGTATTACCAACAAGGCTATTGCCAGGGATTTTTTCAACATGCCAAGAGATGTGGAAGGCTATGGTTCTGGTGTGATATTCCGTAAGGATGGATATATTGTGACCAACAATCACGTTATTGCAGGGGCCAAGGAAATAATTGTGTCTCTGTCGGATGGCCGCAGCCTCAGTGGCAAGCTGATTGGAGCTGATGAAATCACTGATTTGGCTGTTGTAAAGGTTGATGCCGATGATTTACCGGCAGCTGAGTTTGGCAACTCTGATGATGTTATGGTTGGTGAGCCGGCTATAGCTATAGGAAATCCAATGGGCTTGGAGTTCCAGGGCAGTGTTACTACTGGTGTAATCAGTGCAGTGAATCGGGTACTGAACAAGGGCGAAAGCAATATGAAGCTTATTCAGACCGATGCGGCGATAAATCCTGGAAATTCCGGTGGCGCTTTGGTAAATGCTGATGGTAAGGTAATAGGTATTAATTCCCAGAAAATAGTTACCAACGCTGTTGAGGGAATGGGCTTTGCTATTCCGGCTAATACCGTTAGAGAAGTGGTTGAGGATTTGATGACCCATGGGCAGGTTATAAGGCCCTATCTCGGTGTTGGAGTATTTGATAGGGAAACTGCTGCTCGTCAGGGGTATATTTTGAACATCAGGGCTGGTGTATATGTTGAACGGGTAACGCTGGATGGCCCGGCCGGACGTGCAGGTATTCGTCGGGGCGATGTAATCCTTGCTGTAGGTGGAAAGGAAGTAAACACTGTAGGTGAGCTTAGAGCAGCGATTATTGAGCATAAGGTAGGCGAAACTGTGGATGTTAAATATACATCCAATGGTGCAACCTATACCGTAAGTGTAAAGCTGGATGCCATGCCGAAAGAGGAATAAGGCAGAATGAAAATCAACATAGTGGCAGCTGGGAGGATTAAGGAAAAATACCTGACGGATGGTATAAATGAATTTTTGAAACGGCTTACTCCCTTTGCCAATGTTAAAATAATTGAGATTAATGAAGAAAGAATGAAGGAAAACCCGTCTGAGGCAGAAAAAATGCAGACCCTGTCCAATGAGGGCCTGCGTCTGCTAAGGCAGGTACCAGCAGGAACCTATCTGATTGTTCTTGATGTTTACGGCGATGCGTTGTCCTCAGAGGCTTTGGCTGAAAAGCTGGATAGCTTGGCTCTTGCCGGCAAAAGCAATATAACCTTTCTTATTGGTGGGGCCTTCGGCCTTTCTGATGAGGTGCGAAAGGCGGCGGACATGCGGTTGAGCTTTTCTGCTATGACCTTTACTCATCAGATGGTAAGGCTGCTGTTGGTGGAGCAGATTTATCGGGCTTTTAAAATCAGTCGTGGCGAAAAATATCATTGGTAAATAATAAAAATACAGGGAGATAACGGAATGCTCAGGCAATCCGTTATCTCCCTGTTTAATTTTTGTTTAAGCTTACTCCACCGTAACAGATGGTCTGTCCACAACTGATGACAGTATTACAATGGTTTGAGTCTTTACAACACCTGGCTGCTCCTTTATACGGGTCAGAAGGCTTTCCAGGGTGCTGGTATTTTTGGTGATTATTTTCAGAGAATAGTCAAAATCGCCAGTTATGTAAAAGCATTCTTTGATATCTGGCTCATTGACTACAAAGCTGGTGAAATTTTCACCGTGGCTTGGACTGTCAATGCTTAGAAAAATCATCGCCATAAGCTGCTTATCAACAAGGGTAGGATTTAAAATAGCAGTGTACTGCTTTATTACCCCGGAGGCCTCCAGCTTACGAAGCCGCTCACTTATGGCCGGCATGGAAAGTGAAATTTCGGAACTGAGTACAGAAATTGTGACGCGGGCGTTTTCCTGTAAACGCTTGAGGATTTTCTTATCAATATCATCCATGTTTAACACCACCATTCTTATTACATTATAACAGTGAAGGGATAAAAAAGTAAACTTTTATCTTAAAAATAACAAAAAAATAATTATAAATTTGAAAAAACATGTATTTTATTTTGCCACAGTTAATTTTTGGCATTTGAATGAATAATAGTGTAAAATAAAAAGATAAGAAAAATAGTTGGGGTATGAATATGGCGAAAAAAGCATTTAATATAAAAAGCAGAATAAATTTTTTGTGTGTGATATTGGTAGCGATGTTTGCTGTTATAGGGATTCGGTTTGGTATTTTGCAGGTTATTCAGAGCGATTATCTTACGGAAAGAGCCATGAACGAGGCGAAGGATAACATTGTCCGGCAATCCCCCCGGGGAAAGATTTTGGACAGAAATGGCCGGGATTTGGCAATAAGTCGGATTGCGAAGCTGCTGGTGGTTCGTCCTGATCGGGTGGGAAATGAAGAGCAGATACAGGTTTTGGCAGCTGAGCTGAGTCCTATTGTGGGGATAAAGGCAGAGGTAATTGCCAATAACATCCGGGAGGGTGGCACCTATTATGCGGTGAAGCATGGGCTGGAAAGCGATGAAGAGGAAGCCATAAATCAGCTGAAAAAGGAAAAGGGCTATGAGTGTATATGGATGGATGATGAGGTGAAACGGTACTATCCCAATGATATGCTGGCATCGAACATTATTGGCTTTATTGGGATGGAGGATAAGGGCCTGGCAGGGCTGGAATATTCCTTGGACAGTATTGTAAAGGGGGATGTGCAGCAGGATGATATTTTGACAGATATGGGGGGCCGGGCCATATCGGATTCAATTTTCTCTTTTTCCCTGCACCGTTATCGAGGGGACAATTGCAAGACTGTAACCTTGACCATTGATGCTTCAATGCAGTTTATTGTAGAGCAGATATTGGATAAGGCAATGCTGGATAACCGGCCAAAATCGGTTACAGCCATCGTTATGGACCCAAAAAATGCGGAGATTCTTGCGATGGCTTCCAGACCAAGCTATAACCCAAACAAATTCAGTGATTATTCCATGGAGGACATAAAAAATCGGGCGGTATCCGACATATATGAGCCAGGCTCAACCTTTAAGGCCATAGTGGCTGGTGCCGCACTGGAGGATGGTGTGGTTTCACCAGAACAGACCTTTTATGATCCTGGGCGTATTGTGGTGTCGGAGAAATACATTCAGAACTGGAACGGAGAAAGCTTTGGTAATGTTACTTTTACCGATATAGTTAAAAATTCCATCAACACCTGTTTTGCGATGATTGGCCAAATCCTCACAGGGGCATGGCTAAATGAATATGCCAAGAAATTTGGCTTCGGTGAATTGACAGGCATTGAGTTGCCGGGAGAAGCCCAGGGTATGCTGTTTGAAACCGATGAGATGTTGGATTCGGATGTGGCGACTATGTCTATTGGTCAAAGTATAGCAGTTACCCCGTTACAGCTGGCGACAGCCATGTCAGCCATTGCCAACGATGGAGTTTTACTAAAGCCTCATATAGTGAAGGAAATCACCAATGCTGATGGTACTGAATATGAAACAAAGGGCCGTGAGGAAGTGCGGCGTGTGTTGAGCTCGGCTACTGACAAAACACTGGTGGGGCTTTTGGAGCAGGTAGTAGCAACCGGTGGCGGTCAAAAGGCTCAGGTAAAGGGCTATCGTGTGGCTGGTAAAACCGGTACTGCTCAGAAAATAAACAAGGACACCGCCGGCTATATGGAAGGACGATATATAGCCTCCTTCTGTGGCTTTGCGCCGGTGGAGAACCCAGAGCTGGTTGTTTTGGTAATCATTGATGACCCTACTGCCGGTGAGTTTTATGGCGGTCAAATTGCTGCGCCGGTGGCAGGGGAGATTTTTTCACAATTGCTTCGCTATAAGCATATTGAGCCATCCTCGGATCCCTTTGTAGACACGACTGAAAATCAAAAAACTACGCCAAAGCCAGTGGTAAAAACGGCTCCACCAGGAAAACAGGTAATGCCAGACCTTAGAGGTCTGAGTATACGGGAGGTTTCTCAAAGGCTTGGGGAGTTGGGCATTGAGCTGAATATACAGGGAACTGGTTTGGCCTCTGGGCAGAGTGTTCCAGCTAATACTGTGGTAGAACCTGGTACAACCGTGACGGTGTATTTTACGCCTTAGTATTAATGTCTAGTGTATTGACACAATGATTTTTGAACTAAGAACTTCGCCAGAGGTGCTGTCAAATGCAAGGCGGAGGAATGAGGCATAGCGGTGGCTATGTCGATTGACGACAACAAAGCAGTTGGCAGTATATATGGTGAAGTTTGTCAAAATATCATCGTGTCAGTGCACTAGGTGGGTACTTTTAGAAAGGATTAGTCATGAAGGCAAAATTATTTGTTACAGATATGGATGGAACCTTGCTGAACAGTCAGAATGAGATTACTGATGCTGTTAAAAAATCTGTCAGAAGGGCCGTGGAAAATGGTGTGATATTTACCATTGCTACAGGCCGGATGTATGCTTCCGCTCTGCCCTATATTCAGGAGCTGGGAATTGATGTGCCGGTGATTACATACAATGGTGCCCTTATAAAATACGCCTCCGGGAAGGAGGTATTTGCATCTTACCTTGATGATGGATTGGTAAAAAAGCTGGTTGACTATGCAAATGCCAGAGGGCTACATATACAGCTCTATAGTGATGATAGGCTGTATTATGCGGAGGAAAATGCTTCGTCTAAGCTATATCGGTGCACTGCCGCCGTACAGGGACACCCGGTGGGGAAAAATCTTTACAAATACATGAAAAATGTTCCTAAACTGCTTATCATAGGAAAAAATCCGGCAGAGGCCGACATGGCAGTGCGGGAGATTGAAGCTCAATTTGCCGGTGAGATTGTAGCTGTAAAATCAACTCCCATATATGTTGAGCTGATAAAGCCCGGGATAAACAAGGCCACGGCTATAGCCCGACTGGCCGGGCATTATAATATACCCCAGGAGGCAATACTGGCTATTGGAGATTCAAACAATGATATAACCATGCTGGAGGCGGCTAATTATGGTGTTGCCATGGGGAACGCAAATGATGATGTAAAAAAAATCGCAGGTTATCAGGTGGCTGATTGCGATCATGACGGTGTAAAAGAAGCGATAGATAGATTTTGTTTTTAGTAGACAAGACTTCCTGGCTGCAGAAAAGGAGGCTGTTATGGATATAGACGAAAAAATGAATTTTATTATAGTTACAGGAATGTCCGGTGCAGGTAAAACGCAGGCCTGCCGTTATATGGAGGATATGGGCTATTTTGTCATAGACAATCTGCCACCGGTATTTATTCCTAAATTTGCCGAGCTTTGTCGTCATTCAGGCGGTCATGTAAACAAGGTTGTGTTAGTGGTTGACACCAGAAGCCGGGAGTTTTTTGATACGTTTATTCATGTATTGGAGGATATGGACCGGGACAACCAGCCGTATGTCATGCTGTTTATGGATGCCTCTGATGCGGCAATAATAAGGCGATACAAGGAAACAAGACGCCGCCATCCAATGGCACCCAGCTCCCGTATCAGTGAGGGAGTAGCCAAGGAGCGTGAACGGCTGGCCCCCATCCGAAACAAGGCCACATACATAATAGACACCTCTGAATTAAAGAAAATTGAACTGAAGGATAAAATTTTACAGATTTTCGCCACAAAGGCCGGGGAAAAGCTAAATATAAATGTTATGTCCTTTGGCTTTAAATTTGGTATGCCTTTAGATGCAGATTTGGTATTTGATGTCAGATTTTTGCCTAATCCATTTTACGTGGAGTCCATGCGACACAAAAGCGGGGCTGTGCCGGAGGTGGCAAAGTATATAGAGCAATGGCCTGTTACCAAGGAATTTGAGCAGCATCTGGATGGTATGATAGATTTTCTGATACCTCAGTATGAAAAGGAAGGAAAAATGCAGCTGGTAATAGCCGTAGGCTGCACAGGCGGAATGCATCGTTCGGTGTTTATTGCCAAGCATATTTTTGACCGGTTGAAGGATATGGGACATCAGGTCAAGCTGGAGCATCGGGATTTGATGAAAAACGATGTTTGGGAGCATGTCCGGGAAGAGATTTGAGGAGTAACTGAAAATGAGCTTTCTAAAATGGCTGTATCCGGGAATGAAGTTTAAGCGCTGGCTTTTGCTGTTTGCTGGTGGCGTTATGCTGGCAAGCTTGGGTATAGCGGTTATGTTCAACTACAAATACATTGATAGTATTGAAGAAACCATATACAGGACAGTGTATCTTTGGTCCGGCGAATATACCTATGCTGCCACAGGTGTAATCGGTTCCATAGTGGTTATTTTGGGCTTTGTTATCATGATTTTGGCTGCAAGGTTTATTATTCAGTCGGTAATATCAGTTGTTTACCCATCCAGCTCTGAAAAGCTGGTGGATTTGATTTACGAAAAGCGAATGCTGGGGCGGGGGCCTACGGTCACTGTGGTAGGTGGTGGCCATGGCCTTTCGGTGCTGCTGCGGGGCATCAAGCAGGTGACTACCAATGTGACTGCCGTGGTAACTGTGGCGGATGATGGTGGTTCTTCTGGTCGTTTACGGGAGGAATTAGGAATTATTCCTCCGGGGGATCTCAGAAATTGTCTGGTGGCTTTGGCGGATACGGAGCCACTGATGGAAAAGCTGTTTCAGCACCGGTTTGGTGGCAACAGTACCCTGTCGGGCCATAGCTTTGGTAATTTGTTTATTGCTGCCATGGCAGAGGTGACCGGTGATGTGGAAACAGCGCTAATCGAGTCATCAAAGGTTTTGGCAGTAAAGGGTCGGGTATTGCCCGCTAGCAAGGAACATGTACGGCTGGATGCCATTATGGAGGATGGAAGTATTGTCTGTGGGGAGTCAAGTATTCCAGAGGCAAAAAAACGGATACATAGAGTAAAGCTTTATCCTGAGCATGTGGAGGCTGTACAATCCTCCCTGGATGCGTTACGGGAGGCTGATGCTATAGTATTGGGCCCTGGAAGTCTTTATACCAGTATTATGCCAAACCTTTTGGTGGAGGGCATTGGTGATGCGATATGCCGCAGTAAGGCAATAAAGATTTATGTCTGCAATGTTATGACTCAGCCGGGAGAAACGGATGGATATACGGCTTCAATGCATGTAAAGGCTATTCTTGACCATGCAGGTCGTCATGCCGTAGATTATGTAATCGTAAACTCCACGCCAGTCCCTGAAAAGGTAATGAAGGAATGTGCCGAAAAGGGTTCTTATCCAGTAAAGGTTGATGAGGGGGCGTTGAATGCCTTGGGAGTTGGTTTGATAAAGGCTGACCTGATTACTACTAAGGATGCTATTCATCATGATCCAAAAAAATTGGCCAGTATTGTTATGCGAACTATATATGGTATTAAGGCTGGAATGGATGACCTGAAAAAATACTGATAGAGGTGCGTGTGTAGGTATGCCATCATTTGCAGCAGATGTGAAAAATGAACTTGCTCATAAAATAGATAAAAAAAAATGCTGTCAGACTGCTGAACTGGCAGCACTTTTGCGTATGGGTGCCTCAATAGTTCTGGGTGGTAATCTGAATTTAGGATTGAGTTTTGTTACGGAAAATGCGGCGGTGGCGAGAAAAACCCTGACCCTGTTAAAGTCAGCCAGTGAGGTTAAAACCGAGGTAACTGTGACCCGTAGCAGGCGGCTGAAAAAGAATAACCGATACGCCCTGCGGGTGATGCCTTCGCCGGATGTGCGTCCGCTGATGGAGACTCTTGGCATGTTAGGTGAAGATGCTATAGGGCGGGATAGAGAGCTTTTAAAAAAGCAGTGCTGTCGGCGGGCCTATTTGCGGGGCGCTTTTATGGGGGGTGGCAGTATAAACCGGCCTGATGCTGAGTGTCATCTGGAATTGGTAACCAGCAGCTATGGCTTCGCTGACACCATAGCCGGGATATTGAAGCGAATGGAGTTTCCTGTTGGATTTACAGATCGGAAAAATAACTACTTGGTATATATGAAGGATGGCGAGGCAATAATGGACTTTCTGTCCATTATTGGTGCAACAAAAGCCCTGGATGAGTTTGAAAGTGGCCGCAACCTAAAGGAGGTTCGCAATCAGGTAAATCGTTTGGTGAATTGTGAAACCGCCAATTTACAGAAAACAGTGGATGCCGCTGCTCGCCAAAATGAGTGTATTAAGCTGTTGGAAGATAGAGGAATGTTGTCAAATTTACCATTATCGCTACAAAAAACTGCCCGCTGTCGGCAGGAAAATCCCGATGCCACATTGGCAGAGCTGGCTGACATGCTGCTAGTAAGTAAATCATGTGTAAATCATCGTCTGAGGAAGCTGATGGCTATGGCGGGAGATTTAGGTAAAGGAAAAGGTGAAGTGAGTGAAAAGGTGTATTAAAATAGCAATTGGTGTTTTTGCCTCGGCGATAATAATTATGCTGGTGGGAATACAGTATTTGCTTTCCCAGCCTGCACCAGCCGGATTTCCAATATTGGAATATCATATAGTGCAGGAAAAAAATCCTGACAGAGCATATGAATACAATGTTCCACCGGCAGATTTTGAGCAGCAGCTGGATTACCTTCAGCAGGAAGGCTATACCACTATTTCCATAAGAGATTTTCTTCGGGCTAAAAAGGGGCTACAGGAGCTGCCGGAAAAGCCTATAATACTTACCTTTGATGATGGGTATGAAAGCAATTATACTGAGCTGCTGCCCATCCTGGAAAAAAGGGGCTTAAAGGCGACTATATTCATGGTGACCAACGATATTGGCCGGGAAAGATACATGAGCTGGGACCAGTTAAAGGATATTCAGCATCGAGGGGTGGAGATAGGAAGTCATACGGCCAATCATTTGCCACTAACGGAAATGAGCCTGTCCGAAGCCCGGGACGAAGTGAAGCTTTCCAAGCTTTTAATGGAATGGAACGGCATGGATACAATTTATACCTTTTCCTATCCTAATGGTAAATACAGTGAAGAGCTTCTCAAGGTTTTAAAGGAAGAAGAATACTTAGCTGCTGTTACCGGCGATGCTGGACTTAATAACTTTGAAACCAATCCATATTTATTGCAGAGAATCAATATTCCACATCCTACCTTTGGGCTTACAGAGTTTAAATGGCGCCTTATTAAAGGGCGTCTCATGGCCCAGTTGGGAATATGGCAGCATTAAAGTGGGGATAAATTTGTCCTGTAAAATGAGACTACAATTCAGTAAATCCTGAGCTTTACGGAAGCATCCGAGAGGCAAAGCCGATTGGAAAATACGCCCTATGTGAAAGTGTCCTGTGAAACAAAACTCAGTTGAAGGTGAATAGTAGACACTCATCGCTATGGACGCTTATCTCCCACCTAAGAGGAGGGAGCCTTAGTGTCCGTTAGCGAAGGGTAATAAGCATTTGCCATCCATTGCATAGGATAACTATGCGAATAAATATTATTTCTCAAACTTCCCACATGTATAGTGTGCATATTTATGCTAGGTGAATGTCTAATGCGGAACGCTCTCGCTTAAGATATCTTGCTTTCACCGATATATCTATTGTGGAAGTTTGAGTGATAAGAAGAAAAACTAAAAATATACCATAAAAAGTGGCAAGACCATTGTAAGTCGAGAATAAATATCTTATGATAAGTATGATTAAGCATGTATGAGTTAGTTTATTTCTGTATAATTGGGATTGAATTTGAGAATATGGTTTTATCATGGGGGCGTGCGATGAGAATGCCCTGTACACAGGAATGGACATTGTGTCTAATGTGGATGATAGATGGATAATATGACGAAGAACAATACCGAGCATTGGTCGAATCTTGAGGAAACAGACAATCACATCGGAGTAAGCAAATATACCATTAGGTCATGGATAAAAAAAGAAACCATCCCACATCATAAAGTGGGGCGGCAATATAAATTCAAAATATCTAAAGTTGATGCATGGGTCGAAAGTGGAAAAAGTGCAGATGCCGATAAATAAACTTTAGGAGGATTTGCAATGGCTGTTGATACGAAGAAGGAGCAGGAACGGGAGGAAATACATCGCAGTGTCTGGGCAATCGCTGATGAATTGCGTGGAGCTGTTGATGGCTGGGATTTTAAAAACTATGTTTTAGGCACTATGTTTTACCGCTATATTTCCGAGAACTTGACCGATTACGTAAATAAGGGTGAAATCGAAGCCGGCAATTCAGATTTTGACTATGCCAAGCTTTCTGACGAGGAAGCAGAAGAAGCACGCGAAGGTTTGGTGCAGGAAAAAGGTTTTTTTATTCTTCCCAGTGAACTTTTTGAAAATGTTCGCTCTAGTGCTGCCCAAAATCCAAATTTGAATGAAACTCTGGAGAAAGCTTTCAATAATATTGAGGATTCGGCTAAGGGAAGTGATTTTGAAGACAGGTTCGTTGGCTTGTTTGATGATTTTGATGTTAACAGCAATAAACTCAGCAGTACAGTTGCCAAGCGGAATGAGCGCATCGTAAAACTCCTGAATGGCATTGCATCCATGAATCTCGGCTCTGTTGACAGTCATGACATAGATGCTATTGGCGATGCTTATGAGTATCTGATGTCCATGTATGCCTCCAATGCAGGGAAATCCGGTGGTGAGTTCTTTACCCCTGCCGATGTATCGGAGCTTTTGACTCGTCTGGGTACTGTCGGGAAAAAGCGGGTTAATAAGGTATACGACCCAGCCTGTGGCAGCGGTTCACTCTTGCTGAAAGCAATCAAAATTCTTGGCAGGGATGGCGTGCGTATTGGATTTTTTGGACAGGAAATCAATATCACCACCTATAATCTGTGTCGCATCAATATGTTTCTTCACGATGTGAATCCTGATAAATTCGATGTGGCTTGCGATGATACTCTAATAAATCCGCACCATTGGGACGATGAGCCTTTTGAACTTATCGTTTCCAATCCTCCTTATTCTATCAAGTGGGCAGGAGACGATAATCCGCTTCTTATCAACGACCCTCGCTATTCTCCTGCCGGAGTGCTTGCACCTAAAAGCAAGGCAGACATGGCATTTATCATGCATTCCTTGTCATGGCTTGCCGCAAATGGGACAGCGGCAATCGTATGTTTCCCCGGCATTATGTATCGAGGCGGCGCAGAGCAGAAAATCAGAAAATATCTTGTAGATAACAACTTCGTAGACTGTGTTATCCAACTGCCGCCCAATCTTTTCTTCGGTACGACCATTGCCACTTGTATCATGGTTATGAAAAAAGGGAAAACCGATAACAAATTCCTGTTCATTGATGCCAGCAATGAGTGCGTCAAAGTTACAAACAATAATAAGTTGACGCCGGAGAATATTAACCGTATTGTTGATGCGTTTACTAAGCGTGAGGATAAGGAATATTTCTGTAAGCTGGTATCCTACGAAGAAGTTAAGGAGCAGAATTACAACCTTTCGGTCAGTACCTATGTAGAACAAGAGGACAAGCGGGAAAAGATTGACATTGTAAAGTTGAATGCCAAAATCAAAGAAATTGTGGCGCGGGAGCAGGTTCTGAGAGACGAGATAGACAAGATTATCGCAGAAATAGAAGGGTAAAAATGGATTGTGGGTGCAATGCCTTCACAATCTACAGGAGGTGCGAGATATGTTGGCAGTACAAGGATATTTTGACGGTTCAGCTTTTCAGGCACTTGAAAGCGTGAAGGTACAGAAGAATCAGCAGGTTATCATTACTATTTTGGATAATATTGTAGAGCCACCGAAAAAAAATGACGAAGAGCGGCTAAAAAAAATCGAGGCGTTGGGAGGATCGCTTGCTGAGTATGCTATAAAAGATGGCAGAAGCATAGATGAAATCATGGAACTTGAGAGTAAAGCATGGGAGCAAGCAGTGGTGGAAAAATATGGCAAAGATGATGTTTGATACGAATATGATTTTGCGTTACTTGCTCAATGATAATTCAACTATGTACGAAAAATCGAAAGTTCTCTTAAAACAGGGCAATGTTTGGGTTACATTGGAAGTAATAGCCGAGGTAGTTTATGTTCTTGGCAAAGTATATTCTTTGGGACGCCAAACTGTTTCTGACAAAGTTAAGGCTTTTGCAGAATTGGTTAAGTGCAAAGAGAACGATGTGTTAAATTTGGCCATTGATACTTATGCCACCCAAAATCTTGATTTTGTGGACTGTGTTTTATATGCTTACAATAAAGTGGAAGGTTTTGAAATTGCCACTTTTGATAAAAAGCTGTTGCGGCTGCTGAATGGTGGGAAGGTGAGCGATGATGAGCAAACTAGATGAACTGATGGCACGACTTTGCCCAGATGGGGTGGAGTATAAAACTTTAGGAGAAATAGCTACAATCAGTCGAGGCGGAAGCTTGCAAAAAAAGGACTATGTAGACAACGGATTTCCTTGTATACATTATGGACAGATTTATACATATTACAATCTATTCGCAGATAAAACCACTCAATTTATCAGCGAGGAACTTGCAAAAAAACAAAGAAAGGCAGCCCCAAATGATATTATTATGGCGGTCACAAGTGAGAATATAGAGGATGTTTGTAAATGCATAGCTTGGTTGGGCAATGATGAAGTAGCAGTTAGCGGCCATAAGGCAATTATAAAACATAGTCTTGATCCAAAATATTTAGCATATTACTTTCATTCATCACAATTTTATCAGCAGAAAATAAAATTAGCTCATGGTACAAAGGTTATTGAGGTTAGTCCTAATTCACTGAAGGCAATCAAAATTCCAATCCCCCCACTGGAAATACAACGTGAAATTGTCCGTATACTGGACAATTTTACGGAGCTTACAGCGAGAAAACAGCAGTATGAGTATTACAGAAATAGACTTTTGTCTTTTGAGGGGGGGCAGATTGAGTGGATGCCCTTGCATAATGTGGTTAAGAAACACTGTACAGGAGCAACGCCCAAAAAAGGAAATCCTTCCTACTATGTGGGGGGGACTGTGCCTTGGATTCGTACTCAGGATGTTCGATTCAACGAAATTGCTTCAGCCAGTAGTTACATAACAGAAACCGCTGTAAAGGAAACTGGTGCCAAGTGGATACCACCTAACTGCGTAATTGTTGCAATTTCAGGAGCAACAGCTGGAAGATGCGCGGTGAACAAAATTTCAGCCACGACAAATCAGCATTGCTTAAACATGGAAATAGATGACACAAAAGCTTTTTACCAGTTTGTTTTTTATTGTCTGTGTAATCAATATGAAGAATTGATAAGAAAAAAGCAAGGAGCAAGAGGCGACCTGAATGCTTCAATGATATTGAATATGAATATACCTGTGCCGTCAAGGGAGGAACAGAAGAAAATTGCATATACTCTTTATCAGTTCGATAGTCTTTGCAATGATATTTCCGTCGGACTGCCAGCTGAAATCGAAGCCCGTCAACAGCAATACGAATACTATCGCGACAAATTATTGACATTTAAGCATAAACAATAACAAGGATTGGAAAAATGAGATTAGGCGATTACCTATCAAGAGAACCTTCAAGTAAATATGAACAGGTAGAAAAATTTGCAGGAGATAGAAAACTGCCACTAGGTAAACCGAAGAAAATTGACATTGGACAAATTGCACTGAATTTTCTTTGTATGTCATGCAAAAATATAAGGACATTTGTTTCCCAAAATAACATACAAATGATACCTATAACAAATTCGTTGATAAGCATAGATTCACGCCTTTCCTGTCCTGTGTGCAATGAAAGTGTTGCGGCATGGTTTATTATCGATATAGAGGGAGACATAATGTCGTTATCTCCTAAGGTAAGGCTGTTGAAAAGAAATATTAAATACACTGATAATGTCTGCCCTACAGAAAATAAATACGGGAAATATTCTGAATGGCTGGCAAAGGCTAATATCGCTTATCAAGAAGAATTGGGGGCGGGTTCTATAGTCTATTTAAGAAAAATTTTTGAAAGTGTGACATACGAAGTAGCAGATGTAAATGGAATTAATATATCTGATAGAAATGGGAAAAGGCTTAATTTCAAAGAAACGTTGGATAGAGTTTGTAAACAAGTTGATTTTATACCACAGGAATTTTCAAAAGATGGTTACAAATTATTCAGTGAATTAAGTAATGTTGTTCACGGTGACTTTAAAGAAGCCGAGGGTTTAACTAAATACCCCGCACTTTTTAGACTTGTACAGGGTGTTCTCGATAAGCAGATAGATAGTATAGAAATAAAAGGTGCTAAAACAGTACTTGGATGGAATTCTGTTACTGACAATTAAAACTTATATTGTACTCAGGAGAGAAGATATATGCCTTACTTTAACATCGTGGCGCAGACCACCGAAAATACCGTTGTTACCGAATACGAGCCGGTATCTCATCGTTCCGATTTTTATCAAAGCGAAGCAGAACTGGAAAACGAGTTTATTCGCATCCTTGGTGAGCAAGGCTATACCTATCTCCCTATTAAATCAGAGAATGAACTGATTGCCAATTTGCGCTCGGAGCTGGAGCGTTTAAACCATTATGAATTCAGCGATACCGAGTGGGAACGTTTCTTTAGTGGAACAATTGCTAATGCCAACGATGGAATCGTAGGAAAAACCTTCAAAAATCAGGAGCATAACATTCAAGTACTAAAACGTGATGATGGCATGACCAAAAACATCACGCTCATTGACCGGGAAAATATCCATAACAATCATCTGCAAGTCATAAACCAGTATGTCATTGGCACGGAGCAGGGAGCCAAGCGGGATAATCGTTACGATGTAACGGTTTTGGTCAATGGTTTTCCCTTGGTGCATATCGAACTGAAACGGCGCGATGTGGCTATCCGCGAGGCCTTCAATCAAATCAATCGTTATCAGTGGGATTCCTTCCGGGCAGGATGCGGGCTGTTTGAGTATGTTCAGATTTTTGTCATCAGCAATGGGACAAATACGAAGTATTACTCCAACAGCACACGCTTCAACGCCATCAAAGATGCACAAGCAGGGAAAACGAAAAAGGGAAAAACCAGCAACAGCTTTGAATTTACATCCTTTTGGGCAGATGCCAACAATCGAGTGATTCCTGACTTGATAGACTTTGCCAAGACATTTTTTGCAAAACACGCTCTGCTTAATATACTAACGAAATACTGTATATTCACATCGGAAAATATGCTCCTTGTTATGCGTCCCTATCAAATCATAGCTACCGAGCGGATTATCAATCGTATCGAAGTTGCCCATAACTACAAGAAATACGGAGATATTGCCGG
>JAFVER010000179.1 GCA_017475925.1 Anaerovibrio sp. | reverse complement strand
TTTTCGTACCAGTATAGTAAAATTCCCCCAGTCAGGTAAAGCCTTGGTTTCTTGGTGGCGTATAGAACATGAAGATGGTCCTTATGCGATAGAAAAATGGGCCTACAAGGGAAACTTGGCCCGTGGAACGGCTAAAGGCTGTTTGTTGGCCGTGGCAAAGTACGATGCAGTGGGAGATACAGAAGTAAGTGAGACCTTGACGGACAATCCGTTGGAAACAGATTATGCAGTTGTATTCCCTGAGTCTATTGGTGAAGAAAAATATCGGACAGCTATAAAGGTGTATTGTGACAGACGAAGTACATATCAGGCAGAAGAAATATCTGAAGTATGGGAATAAATTTCTTAATGAAAACAATGGTATTAAACTTAATGCTAGAATGACAAAGATGTTTCTGTGTATCATATATTGAAGTCTTTAATATTAAAAAAGAGGAGTCGACGGGCTTCTCTTTTTAGTTACTTCAATACAACTTCAAACAAACTTCAATTTACTTCAAAATTACCATATTGGCGAAAACGTCAGACAAATAATAAAAGTCTTTATATTGATAAAATAAGCTAAAAGTTATACCATAATATACGTATAAATGGCTAAAATGTTGGGGTGGTTTTATTTCTGTTGTAGATGAAGTTGAGGCAAAAAAGAATATTACTTTGAAACAGCTTCAATATTTCCTTGATGGAAATGAGGCTGATTACCTTAAAGAGCGGGCTTTGGCGGTACGACGGGAGCATTATGGCAATGAGGTGTTTATTCGGGGATTGATTGAATTTACAAATTACTGCCATAACAACTGTTATTATTGTGGTATTCGTCGTGATAACCAGCATATTGACAGGTATCGACTTTCAGAAGAGGAAATAATGGAGTGCTGCAGTGAAGGATATCGTCTGGGTTTTCGTACCTTTGTGCTTCAGGGAGGCGAGGATGGATATTTTTCGGATGAGAAAATTTGTCACATAGTATCATCCATAAAGGAAAGGTTTCCTGATTGTGCTGTCACCCTTTCCATAGGAGAAAAAACGAGAGAGAGCTATGAAGCTTTTTTTGAGGCTGGGGCAGACAGATACCTTCTTCGCCATGAAACTGCCAATGCTGTTCATTATCAAAGGCTTCATCCATCTGATTTGTCTTTGGATAACCGCAAGGAATGTCTAAATAATCTTAAGGACATAGGCTATCAGGTGGGAGCAGGGTTTATGGTGGGATCCCCAGGACAGACCATCAAAACACTATATGATGATTTGCAGTTTCTGCGTGAGTTGAATCCTCACATGGTTGGTATAGGTCCCTTTATTCCCCAGCATGATACCCCCTTTGCTGCAGAGAAGGCAGGAACGGTGGATATGACAGTAACCTTGTTGGCTGTTATAAGGCTATTGCTGCCACGGGTTTTATTGCCGGCAACTACAGCTTTGGGCACCATTGACCCAGTGGGACGGGAGAAGGGACTTATGGCGGGAGCCAATGTGGTAATGCCAAATCTTTCTCCAAAGCGGGTAAGAGAGAAATATGCTCTGTATGACAAGAAAATCTGCACTGGGGAAGAAGCGGCAGAGTGTATAGAGTGTCTTAAAAAAAGGGTAGATAAAATTGGTTGCAGTGTTGTGTGTGACCGGGGAGATTATAGGTGATTCAAATGTATGATATGAAAT
>JAFVER010000178.1 GCA_017475925.1 Anaerovibrio sp. | reverse complement strand
GCTCCGTACTCACGGGGCATATTTCCTGCTGAATTTTCATATTTGCCCAGTAACTCCCAGACATATTTCATAACAACTTCCGGTGTAATCATTTTCATACACGCCATATTTTCCTCCCCGGCTAATGGGCATTTATGGATGCCACATGGATGACATTCTACCGGAGCCTTTATAAGCACCGCTCTGGCATCATAGGGATAAAAGCCTGGTACGGGGGAGGCCCCAAACATAGTTACCACCGGTACATTTTGAGATACACCAATATGCATCGGTCCAGAATCCGTAGTCAGAAACAGGGCACATTTTCTCAAGGCTGCCCCCAGCTCCCCCAAGGATAATTTACCGGTAAACACCTTAACAAGGGGACTATCCTTCTCCTGCATCTGACTGATACATTCTTCAACAATTTCCCTGTCCATGGAACCACCAAAAAAAGCTACGCCGTAGCCCCTAGCCAAAAGCTCATCAGCACACTTGGCAAAGTAGCTGTCCAGCCACCGCTTGGTGATCCAGCTTGCTCCGATATTAAAGGCCACCACGCGGGTATCAGGTGGGAAGCTATCCTGCCATAGCCTATCTGCTGTGGCTATATCCTTTGGAGCAAGCCACATTTCCAGTCCGCCATCATCAATCTGCTCCACTCCAAGAGCTTCCTTCAACACGTCAAGGTGTGCATGAACCTGATGCTTCCATCCCGGCACATATTCATAAGGTGGAAACAGATGAAACGGACCATGACCTATATGATGGGCCACTGATGGATTCTGCATGGTCTTGGAGAAAAACAGTGAAAAGCCTGGCTTGCTGTAGCCGACAATTTTTTTTGCCCCACTAAAGGCTGCCAGAGCCGAGGCCCGTTCATTGCGATGAAGGTTGATAACCAAATCGTACTTCTTCCTTCGCACCCTCATGATATACCGGATAAAGGCCGGCAGCCGGTTATCCTTACCCTTTTTGTCAATCAGCAGACATTCATCAATCCATTTATTATTAATTACCAAATCTGCCAGCTTTTTATCCACCAAAAGGGATATCCGCCCCTTGGGATAATTTGCCCTCAGGGTACGTAACACCGGTGTTACCAGCATCAGGTCACCAATATGCATTAAATTTATGACAAGAATGTTATTATAGCTTTTCATACAAATCCTTTGCCTTGAATTTTTTTATGCAAATATTATCCTTACACTCGCCCTTTCCCCAGCATGGTGAGCAGGGTTCATTGGAATACAGATAGCTGCTGTTTTCATTTCTTGGGCCCCAAACCTTTGGGTCAGTAGGGCCAAATATAGCCGCTGTAGGGCAATTTACCGCCTGGGCAATATGCATTGGCCCAGTGTCTACAGTAGCCAGCCCCGCCGCATTTTGGATAAATACAGCCAGCTCCTGCAAGCTTAGGGTTCCGGCAAATACATGGCCATCAGGCAAGCTTCCTGCTCTTGCATAGCCATCCAGCTCAATTTTTTCTCCTTTGCCCCCAATAAGATATACTGGTAATTTTTTGCTTAATTCCCGAATAAGCTGGGCCGCCATTGGCATTGGCATATTTTTACGCTCATAGCTTCCCAAAGGGCATACTACGTAATATTGTCCCTTTTCAATGCCATACCTTCCATACTTTTCCTCCATTGAAGAAATAGCTTTCTCCGGCGGAATCAGCCTCATTGACAAATCCTTGGTGGAAAGACCTATAGGCTCCAGAACTTCAAGATGATTTTCCGTTTCGTGTTTTATGCCCCTTCTGATATGACTGGCGGCCCAGGTCAAAAACAAGCCTCCATGCTGGGCATCATAGCCCAGCCGGTATGGTATTCTGGCCAGCCAGGCCACCACAGCACCTCGGAGGGCAAAATTTACACAAACAGCCAAATCAAATTTATATCGCCGCAATTCTCTGGCAATGCTCCACATGCCTGACAGCCCTCTGTGGGCACCACGCTTGTCATAAACAATTGTTCCGTCCACATAAGGATTCATCTGGGCAATTTCCTCCGTAAGAGGTACCGTAAGCATGATAATTTCCGCCGTTGGCCATTGCTCCCTTACCGCTCTGGTCAGTGGCGTTGCAAGGATAACATCCCCAATAAATGCCAGGTCTATTATAAGTATTTTTTTGATATTTAAACTGCTTATATCCATAACTGCTTTTCTGGTACATACCGGTCAATAGCAGCACATACCGCCTCAAATTGTTGATTTATAACAGCTTTTTCAGCTTTTCTTCTACTGCCTCTGGATGAATGACTGACAGACATTCCAATCCCTTGGGGCAGGCCCTTTTCCAGCAATATTTACATGGACGTCTGGCTTCAATGGCATTTTCCAGCTGTCCATATGGACCGTTGCGGTTGGCATCGGTTGGCCCCATTACCATAACAGTTTTTGTCCCCAATCCAGCTGCCAGATGTACCGGCCCGGTATCGCCACCTACCACTGCCTGAGCATTCTGTATTACATAAGCCAGCTGCTTCAGGGAGGTCTTTCCCACAAGATTTATCGGTGGGATTTCAGCCATTGACTCGATATCGGCCGCCAGCTGACCATCCATGGCGCCTCCGCCAATAATCACAGGAATTATTTTCAGGTTGTACATCCAATCGCTAAGCCGCGCGTAAAATCTGGTTGGCCACCGCTTGTTGGGCCAATTCGCCCCAACCGCCAATACCACATAAGGATTTTCCATATGGGCTCCCGCCTGTTCCATAGCGCCTATGGCAGCCTGTGCATCCCTCTCAGAAATATTCATTGGAAAAACGACCTTTTCCACCTTACAGCCCAATTCCCGCGCCACATCTAGATAACGCTCCACGATATGCCCCTTGGCATGAGGCCCTATCACCGGCTTACTTACCTTATTGCTCATTTCCCGCATGTTGCAGGTACCCAGTCTGATAGGCGCCTTGGCACTCCAGGCAATAGCTGCCGACTTAAATAGGCCCTGTAGGTCCAGGGAGGCATCATATTTGTCTCCCCGCAAAATTTTGTTAAAGGGCCCATAGTTTTTCAAAAATCCCTTAAAGGACTTAAATTTCTTTTTTTCAAAAATAATTATGTTATCTATATATGGATTATCCTTTAATATATCATAGGCCGGTGGCTCCACTACCCAGGTAAGCTTTGCCCTTGGATAGGTTTCCTTAATGGCATAGGATACCGGCAAGGCATGGATAACATCGCCAATAGCACTTAGCTTCACCACTAAAACACTTGTTATATCCTTCATTTTCCTATTCCTGCCTGAATTTTATTTATAACATTGGTGGTGGAACGGCCCTCTACCAGCTTAACCAATTCAACCCGTCCACCATATTTTTGGACAAGCTGCCCCTCAGGCAGGGTTTCCAAGGTATAATCCCCGCCCTTAACATACACATCAGGGTGAACCTTGGTAATAAGCTCCTCAGCCGTTGGCTCATCAAAAATAACCACGTAGTCAACACAGCCCAGGGCTCCTACCACCTCAGCCCTATCCTGCTCATTATTTATGGGACGGGCTGGCCCCTTTATCCGGCGTACCGAAGCATCACTGTTCAGGCCCAATACCAAACAATCCCCAAAGGAACGGGCTTTACTTAAATATCTCACATGACCGGCATGAAGAATATCAAAGCAGCCATTGGTAAAAACCACCCGTTGCCCACCATCCCGCAGGATTTGACAAAATTCCTGTATTTTTGCTGAATCTATAAGCATATTAACTACCCTTACCCTAAGGCTGACGCCTTACATGTTTCTTGTGATATAATCCCGTAATTCCTGGGCACTAACCGTAGAGGTCCCCATTTTACGCACTGCAATCCCCGAAGCGATATTGGAAAGCGTCGCCGCTGCCAAGGGCTCTACTCCGGCAGCCAGAGCCAGCATGACAGTTGCCACACAGGTATCGCCGGCACCAGATACATCAAAAACCTCACTTTTGTCGGAAACCGGAATATTGTTTACCGAGCCGTCTGCACCAAACAGCGTCATGCCATCCTCGCCCCTGGTTATTAACACGCCCTTGGCGGACATTTTAGACAAAAGCTCCTTACCGGCTGCAACCAAATCCGCTTCACTGTCCAGCTCCCGTCCTACAGCTGCCGCCAGCTCTGCATCATTTTGTTTTATGTAATCCACTGACTTAAACCGCCAAATATCATAGCGGGAATCCACAATAACAGGTATACCGTTTTTTTGACTGTAGCCAAGGATTTGATTTTTCAGACCTTCGGTAATGGTTCCGCTGCCATAATCACTGAGAACTACGCCCTTTACCCTTGGCAGCACCTCGTCAAGATATTTCCCAATTTCTGCCTCATACTCCGGCTTCATGGGAGCCTTGCTTTCCTTGTCGATGCGTACAACCTGCTGACTCACCGTTGTTCGCCCGCCAGCAATTACTCTGGTCTTGGAAATGGTAGGTCTGTCCTTATCCCGAATAAATCCTTTTGTATCAACACTTCTGGCTGCCAATATACTTTCCAGACCATCTGCACCATTATCATCACCTAAAAGCCCGGCAGCATGGACAACACCACCCAAGGTAGCAGCGTTATTTACCACATTAGCTGCTCCACCGGCAACAACCTTTTCCGAGGCCTGCTCCAAAACCAACACAGGAGCCTCTCTGGAAATTCTTGAAATGGTTCCCTCCAGGTAAATATCTGCTATCATGTCCCCAAGGATAAGGATTTCACTGCCCTGCATTTTGTCTATTATATCCAAAAATGATTTATCCATAACAGCTCCTTTATTACTTACCATGGACTGAACTGCAACGTAAAGCCCACCTCGTGCCTTTTTGCCCGATAACGAATGATTGACTGGAAGCAGTGCATATCGTGGAACCAATAAAGGTCGATATCCTTCAACGTCCTTTCTCCTGCATCAAAGCCAGTTCCTACAACCATTCTGTTGCTGTGGTCAAACCTATAGCTGAATCCCATGGCAAACTTACGTGAATAATCGTCTAAATCCATATTGAACAAGGAATTCTTATTGTTAATCTGTGAATAGCTGTACCTTGCATAATACGACCAGCGGTCATTTACATCCCGTCTTATCAATGCGGCGTAGCCCAAACCCTTTATGCTGGAATTATTGGCAGATTCCCTGGTTATTGAATAGCTGGTGCTTAAATCCAACCGGTGATTACCGCCTATATCAATCGTATCATGGCTCACATCAAAGGAATAAAAGGTATGCATACTGTGGATATTCCCCTGGTTCCAGGCACCGCGTTCATAGTAAAACTTATAGGTAAAAGGCAGCTCTTTAATCCGGAAGGTCCTGGTATAAGCAAAGGATGGAGCTTTTTTCAGCCATGTATGATTATACCCCTGATAAAATCCGGTCATCAGCTCAAAGCGTCCTATAGGATGCTCAAAAACTATGCTGGCATTGTTACGAAAAACATGCTTGGTGGTGTATTTCACATGGGTCTGCAAATACAGATTATCATATAAATAATGTCGAAAATCCTTACTTATCCACAAACCATCATTGTTGTTGTAGCCAACCCGTGGCATCATATCGCCACTGTTCCGTCCGTTCAGTTTAAAGGTTTGCTTCTTGGCTGAATAAACCGGTATACTTCCCAAATAGAATTTTATATTATGACATATCATCTTATCATTAGGATAAATCTCTATCATGGAAGCCGTGGTCCGATAGTCAGGATGTATAGCCGAGCATCTTGTCATATATCCATCATAGGCAACTATTTTATCAGGATAAAACTCAATACGCGTAGCCTTAACAAACTGATGGTCAACCTTGCCGTTAACGTCCTCCATTTTTCCGGTTTTGGTACCATAATTATACTGGGTTTTATATCCATCCAGAACAATCTTTGCCTGCTCCGGTGTCATCTGAAGCATGTGCCCTTTACCCGGCACATTTATTTCATTTTTTACCAAATTTCCATTGGCCTCTTCACTTTGAAAGCTCTGAGCCTCCATGGACATTATCTTTACCTTGCCGACGGCATAAAAATCTCCGTTGCGTTGGTCATAAAACAGCTCATCACCTTCCACCGCCACCGGAACATGCTTAGTAGGGTCATATGGATCACGGAGATTCTTCCGCATTTCCAGGGCATCCAGCAGCAGCTGCTTTTGCTCCTCCGAAAAACCCACATTTCTTTCTTCCCGTCGGTTATTTTCTATATAATCCAATACGTCCGCATTGGTATCAGTGTCACTGTAATATGTGCTGGCCTGAACGGCCTCTGGTATAACAGCCGTTGCCGCAATAAGCCCTGAGCATAACAGTGCCTTCCATTTTTTCTTCATTGAATAGTCCCCTATCTATAGTTATTCTACTATATGATACCCCATTTAATAAGCAAAAACAAGCAATAGAAAACCCTTCCTGATGTACTGGAAGGGTTGGTTACTATAAAAATCAATTGCCTGTGGTTGGAATGGCATATATTGTATTGTCGCTGCTGGTTTGTATGTAAAGCTCAGTGCCCTCCGGCAGATTTATATTTTTGCCTTTTACAAAGGCCCCGCCAATTATTCCAATCGGCCCAAGAACAAACATCCCAGCCAGACTTGCACCGGCGGCCATGCCCATCTGCTCCATGCTTTTCTTGGCCTCTTCGCCAAGGGTCATGCCTATGGCATTGCCATCCACTGCCTCAATATCCTTAAAATCTATTTCAATCTCCGCATCCCGACCAAAATTTTTCGCCTGGGAAACCTTTTTTATAACTCCTTCACCTGGGGCTCCCTTGGTGATAAGCAGCATATCATTTTCAATAACATCCTCGGCGGCCTGATACTTAATAACATCTCCTGCCTTAAGGTTTTTGGCATTAATCGGTGTCACAAGAGAAATTTTTACCAAGGTATTGGCCGGCACCGCCACCTGAGTCAAAGGAATGGTGGCACTGCCGAAGGCAAAGGTGGACAAGCTCTCTATTCTAGATTTTATTGACCCACTGGAATTTTTGCCGTTAATGACATTCTCCATTCTTCCAACCCTTGCCTGTACAGAGTCCATGCTTACATTATGAGAAATAGTCCATTCCAGGGCGTTGAGCTGAGTGAGTACCGATGGGGTTCTGGTATTGTCAAAGGTAGTATCATACAGTGTATTAATCCGGTCCATCATTCCGCCCTTTGCTGTCTTTCCTTCGTAGTCCTTCTCCAGGCGTTCTATCCGTTCAACAATGGCACCGGTTTGAGCCTCGCCATATACAGCCTTTTCCACTGCATCCAGCTTTCCGTTGGCTGTGTTAGGCACTTCAGCAAAGGCTGTGCCTAAGGACGAAAAGAGAAACACCGCACTTAAAAAAACAGTGAATAATTTCCTTATCATTTCAATATCCTCCTGTATTTAAATATATACGCATTATCACAATGTCCATAGATATTATAACGCAGTAAGTCAAATTTTCCCATGTTCATGTAATATCCTACTCAATTTAAAAAGAATTTACAACAAAAAACTGGACTTTTACCAAAAGTTTTGATAATATGCACGTAAGCTATTTTATAGCTTACTCAAAAGCACTTATTTATTATTATTTTGCACTGGCCGGACAGCTTTGTCCGGCATTTTTCTTTATATTCCTCAAACTTCCACAAAGATATATTGATTAACCCCCTCTGTCACTGCGTGACATCTCCCCCAAGGGAGACAAGAGCAGCTGAGCTTAGAGGCTATATACCGAAAACTTCTTTCTCCTTGCCTCCCCACAGGGAGGTGGTTGACATAGCAACCGAAGGGGGTAGAGCGCAAGCATTCTGCGTTTGGTATTCACCTTCCCTAGCCTTCCCCTCTGGGGAAGGTGCCGAGCTTGCGACGCGAAGCTAGTCCCTTTAGGGGCGAGGCGGATGAGGTATTTTATTAGGCAAAAACCAGCCGCCTCACTTATCCCTCAAAGGTCTTATCACCTTGATAAGCTCCACCGCAGCATCCTTGGCGGCCCGCTTGTATTTCAGCTTGCTCACGCCATGGTGATTTTCCCTATAGGCATCATAATCTATTTGCAGGGCGATATTATCACCATCCTGAAAAGTATTAATTACAGCAACCAAATCCTGCGGTTTGACACACCATTCCTTAGAAAATTCCCTAATCTTCTTGTTAATGGTTTTCTCAATGCTGGTTTCGATTATTGTCAGCGCATCAAGGCCCTTATACTTAATAGGGTCCTTTTTCATATCGTTCCAGAAGGTGCTGATGACGTTTGCCAGGGATGGATTGGATTCGCCCAGTCTGGTGATATGCTCATCAATGGCTTCATCATGGATAGGCTCGGCTATCAGGTCATCTTCATCCGGCATATAGGTCTGGATAAGGGACACAATGTAGCGGTAATCAATGGTTACACTGCCGATATTCTGCAACTCATAACCAATATCTATATTGATAACAGGCTCATTCTCCTTCGGCTTTTTCAGCTCCTCAATAACATTCTTATATTTACCGCTGTAGTCATTAAGCTGCTCACGGTCAATGCCATAGTCGGAGAAATCCTTGTCCTCCCACTCCTGATAAACCTGAAGCTCACCGCTGAGTCTGTCTACCTTCTGGAAGGCCTTGGCAAATTTCTGCATGGCACTTACATCACCCTTGAGGCTTTCCACCTCTGCCGGGGTGGCCGCTATCTGTCGAAGCTCCTTCAATGCCTCCTGAAAATCACGCTCTATCTCAGCAAATGGTGGCGCACTTACTTCCTTGGTTCCACCATTACTGTACAGCAAAAGGGCTCCATCCACCGCTGTCTGGAACTGGGCAGACCGCTGGAATACCACAATCATGCCATATAGCTTATTCTGGTCGTAAATCCGATTGGTTCTGGAGAAGGCCTGAATAATATTCTGTGGAGCCATAGGTGGCCTGTCCACGAACAAAATAGCACAAGGCGGTGCATCAAAGCCAGTCAGAAGCCTGTCTACAACGATAACAAGGTCAAGCTGTTCCTTACGCTGCTTATACCTTCCCTTTTTCCGGGCCAGACGGTCATTAAGGTTGGTATTATAGGCCTGAAGGCTGTCCAAGGCAAAATTGGTGTCAAACATTTCGTTGTAGTCCTTCAGGGCTTCCTTCATTGCCTGCTGATTAACGATGGATTTATCATCATTTTCTGTAACGGTGTAAGTAATGGCAATCTTCGGAAAATCAACACACTTTTCCTTGATGGATGCGGAAACATTACCACCAGCCACATACTCTTTAAAGAGCTTGTAATACTTCTGGGCAATATCAATGCTCTGCACTGTCAAAATGGCCTCATAGGCCTCACCCTGAGGTGCATGAAGCCTAAATTTGCCGGCACATTTATTGACAATGTATTCCACTACTTCCCTGCGGTGATCATCGGAATCATAAATATCTTCACCGCTATTCTTATAGTAAGCAGATAATACCTCCTGCTCCCTTACCACCTTATCGTGAACTATCAAATTATCATAGCTGCCAACACCCAGCTTTTCCCCTACGGTGAGAATAGTATCCTCGGACAAGGAATCCCGATAATCTATCTGGAAGCCAAGAACAGCCTTATTCTGCAGAGCTTCCTTAATGGTGTAGTTATGAAGGCATGGGCCATACAGGGCCTCGGTGGTACGGGCCAAGTCCCCCTTACGCTGCCGCTTGTTTTCATCAAAAATAGGCGTACCAGTAAATCCATACCACAAGGAGCCGGCAAAGAATTTCTGCAATTCACGCTGAGTTTCCGGGGTAACGGTTCTATGGCACTCATCCACCACAAAGGCAATTCTCATACTACGCAGCTTCTTGGTGGTTGGCGAATCCTTCTTTTCATCGTTATTGTACCGCTTCATAATAATCTGCATTTTCTGAATGGTGGTAACAATAACAATTCTGTCCTTATTTTTTAGCTTCTGCAGGAGTTCATGGACATTATCTGTATCATCCACATCAATAATGTCATTTTCCGCATAAGCCTTGAAGGATAAGGAGGTCTGCTGGTCCAAATCCTTGCGGTCAATGAGGAATATGGTCTTGTCTATGCCAGGAATCAGAATAAGGTTCTTGGCCACAGTGTATGAGGTCAAGGTCTTTCCGGAACCTGTGGTATGCCATATAAAGCCTGATTCCTGCCGTGAGGAAGCACGCTTGATTTCCTCGATGGCATGAACCTGATAAGGCCGCAGAAGTATCAGCTTTTTCCGTTCGGAATCTATTACGCTGTACATTCCCACCATTTCATGGGCCTCTGGAATACGCAATACTTCCTTGGCGAATTCCAGATAATTCTCCACGGGCTCATTCTTTTTGTTTACCCACGAGGTAAGGAACTTCTCATTGAGATTGGAGCCGGTATCAGCGGCAATGTATCTGGTATTGCTACCATTGCTTACCACAAACATCTGAACCATGCCAAACAGCCCACGGAACTTCCCCTCCAGACTATACTTTTTAATCTGTCTGAAGGCATCCATAAATGGATGGTCCTGATTTTTCAGCTCAATATGAATCATAGGAAGTCCATTGATCAATAGAGTAACATCAAAGCGGCGTTCCCTGTCCTCATCATCCTGCTTTTCCGATACAAACTGGTTTATAACCTCATAGGAAGAACGGCCTCCGGCTATTTCCCTGTTGCTGATGGCCATAAGATGAATGGAACCCTTGGAGGCATCCTCTCTGGTAAGAGGAATAACCGCCTCACCATTTTCCCCGGCCAGCCAAAGAGCTGCCTTATATGGAGATTTGGCCACATCCAGCATGAACTGCTGTATCTGGTTAAATTCAACATCAGTAATAGGCTCTCCCTCCAGGGCCCCGATATTATTCTGATTCAGTTTTTCACGGAAATTGGCCCACAGACTGGCTTCATCAGTAATATCCCGGCGGTAAGTCCACTGGGACACATCCTCTGTAAGCTGTTTTATAAGGGCTTTTTCCATTGATGCTTCGCTCTGTGCCATAATAGTTACCTCAAATTATTCCTTGGACTGTTCCAGCAGGGCCTGAAAATTCAATTCCCTTCTTAATTCTTCTTCTGTTGGCATATATGATAAATATTTTGAAGCATATATTTGGGTTTGACTTTCATCACCTAACGTGTATTTGACCACTGCATCATTCTTTTCCGCACACAGAACAATGCCTATTGGGTCATTATCCCCCTCCAGTTTCATGTTATGCTTGTAATAATTTACGTACATCTGCATTTGTCCCATATCCTGATGCTTTACCTTCCCCAGCTTCAGGTCAATGAGAACGAAGCATTTTAATATATAGTTGTAAAATACCAAATCTATATAGAAATGGTCACCATCTATATCAATATGCTTTTGTCTAGCCACAAAGGAGAAACCACGTCCTAGCTCCAACAAAAATTTCTGCAAATGTTCAATAATGCCCTGCTCAATATCCTTTTCATAGAATTCTGGTGATGGCTTTAATTCCAAAAATTCCAGTACATAGGGGTCACGGATAAAGTCCTTATATGGCGGCATATTATTGGGGAAAGACTCTTTCTGCACCACTTGGTGGATTTTTTCTCCTGCACTTTGATTAGAGACAGTGCGCTGATAAGCAAAGGTTGTAATTTGCCGTTCCAGCTCCCTTGTACTCCAACCAGCGGCAGCACATTCCTTTTCATAATAGTTTCGTGCATCTATATTGTTGACCCTCATAAGTAATTTATAATGGGACCAGCTTAATTGCGAACACAGTGTGTTCGCATTTGGAAATGCACGAAAGAACTGTCTCATCATTTGTAAGTTCCGTAATGAATACGCTTTGCCAAATTCATTTGTGAGTTTGATTGACAAGTACTTTAGAATTTCCTTACCATAATCTGCTCTTTTTCCATCACAGGCATTATCCACCCGTTGCCCCACTTCCCAGTATATTTGCACCATACCGGCATTAACTGCTTTTTGGACCTTTTGCTTGACATATAATATACGCTGTCGAAGGTCCTCGTAAATTCCCTGAGAAATAATTTCCAGTTCTTGCATTACTTCTACCTCCAGCAATAATTACTTATTCGGAAACATATTCTGTAACATGAATTTTTTGATTTCTATAAGGCTATCTGACTTACGCTGATGAAGGGTGATAAGGTTGTCTATACTTGCTAGGTGTTTTCCTATCTTCTTTTGCTCATCGACCGATGGGAATAATCCCTCCATCTTTACCAGTTTGCCAACTGCCAAGCCTGGTTGTGCTGACTGGTCAGAATACTGTCCTAAGTTCATCTTTCCCAGCAGGTAGTACATAAACTTAGTATCAGCAGAATCATTTGCTTGAACAGCTACGGCGTGTTCTGTGAAGTATGCCTTACCCGTAGAATAATTCATATTTCCGCAAAGAGCGCCCTGTCTGCCGATAAGAGCAAACTCTCCATCGTGATTATATTCCGAAGTATATCCTCTTAAACCATTACCACCAAAAACAGGATACTCGCCACTTTCTTCAATATCACTTGCCGGAATGAACGAGCCACTTTTGAACTCTCGGCAACAATCCCCCAGCTTCCGCTGTTCCCAATCGTCCGTGAACCCTTTAAATCTTATTTCCGGCACCTTCTCACCCTGCTTAGGAAACATTTTTTGCAGCATATACTTTTTGACTTGCTTCATGCTGTTACACTTACGCTGATGAAGGGTGATAAGATTGTCGAGATTATCAAAATACTCTGAAATTTTAACTTGTTCATCTACAGTTTTCGGTATACATATTTCTATCTCAGACATAACGTTATTCATCAATTTGGGATTTCCTACTTTAGACACATGCTTCCATGCGATAGTATTTAAAGCTTCAGCAACCATTTTATTTGAGTACCCTTCGTCTGAAAGCAATACTCCACAAACATTAGTACAATAAAATTTTCCGGCTCTATAACATACAGTACCTGCATTTGCTCCATCAGTAGTCCATGTAATAGCATTTTCATAGAGATAATTTTTATAATATCCCATTAAACCATTATTTTTAGTTTGTGAAGAATAAACAGGATATGGTTTCTCATCACTTGGCATTTCATCTGTTTCTGGAGCTGCAAGTACATATCCACGAGTTACCTTAAATAATTCTGAAACCTTCCGCTGTTCCCAATCTCCACCAAATCCCTTAAATCTTATATTAGGTGTATTCATCCTTACACCTCCTGTACCATAAAATGATAACTTATTCAGATGGGGTTAAAACTCCACCTGAATTTAGTTGAATTTACCCAGGGCTTTACGGAAGCATCCAAGAGGCAAAGCCGATTGGATAATACGCCCTATGCGAAAGTGTCCTGTGAAACAAGACTTTGTTGAAGTTGAACAGTAGACACTGACCGCTACTGGTGCTTAACTCCCGCCTAAGAGCAGGAGTTTTAGCACCAGTTAGCATCGGACAAATCGATATTTACCTTTGCCAAGGCCGCGAACATTTTCAATCATCCCTAATTCCAACATTTTCTTTATCAAGGTGCTGGCTGGCTTTTCGGTAAGACTAAGGACACCAACGATATCACTTCGTCCAAAAATCTTTTCTATACCAAATGCTTTATGCAAACTAATTATATTATTCTTGATTTTAGCAGTAACCTTATTTTCATTCAACAATGTCAAAAGGTCCTTTTCTTTCTCAATGTGTTGTTCAATGTCCTGTTTTACTCTTGAATGTGTTGTTTTTGAATAATATTCTTCGATTTTACAATTTACTTCGGCAATACTCATTCTACCTTCGATGTTTTCTACTGCTAAAGAAATTAAATAATCCGAAACATGTAGATTATCTACCTTCTGCAGTCCAATGGCCGTTTTCCAGGCATGAGCCTTTTGGGCTTTATCCGGCTCACAAGAGATGTAATATTGGGCAAAGGGGTCAATATTTTTATTTTCCATCAGCCTTATATTAAGCTCTTTCTTTTTACACACCTCTGTCACCGCCCTTTTCCAGTCGGAAAATTTCTTTTTGTCGTTCGATTTCCCTTTTTAGCTCTTCCTGGGTAGGTAAGCACAGCTTGTATTTAGCAGCATAAAGCTGGTCATTTTTTGCCAGTGTTGAGTATCTGGCCACATCACCATCCGTTTCCGAGCAAAGAATAATACCTATTGTTGGGTTATCATCTGGTTGTTTGCGTTCATCATCGTATATCTGCAAATACATATCCATTTGCCCTACATCTTGATAAGAAATTTTTGTGGTCTTAAGGTCAATAAGAACAAAACATTTCAAGATGTAATTGTAAAACACGAGGTCAATAAAATAATCATTTCCTGCATCCGTTCTGATATGCTGCTGCCTTGCTACAAAAGCGTACCCCTTGCCCAGCTCCATCAGAAACTTTGACAGGTGTATAATAATCGAGCCTTCCAAATCGCTTTCCGTAAAGTCTGCATTAGGTGCCAGTCCCAGGAACTCTGCCACCACAGGATTTTTGATAAATTCCAGCTTATCCTGTTGTAGGTCTGTGGTTTTCTCCTGCATTTCCTGTTTTACAGGTTCCTTGCGCTGTGATAGCAACAGCCGTTCATAATATTGGGAGCTGATATTGCGGTCCAGGGTGCGCACACTCCATTGTTCTTGCGCCGCTTCCTTCATATACCAATTTCGTATTTCCCTATTATCAACCCTAAGTAAATGCCGAAAATGGGTCCATGTAAGATTTTGAACTCGTGAGTTCAAAATTTCCTCTCTAGGAAAATTTTGAAAAAATTGGCAAAAATAATACAGGTTGCGAGCATTGTAGCTTTTGCCATATCTCTCTGTTAGTGTATGTGCCAAACTGGCTATGATTTTTTTCCCATACTCTGCCCGTTCGGCCCCACCTTGTTCAAATTCTACTATATGCTTTCCCAACTGCCAGTAGGTAGCTATCATTGCCTGATTGACTGATGCATAAGCGGTTTGCCTGCCCTTTTCCACAATGGCTACAGCATCAGACAGGAAGTTTTTCTGATTATCCATAATCATCTTGTCCATATCACCCCTCCTGCAATACCTTCATAAGCCTTGCCATCGAAGCGCCGACTTCTGGAGCTGCAAAGGTCAGGTCTTTCATCATCCCCAACAGCTCACTGCTGGTATTTTTTATATCCGCATCAATGCTTTCCATATCAGCCGTTACAGCAGCCAAATCTATTTCCGGCTCTGGCTCGCTGGTGTCCACATAGCGAGGAATATTCAGGTTATAATCATTCTCCTTTATTTCCTCAAAGGTAGCCAAATGAGCAAATTTGTCAATATCCTGCCTGTTTTTATAGGCCTCCACAATCTTATCAATATGCTCTTGGTCCATGAAATTACGGGCCTTATCCTTACGGAACTCCTTGGAAGCATCAATAAACAATACACTACGGTCCTTATTATCTTTTTTAAGGATAATTACACAGGTAGGGATACCAGTATTGAAGAAAATCCCGGCTGGAAAGCCAATAACGGCATAAATACTGCCATTTTCCAGCAAATGCTTACGGATAGTACCTTCCCCAGCCCCACGGAACAGCACACCATGCGGCAGGACAATTCCCATAGTACCATCATTTTTCAGATGGTAGAAGCCATGCAATAAAAAAGCGAAATCAGCCTTGGATTTCGGGGCCAGTTTTTCATAGCTCTGGAAACGAGGGTCAGTAAGGAACCCGGCAGCTGCGCTCCAGTGCTGGGAATATGGTGGATTCATTACAGTAGCATCATAGTTAGTAGGTTCCTCGGTTGGCCAATCATCACCAAGAGAATCACCGTTTCGAAAATGCTGATGAGTAAATGGCACATTATGAAGAATCATGTTCATGCGGGCCAGGTTATAGGTTGTATGGGATAACTCCTGCCCGAAAAACTGAATACTGCTTCGGCAGTCCCCACTTATATAATTTCTGGCCTGAAGAAGCAGGGAACCTGACCCCATACAAGGGTCATACAGGGAAAAGCCCGGCTTATCCGCTTTGCCCATGGTCACTATTCTGGTAATCAGCTCAGATACGGCCTGTGGGGTATAGAACTCCCCAGCCTTCTTGCCGGAGCCGGCGGCAAACTGTCCAATAAGATATTCGTAAGCATCGCCAAGGGCATCCGCACCATACTGGGTGAAATCGATATGGGCCAGCTCCTTCATTACATCAGAAAGCATGGCATTACGCTTGGCAGGGGTTGTACCAAGGCTCTTGGAATCAATTTCAAATTCCTCAAAAAGGTCTTCATAAGGCTTCTGCCCACGAACTATCTGGCCGCCCTGCTCAATATCACGCATGGCCTGACGCAGCTGGTCGGTGGTGAAGGTCCTGTCATTTATGGCCTTATACAATGCCGTAAAGGTGTATTCAGGCTTGATGGCAAAACCATAGCTTTCCTCCAGCTCAGCTGCCAAATCTTCCCATTCACCACCATTACGGGCTTCCTCATAAATCTGTTGCGCCTCATCCAGCGACTCAGGCTTGCGGTCCTCCAATAAATCCACCACTGCATAAAGCTGACGGTCCGAAAGATACTTATAGAATACCAGTCCTAACAGATAATCCTTGTATTCATCAGCACTCATGGTGCTTCTCATAACATTGGCCGCTCCCCAAAGAGCCTGATTTAATTCCTGCGATGCCATAATTTACCCCCAAATGTTTTCTATAATAAAGCATTAATTTATTTGCATACAGTAGTATTTTATCATGTACATTTTTTAAGCTCAATTTGCGCTGATAATATTTTTACCGTTTCTAGTGCATTGACACAATGATATTTTGATCCTAAGCTTATGGGCACTTAACTCCCACCTAAGAGGATGGGAGCACTAGCACCTGTTAGCGTAGAACCATAGCAACCGGTGGGGGGGGGTAGCGTGAGAATGCTCCGCACTAGAGCACTGGACATTCACCTGACATAAATGCATCAACTATGCATGTGGGAAGCTTGGGTTAAAAAAATCCTGCATACCAGCCTCATATCTGATATGCAGGATTTTATCATTTTTGTTAGAACATGAATTCCAGCTTGCCGAAGTATTTCTGCCCATTGGTTTCCTGAGTAGCGGTAAATTCCTTGCCCTTGAAATAAGCCAGAGACCCTACCACATTGGTAAATGGTGTATAGGCCACACCAAATTCCCAGCCCTTTTGGTTTTGATCGCCGGTTGCCATTACTCCATCAAAGGCCGGGCTAGGAGCAGCTGCCCGGGTAAGGTAACGATAGGCAGCATATACCCCGAAGGAGCCTGGAGTCTCAGGAACAGCCTCACCATAGGACAACTGGATATTGTAAGCCCGCTTCATGGAAGCATCTACGCCAGAGCCCTTGGTATTTTTCGCATAAGCCGCTGCCAGACTAATCTTATCGGTAAAATTATAGGAGCCTCCAACACTCCATATATTCATGGTGTTATCGGTGTAATTTGCAAGCGCCATGTATTCACCCAGTTTGGAGCTGCGGAACATATGAAACGCCGCCCCAAAGGTGTATTTGTCCGTAGATGTCAGCACTTCCAAGGAGCCATAACCAGAAACCGGGGAATTAGCCGCTGGATCCCCAATTAATACCCCATCATCATTGCTGTGCTTGCCAGGGTCAAAATTGAACCGGCCGACACGTAAAATTCCCTTCCACTTGTCACCGTAGGAAACCTGGGCACCTGCAATAGCATCACTTATTACCATACCGCCATCAGCTTCAGACTCAATAGGAACATGACCTAACATGATGTTACCATTATCCGAAAAATCTGTTTCAGCAAATATTTCCTTTACGCTGAAATATGAACCATTGTATGGCACCTCATCACCAGCTGTTGAGTTGTGGGCAGCATTGACATCCATGCCGTACTCCATGGTGGCATGAGCTGTCCACCGGTCATTTATTGCCATGGTAGGAGTCAGGGTCAGCACCATCTTCTGTCCGGTGGAACGGCCGCCATCACGCCAGTCACTCTTGTCACTGTTATATTCATAAGCAACGGATCCAGACCATATTACATTATCCAGTCGTTTTTCAATATCATCTAAGCGGACGCCAAGATTAGTCAATTCATCCTTAAATTCCACCATCAGCTTGTCCACCATTGCTTTATCTGTCTTTGCACCACTAAAGCCGTTATTTTTCTGCTTTGCCATTGCCTTAGCAACTATCTGAGCCATTTCATAACGGGTCATAAGCTGGTTGCCCCGGAAGGTTCCATCCACATACCCATTTACTACTCCGTCCTCCTGTAGCTGGCTTACAGCATCGTAAGCCCAATGGTCTGCCGGTACATCACTGAACGGATTCACTGCCGCAAAGGATGTGCTGGCTGCGCCAATTATTAATGCAGTAGATACTGCCGTTACAAGCCCCTTTTTCATAAAAAATAATACCTCCTATAATGCTTTATATCTTCGCAAAAAAGATAATAGCACAAAGTAGAAGGTATTGCAAACGATTATCAATATATTTTTGAAACTTTTTTCAAAGCCACTCCAGCAGCCTCAACAGTTCGATCAATATCCTCATCGGTATGAGCCCCGGACATGAACAGGGTTTCAAACTGTGATGGTGCTAAATAAATCCCCTGCTCCAGCATGGCTATAAACCATATTTTAAAGGCCTCCTGATTTGATGCTGCTGAAGTCTCATAGTCCACCACCTCATGGTCATTGAAGAAAAAGCCAAACATGGAGCCGGCCTGCTGCACCTGTAAAGGAACACCGGCCTCCTTTGCTTTGGCGGCGACTCCTAATACCAGTTTCTTAGTCTTAATGGTCAAAACTCGGCTATAATCCGGCTCCCCCGGCTCTGGCTCCGCAGTAATGATTTTAAGGGTTTCCAGACCAGCTGTCATGGCCAGTGGATTTCCCGACAGAGTTCCTGCCTGATATACGGGACCAGCCGGTGCCACACAATTCATTACATCTGCCCGACCGCCATAGGCCGCTACCGGCAACCCACCACCAATAATCTTACCCAAGCAGGTTAAATCAGGCTTTACAGCATATGCCTTCTGGGCACCACCTAATGAAGCCCGGAATCCACACATCACCTCATCAAAAATCAACAATGCTCCTTTTTCCCGAGTAAGACTTCTAAGCAAATCCAAATAGCCTGGCTGTGGAAGCACCAATCCCATATTTCCAGCTACCGGCTCCACAATGACACAGGCAATTTCGTCACCATATTTATCCATTACCTCAGCAAAGGCTTCCCTGTTGTTATATGGAATGGCTATGGTGTCGCTGGCAGTGCCCTTTGTCACCCCCGGACTGTCCGGCACCCCAAAGGTAGCCAACCCGGAGCCGGCCTTTACCAACAGAGAATCACTATGGCCGTGATAACAACCAATAAATTTTACGATTTTGCTTCTACCGGTAAAGCCCCGGGCCACTCTGATTGCACTCATGGTGGCCTCAGTGCCGGAATTTACCATGCGAATGATTTCAATGGATGGATAAACCTCCATAACCAGCTTTGCCAGCTGACTTTCCAACAATGTTGGTGCCCCGTAGCTGGTTCCCCGGACTGCAGCCTCCTGCAAAGCCTTTACAACCTGCGGATGAGCATGACCTACCACCATTGGCCCCCAGGAGCCCACGTAGTCTATGTATTCATTACCATCAATATCATATATGTGACTTCCCTCAGCCCGCTCAATAAAAGGGGGAGTACAATCCACATTACGATAAGACCGCACTGGACTGTTTACTCCACCTGGCATTAAATTTTTTGCCTCAGCAAATGCCGCAGCTGATTTTTCTAAATTTAACATACAATATTCCTTTCCCCATAGGGTACTTACTTAAACCTTCCACATTGACAAATCATAGCACGCCAGGTGTATTGTCTATAAGAATACTACCCAAGCCACTCCGCAGCATCAATGGCATGATAAGTGATTATTATATCCGCCCCTGCCCGTTTCATACCGGTAAGGGTCTCCAAGACAATCCGCTTTTCGTCAATCCAGCCATTGGCTGCGGCGGCCTTTACCATAGAATATTCACCACTTACGTTATACACTGCCACAGGATGATTTATATATTCCCTTACCTGCCGTACCACATCCAGATAGGCCATGGCCGGCATCACCATAATAATATCGGCTCCCTCAGCCAAATCCAGCTCCACTTCCTTCATGGCCTCCCGACTGTTGGCGGGGTCCATTTGGTAGGCCCGCCTATCGCCAAACTGTGGCGCCGAGTCCGCCGCATCTCTAAAGGGCCCATAATACCCCGAAGCATATTTAACAGCATAGGACATAATCGATACATTAATAAATTTATTTTCGTCCAAAATTTCCCTAATAGCCGCCACCCGACCATCCATCATATCCGAGGGAGCAATTATATCCGCCCCGGCCTGAGCCTGGCTTAGGGCGACCTTTTGCAGCAGCTTCAGCGTCTCATCATTGTCCACATAATGACCACACAGCTTGCCGCAATGTCCGTGATTGGTGTATTGACAAAGGCATACATCCCCTACAATAACCAGTTCCGGCACAGCTTTCTTGATGGCCTCCATAGCCCGCTGTACCGGCGAAGTCATATCCCAGGCACTGGAGCCTATTTCATCCTTGTATTCCGGCAAGCCAAAAATCTCTACTGCCGGTATACCCAAAGCATAGATTTTTTTTGCCAGCTCCACAGCCCTATCCACTGACAGGTGATCACACCCCGGCATACTGGGAATTTCTTCCTTTATATTTTCTCCTGGAACTACAAATATCGGGTAAACAAAATCCTTCACTGACAAGGTTGTTTCCCGTATCATAGACCGGATTTGTTCATTTATCCGCAGCCGCCGCGGACGAAGCTTTTGCTCAATCACAGATAATACCTCCTTATGCTTTCGACTAATCCCTCAATGGTATATTCCTCGGCCACAATATCAGCCCTTAGCCCATATTTTCCCATTGTCTCAGCCGTAACAGGCCCAATGGCTGCCAGCCTGGCGTTTTTTAACAGCTCTACAGCTGGGACTATTTTTAGCAGATTTACCACCGTAGATGAGCTGGTAAAGGTAATCACATCAATATCACCCTTTTTCAGCTGTTCATTTATATCATCCGAGGCCAAATCCCCCATTATTGTTTCATAGGCCGGCACCACGTCCACATTAGCTCCGGCCGCTGAAAGGGCTGCTGGTAACAGCTCTCTGGCCACCGCCGCTCTCGGTATTAAAATATTATCCCCAGCTGCCAATTCATTTTTTAGTGCCTCTACAATCCCCTCGGCCTGATATCTTGCCGGCACCACATCTGCCCTGATGCCGTGCTCTGCCAGGACTTGGGCCGTAGCCGCCCCAATGGCACATACCTTTTTTCCATAAAGTGCTCTGGCATCCCTTTTTTTATACTCCAGCCTTGACCAAAAATGCTCAACGCCGTTGGTACTGGTGAAAATAATCCACTGATATTCATCCAATCCATCAATGGCGCCATCCAGCTCCCGGTAGTTATCCCTTGGGTCTGCTACAGCTATAACTGGGGCCTCAATACATTCGGCTCCCATTTCCTCTAAAGCAGCCGTCAGCTTGGAGGCCTGAGTCCGGGCCCTGGTTACCAAAACCCGTTTACCAAATAATGGCTTCATGGCTACATTATCAAACCACGTCAAGCTTTGCCGAAGCTTTACCACTTCGCCTACCAGAATTATACAAGGCGGTTTAATCCCTTCCCGTTGGGCCATGTCAGCTACTGCAGCTAAAGTGCTTATCCACACCTTCTGCCCCGGCTTGGTACCCCATCTGATAATCGCCACCGGAGTGTCAGCTTTCCGACCATTATTAATGAGCTGAGCTGCTATGGTGGACAGGTTGGCCACCCCCATTAAGAACACCAATGTGTCAGTGGCCGTAGCCAGGCTTTTCCAATTTATGTCCGAGGCTTCCTTAGTGGGGTCCTCATGCCCGGTAATAACCGAAAAGGAGGCCGCTACTCCCCGATGGGTCACTGGAATACCGGCATAAGCCGGCACTGAGATAGCCGAGGTTACACCGGGAACAATCTCAAAGGGCAGGTCATTCTCCTGCAAAAGCAGTGCTTCCTCGCCCCCCCGGCCAAATACAAAAGGGTCACCCCCCTTTAGGCGTACCACCGTTTTTCCGGCCTTGGCCAAATCCACCAGAAGCTGACTAATCTTATCCTGGGTCATGGTATGCTGACTTGATGCCTTACCCACATAAATAAGCTCCGCTTTATTTGACGCATATTGTAAAATCCGCTTGTCAGCCAGCCGGTCGTATACCACTGTATCGGCTATTTTCAGGCAATCACAGGCCTTTAACGTCAAAAGCCGATAATCCCCTGGCCCGGCCCCTACCAAAAAAACTTTCCCTGCCATCTATATATATCTCCTTAAGGCTATAACGCCCTTGTTCAAAATTTTTTCAAAGAAGGAAAATATTCCAATTCTCACCGAGTTATAAATCTATCCCTAGCTCCCGCAGCACTTCCCTGCCACCATTATTCAACAGCTTTTCCGCCAGCTCCATCCCAAGGGCAGTGGCATTCTCTGGTGGTCCGCTTACATCGCCACCATAAAGCCGGCTACCATCCAGGGAGGCTATTATACCCTTCACCAGCAGCTGGTTGTTTTTTATCTGTCCATACACTCCCACCGGTACCTGACAGCCACCCTTTACCTGCTGTAAAAAAGCCCGCTCTGCTTTGGTGCAAACCAGTGTGTCATTATCAGTCAGACAATGGATTAGCTCATTAACCTCCACATCCTCCTGACGGCTTTCCACAGCCAAAGCCCCCTGGCCCACCGCCGGCAGACAGATGGAGGTATCTAAAACCTCTGTTATATGCTCGGCAAGTCCCAATCGCTTTAATCCGGCTGATGCCAAAACTATCCCGTCAAAGTCCTCGTCCACCAGCTTTTTCAGACGTGTATTAACATTGCCTCTGAGACTGCATATATTTAAATCGGGGCGTTTACTTAAAAGCTGGGCCCTTCGTCTAAGACTCGATGTACCAATTTTGGCCCCCACAGGCAGAGCTTTAAACAGCCTGTATTTAGGACTTACCAATACATCAAAAGGGTCCTCCCGCTTAGTTACTGCCCCAATCATTAGCCCCTTTGGCACCTCGGCCGGCATATCCTTTAAGCTGTGTACCGCTATATCAATTTCCCCGGAAAGCATGGCTGCTTCCAATTCCTTGGTAAACAATCCCTTACCGCCAATTTTTGCCAAGGGCACATCTAAAATCTTATCTCCCTGAGTGGTTATCAGCTTCTTTTCAATATGCAGAGCTGGATATACCTCTGTCAGACGGGCAGCAATATAATCCGTCTGCCACAATGCCAGCTGGCTGCTGCGGGTTCCGATTACCAATTTTTGTTTACTCATCAACAGCCTCCTCCTGCAACTTAAACAGCTTGCGAATGGCAAATTTTAAAATCCGCTCCCTGGAGGTTCCCGCCGTCCGGTTTACCATACACATCGGGTCTCTAAGCATTTTACGCACAATCATATGGGTCATTTTTTCAATGACCCGCCATTCATCCTCAGTTAAATCAGGCAATTTACGCATGGCCCGCTTCATTTCCCGGCAACGAATAAATTCTGCCTTATCCGTCAGCTGAGCCATAACCGGCTGCATAGAAAGATAGGTAAACCGCTCCATCAAGGCGTCTACCTCCTCACGAATTATTCCCTCAGCTGCCAAAGCCTCCCGGTGCCGTTCCTGAAGATTGTCGTCCACCACCGCTTTTAAATCGTCAATATTGTATAGGTTCACCCCCACCAGCTCGCCTACCACCGGCTCCACATCCCGTGGCACAGCAATATCAATAAGTACCAGAGGCCGACCATTTCTCGTCGCAATAGCATGGGCTATTTCCCGTTTATGAATGACATAATGCGGCGCTCCAGTTGAGGTAATAACTATATCCATATCTCCTAATATGCCATATACCTCTGGCCATTCTACAGCCTGTCCCCCATACCTTTCAGCCAGCTCCATGGCCCGTTCAATATGGCGATTGGCTACATACAGGGATTTTAGTCCCTGGGATACCAGATTGGTAGCTGTAAGCTCTGCCATTTTTCCAGCGCCAAACAGCAATACCTGACAATCAGCCAAATTTCCCAGCTTGCTTTTAGCCAGCTCCACTGCCGCATAGCTTACCGATACGGCGTTATAGGCAATGCGGGTTTCTGTCCGCACCCGCTTACCAGTGGCAATAGCCCGATTAAACAAGAGATTCAGCAGGGTTCCGGTGGCATTTGCTGATTGGGCAATAGCATAGGCATGTTTAACCTGACTGAGTATCTGTCCCTCACCTATAACCAGGGAATCAAGGCTTGCCGTCACCCGCAGCAAATGCTCCACACAGTCTTCATCCTCATACCTGTAGGTATATTTTTGAAAGAACTCCCGGCTGCATTCTGTGCTGTTCAAATCTGCCCAAAAGCTGGCAACTGTATTGCTACAGCCCCGGCTTACCACGGCATATATCTCACTTCGGTTGCAGGTAGACAATACCACTGCTTCATGAAGATTATCATAATCATACAGCCTTTCCAGGCCCTTTTTTATTTTTTCCGGTGTTAAACAAAACTTTTCTCTTATCTCAACGGGAGCCGTCCGATGGTTCAGTCCCAAAGCGATTAATTCCATTCCTGATTTCATTTTTTGCCCCGTCCAAATCCTTATCCAAAATCAATTTAACAATATTATCGTTTAAAAGACTCTGCCAAACGGCTTCCCGCTTACAGCTGCTGCTAAATTTCTTTATCAGCTCCCGCCGTATCTCCCGCAGGAAAAGAGCAAATTCCCCAAAGCCTGTATGGTATCTTTTTTCTAAATCCTGACGCAGCAACCGGGTAAACCCTGGACTGGCCCCGTCACTGGACACGGTAAACAGCAAGGGTCCCTGTCGTACCACTCCAGGAAGCGTAAAGTCACACAATTCCGGGTCTGATGCCACATTTATCAAGGCGCCCGCCTGCTTTCCTTCCAGGGCTGCCATACGATTTATCTTCGGATCATTTGTAGCACAAAAGACACAAAAAAAGCCTTCCAGTCCACCATGACTGTAAGCACCCTTCCTCCATATCAGCTTTTTCGCCTTTGCCATTGCTTCAATCCGACTATCCACCTCAGGGGATATAACCGTCACCCTTGCACCACAATCCAGCAATCGGTCTATTTTGCGCCACGCTACCTGGCCACCGCCTACTACCGCACATGGGCGACCAGTCAGCTTCAAATTGATTGGATACATATCCCTCACCAAAAAATCACACACAAAATTAATGAATTACATTCACCTTTTAGATTATACAGCACATTACCCAAAAAGAAAAGAGCCACAATCCAACGTGACTCTATTGCTAAACCATTTTGATTTAAACTTCCATTCTGCGTTAGGCATTCACCTGGCATAAATGCATCAATTATGCATGTGGAAAGTTTAAGCTTTTGATTAAAAAGCCAGCACAAATACATACATTATACATCAGTCCAGCCGCATAATATTATGCTTTAATACATAAATCAAGGCCTGAGTACGATCACTGACTCCCAGCTTACGGAATATATTGGTAAGGTGATTCTTTACGGTTTTTTCACTGACAAACAGGGTTTTGGCAATCTCCTGATTATTAAAGCCCTTGGCTATACATGCCAGCACTTCCATTTCACGGTCCGTAAGGCGCTCAGCCTTTTCCGCCTCCCATATCTCCTTGGCTTTTTCCGTTATATCCTCATCAGCCCGCAGCTTTCCGAAAATCCGCTCTTCCAGCTCAGGATAAATATATGCACCGCCGTCATTTACCACATGAATAGCCTTCACCAGCACCTCCGGATTCACGTCCTTCAACAAATATCCTGAAGCGCCATTTTTTAACATTTCAATAACATAAGTGTCATTATCATGAATTGTTAAAGCAATGATTTTTGTGCTGCATTTAGTTGACTGGAGCTGTCTGGCCACTTCCATACCAGTCAGTCCTGGCATGTTGAGGTCCAATAAAAGTATATCCGGCTGCAGCATAAGGGTTTTCGCTAAGGTTTCCTGACCCTCCCCGGTTTCGCCAACGACCTCAATATCACTTTCAAAATTCAAGACTCGTTTTATACCCTGCCGTAAAATTGCATGGTCATCGGCTATCAGTACTCTTATTGCCATGTAAATTCCCTCACTTCTTACTCCGCAAACAATCCATACAAGGTCATTATACCATATTTATTATTGTTATTGAAGTATCCAGGCTTTGATAAAAATCATCACTTCCTCTTCAGACGTCTTAGTGCTGTTATTTTGAAACAATTTTCCTATAACAGGTATATCACCTAAAAAAGGTATTTTGGAAAACTGTTTTTCCTCCTCCTTGCTGATAAGCCCGCCAATAACTAGTGTTTCTCCGTCCAGCATACGCACCCGGGTGTCCACCGAGCGCTTTTGAAAGCTGTAGGCCTTCATTTCCTTTACATAGCTGGGTGAGCTCACCTCGATATGCAGCACTGACTCTATACACCCGGCTTCATTCACCAGGGGACAGCATTTTAATACAATACCTGCCGGCCTGTATTCTATTGATGTGGTTGTGGTAGTATTGGTGACGGTCACTGCCGGTATTGGAACCTCTCCCCCAATATTTATTACTGCCTCCCGTCCCTGTAGCGTGATTATATTGGGCTTAGACAATATGCGGGCCTTTCCGCTGGAGGTAAGCAGCTCCAAGGTACCCTCATAGGTAAAATTATGATGTATTTTTGTCCATTCCCAGCTTATTCCAAGCTTTTCTGCCTCTGACCTCTGTACAGCTACCACCTTGGCCTCCAAGGCTACCTGCCGGGCCGGGACATCCAGCTTTTCCACCAAAGCCCTTACAGCGGCTGCCTCCTCTGATGTCCCATATACCAGCAGTGCCCTTGAATTTACATCGGTCATTACCCGTACTGGCGTATTGCTCTGCCCTTTCGTATCAGCTAAATATGGCTTCTCCACCAAAGAACCGTCTGCTGTTTTTGCTTTTCCGGTTTTTTCCTCGGAAGCCTCCCCCTTTTTTGACTGCTTATCCTGCTTAAACTCCGGCGTATATTTATTTTTTAGATACAGCTCCACTTCAGCTTTAATTTCCTGTAAATCCGTATATTGTACAGGAACTATATGAACCTCTCCCAATTGTCCGGCAATGCGTTTATTTTGGCCAATAAACAATGTCCCTTCCCGCTCTGTCATGGTAAAACCGCCGGCCAGCACCAGCTCCCTGATGGCTTCCCTGGGAGACTTGTCCCTGATATTTACTGTTACAGCTGTGTCTATGCCACTGTCCATTATCACGTTGATGTTCCCCTCCATGGCTGCGTAACGGATAAGCTGCAGCACACTGCCACGGGTCACATTCATTGACAGGGCTTCGCAATGCCCTGAAAGAAAGCTAAATACCAGAATTATTATCAAAGCGTTTATTTTCACCATTCTTCTCCATTTCCTCCACCCCAATCTGATTTTTCTGAGGGATTACCCCCTCAGTCACTTGCGTGACAGCTCCCCCCAGGGAGCCAGGTATAATGAACACTTATCCCATCAACCACACCTGACCTGCCACCAATGATAAATTTTTTACTATGAAATATTAGTGAATACAAGCCAAGGACGCAGTATGAGCTTAGATTTCGTGTAAGGGCGTGTAGACACTGCTAAGTGTCCAGTAAGCTTACTACAAGAAGTATTAAGGTCATTTCAACTGTTATCGCCACCACACTACTCTCGTTCCCCCTGAGAGAATTGCCCCTCCAGGTCCAATTTTAACTTACCAATTCAATCTATCCTGTTCCCCCTGGGGGGAATACAAAGGGGGGTATAAAAACTAAAATTCTCATTTGGGCAGTATTCCGGCGGTACCCTCAGTCAACCTTAAAGCCCTGTCACTAAACGGAGTATGTATTACAACAATATCATCGCTGATGGTTTTTACCTGCATATCCTGAACCACATCCCCAGCATAAAGAATATATTGACTCTCCCCATACTTAATAACTGCCGCCCGTTGTTCATTTCCCTCTAAAATACCAAGCAGCACCGGCTCAGTCTTTAATATGGTTTTCCCCGCCCCTTTACTTTCCTTTGCTTTAACGGACAGCGTCGCGTCCTTATTGGACACGTCCATCCCCTGGTGTGCTTTACCACTTTCACCTGCTGCCTTCTTCTCCCCAGTTCCCTGCTGATTGTCAAAGGGATTATTCAGTCTTTTGATTTCTGAGCTCCGCTTTAGCCCCTTTATCTCCTGAAGCCCAGCCTTTGGCTCAGTATGCTTTTGTCCCTCTGAAAAAGCAGTAAAGGTCTGGGGCTGCTGCCCCAGACCTTTACTGCTCAAAAAAGCTATTCCAACACACAACACTGCAAACAAACTAATGCGTATCAGAACATATTCCTTCAATAGCTGCAAAAAATGTCGGCCAGCATGTTTGACAAGGTCAATTATCTTCCCCTGCAATTCTGCCACTCCTTTTCGACATATTATGCTGACAAAACAACCATGCAAAAGGAAACATGCCCGCGAAGCTTTGTCATATAATACTTATTCAGTTACTTCTTTAACGCCTGCAAGCTTGGACCCATAATCCGCTTATAGGCTTCAACCCCCGGCTGATTAAAGGCATCCACATCAGCCAGCTCCCCTTCATAGGCAATGGACAGAGCCAGCATGTACAGCAGCTCTCCCAAATGATAAGCGTCCAGCTTCGGCAGGGAGAATAAAGCATTAAACCGATGGTTGGAGGCCAAGGCATCGGCGTTGGACTGCCGGGCCACCTCCAGGGCCTGACTCATTTTTACCCCGGAAATATCTGCCAGCTTCTTCACCTCCGGGAAGGAGTTTGGAATAACGAAATCAGTATCCCAATTTTCCACCCGAATAAACTGAACTACCTTATTCAGCTTGCCCTCCTGGTGCTGCTGGGTTTGGGCATGCATATCCGTGGTGCCTACTGCCACAATTGGAGTACGACCATAGAATACCTCTTTTCCATTTCGGTCAACCTGCTTGCCAAGAGACTCAGCCAACAGCTGAATGTACCACTCGGAAACGGATTTTAGATAGTCACCATAAGGCATCATAACCTCCATATCCCGACCGTACTTTTCCGAGGCAATGTATTTCAGCACAGCATTCAAAAGGGCTGGATTTTGCCATACATCCTCATTCTGGCAGGCAATATCCATATCCTTGGCTCCGTTGAGGAAGGCCTCAATATCAAAGCCACACACGGCAGCCAATACCAGGCCCACATCACAGAAAATGGAGAAACGTCCACCTACCCCGTCCGGTACGCTGTACTGTGGCCAATTGTTGTCCATGGCCAGCTTTTTTAGGATAGTCGGCTTTTCTTCGTTAGGGTCGGTAACAGCAATAACCTCTACCTCAATATCAGGATTTTTTTTCAATTCCTCAAAAATCACCATAAAATTGGACATGGTATCAAGGGTACCACCAGATTTGGAAATAACCATCAAATCCACTACCAGCTTACGCTTGGCATGGGACTTGCAGATACGGGCCGACCGCTCCAGCTCCTTGATTAAATCCCCGGTGCGCCGTGGGTCAATATTGTTGCCGCTGAAATAAATCTTTGGCATACCGCCCCGTTCCTCTGTGGTCATGGAATTCCAAAATTCACCGCACTGCACATCAAAAATTACCTTGTCTCCCAGATAGGAGCCACCAATCCCCAGAGAAACCACTGCATCTACCCGATTTTTTACCGACTCCGTCAGCTCCTTTAAATGCTTAATGGAAGTCGGTGAATTGAGATGTCCTTCCTCCACATAAGGCAGCTGAGAAAAATACACCTTTTCCGGTGTGCCATCCTTGGACAGGTGCCCCCTGATGACCCCATCCTTCCGCATTACCTTAATTGCCTGCTTTGCTTCAGCAATCTTGTCTCCCAAAGCCTTTACATCCTGCTCAGTAACCTTACCTTCCCCCACCAAATTGGTATATTCGAAGGAAAAGCCTGACTTTAATTTAAGCTCCATAGGAAATCCCCCTCTATTTCATCATGCTTATATACTTCGTGATAAAATCAAGATTTCCTTGTTATTATTCTGTAAATTTATTTTATTATCTGGTGCTTATGTCCCTACTGGCCTTTTATCTCCCGAATTCGGCTTTTCATTTTACGCAGGGTATAATAATAAGCCAGGGCCAATGGCACACAGGAGCCTATCCAGGCGGCAGGGCTTGCTATGGTAGCTCCCCAAAATCCCAGCTGATCCACAAAGCACAGGGCCACAGCAGCTCTCATTACCAGCTCCATTACTCCGGCCAGACTAGGCACAAAGCTTTGCCCCAACCCCTGTAGAGTGTTACGGTAAATAAACAGCAGGGCCAGCACCAAATAGCATATGCTGGTTGTAACCAAATAAACCTGGCCTAGGGCGACCACCTCAGGCTCCCCCTCGCCAACAAACAGCTCCATTATTTCCGGGCCAAAAATAACATTAAATATCCCTACCACAATACTAAAGGACCCCGACATGAGAATACATTGATTTACGCCTTTTTTTATACGGGCGATTTTTTTTGCTCCATAATTTTGTGCCGTATAAGCCGCCATGGCTATACCAAAGGACATCATGGGCATCAGGGCAATGGTTTCCACCTTCTGTGCTGCAGAATAGGCCGCCACCGATACTGGCCCCAAACGGTTCAAGGCCACCTGCAAAATCACTGTGCCCAAGGCAATAATCGATGTCTGAAAGGCCATTGGCAAGGCTATGACTAAATGCTTTTTTAAAAAATCCCAATCCAGCTTCCAATCCTGCCGGCGAATTTTCAGCAGGGGAACCTTTTTCCAGATATAAGCTACAACAATAACTGCTCCCAACGACTGAGAAACCAGCACACCATAAGCCGCCCCCGGTATTCCCCATTCAAATACAAGCAAAAAAATTGGCTCCAAAATGATGTTAATACACAGGGCTATTGCCAATATAATCGTAGGTCGGCGACTGTCCCCCAGGGCCCGAATGAGATTTGCTTCCAGCATAAACACCACTGTAATGGGAATGCCGGCAAAGATTATAGTTATGAAGGATACTGCCCCCTCTAAAATATCCAAAGGTGTATCCATCATTATGAGAACATCTCTGGCCGTCAGTACACCGATAATGGCTATAATCACCCCTACAATCAGGGCCAATACCAAACAGGCGGCAGCACTTCTATGTACGCCTTCATAATCCTTAGCCCCAAATCGTTGTCCAGTGTATATGGATAAGCCAGCCGACAGGCCTATTACAAAGCCCACCAGCAAAAACATCAGGCAGCCGGTACACCCCACAGCAGCCAGGGCCTCTACCCCTAAAAAACGACCTACCAGTAATGTATCTATAAAGCCATAAAGCTGTTGAAAAATATTCCCACCAATTAGGGGCAACGTAAAAAATAATATCAGCTTGGCAGGACTTCCTTCTGTCAAATTTTTTGTCATGGTAAAACCTTCTCTAAAACGTAATCACACTTGTTACAAAGCTGCGCAGCTTTTCCCGGAAAAACAACGTACTGTCCTCCAAAGCCTCCGGTGAGGGAGCCAGCTTGTTCCAATGAAAGCTTTGGGGCTGACCTACCCGAAAATCAGTGGCAAAGGGCACTGGCTCTATTCCTTCCTTCTGAAAATTCAACACCGCCCGCTCCATATGAAAGGCCGACGTTACCAAAATAGGCTGCTTAAAGCCCTTTTCCCTCATTATTTCACTGGTGTATATGGCATTCTGCCTGGTGTTGATGCTTTTGTCCTCCACAATAATATCCTTAGGGGAAATTCCCAAAAGCACCAGCTCTCTTTTAGCAATATCTGCTTCATTTCCGCTGTCAGCATATACCTGTCCACCTGATAAAATTATTGGCACAGGCCTTTGATGATATAGCTTGGCGGCCAAAGCCAATCGGCTTTCTGCTGCACAGGCTAAGGTGCCATCTCCCGTCAAAGCCGGCGTACCAGCCAGGGCACCACCGCCCAGCATAACAATACAATCCCCGGCTAATTTTTCCGGTCTGGGGTATTTGGATTCCAGGCTTCCAATCAATATACCGGAAATCCACCCGGTAGACAGCAGATAAAACACCATATTTACTGCCACAAGGACAGCAGCCAGCCTTTTTTCCTCCCGGCGCCACAAAATATAGGCAAAAATGAAGAAAATCAAAATAAATATCCCTGGCGGCATAAGCAAGCTGGCCCCAAATTTTAATATATAAATCATAACATTCTCCAATTTATATTTAGATATGAATATTTTTCTTTTTGCAAAGAAAAATTTGAACAATTGCGTTATGTCGATTTAGCATTTATCATCGACGAAACGCCAAATTTGAATATTTTTCTTTTAACAAAGAAAAATTTGAACAATTGCGTTATAATATTATCATATTTGGAAGAAATATAGTAATAGGATTAAAAATTGTTCTATTAAGAAGGAGAGAGAGTTATGCAGACAGTACAAAGCAATATCGTTAAGGCCGAAAAAAAGGCCGGTGGCAAGGGAACCATTACCATCGAAAAGCTCCTGAGTGAAAAAGAGCTGGGTGGCAATGACATGTTTGCCAAGGTTACCATCCCACCGGGATGCTCCATCGGGTTCCATGAGCATCATGGCAATGCTGAAACCTATCACATCCTTCAGGGTGAAGCCCTTTACAACGACAATGGCAAGGAAATGACCATAGGGGTAGGCACTACCACCTATTGCCCGGACGGAGAGGGTCATGGCATAGAAAACTGTGCCAGCGAGGGTGATTTGGTATTTATGGCCCTTATCTCAAAAACCTTGTAACTCCAGTAAAACGAGACTTATTCAGTGAAAGCATAAAAAGTGAGCCCTTCTCAAGCATGAGAAATGCTCACTTTTTATGCTTTCACCGATTTATTACTTATTCATTGTCGCAGCACCATCAACGGCAAGGCCAATATCTACAAGACCACTGGCGATGGTAGCACCACCAGCTACCGCACCAACTCCAGTACAACACATTACTGTGCCGGCGGCTACAGTGGCCACACCACTAACTGTATTTACAATAAGCTTTACGTTCTTTTTTGCGTTATCGCTGATTGGAAGCTTACTTACAACAAAGCTGATACCCTTTCCTATAAGGCCGATCAGTGCAGGACTGCCACCAGCCACTTGCTCCATATCCTCGTCTGCAAGCTCCTCTTTCCCCGAAAATACTCTATCATGAAATTGCTTCAGAAAAAGATTCGCATATACTGTACGAAATTCTGCAAATTCTTCCTTCGTATAGTTGCCCGGAACAGCTGCGATAGCCACTTCGTAAGCCTTATCAATGTCATATTTACCCATAACTGCATCAAACAGATCCCCATCACTACTTAATTTTTCAGCTAATTTCTTGATATCCGCATTCTGATAAGCCTTTTCTTCACGCTCGGCAGGGATATCCTGAATATATGTCAACAGCTTATCATCATCAATTACGCTCTGAATTACCTGAAATTTTTCCTGATTCGTCATTTTAATCATATCCTTTCTTTCGATTTTCCGATTATATTATCACATCATTTAATGGGGCTTAACTCATTTTTTGCATCTCGCTGCCTTTTTTGCTGCCCTTGTATTTCCTTTTCTGTCTATACATACGGACATTGGATAAACATATTACAAAAAATGTAAATTATTCGCGCTTACGCCAGCGACCCAGCTCATAAAAGCGGCTGCCACTGTCACGGTTATGGCGATTGCCACCATAGCCGAAATTATAATCTTCCTGCACATCTTCAAGATAGCCGTCAAAGTCCCGGCCATTTTCTATATCGGTGTCATATTCCGGGGCATCATCATGCGAATCATTTACAGAGTAGCCCCCTATTCTACACTGTCAAGCCCATCTTCATTGCCACCGTCTATGCCAGGACCGTAAATGTCATAATTGTCATCATTATAATTTTCAAGCCAACCATCTTGCCAATCCTCTGTGCCTCTAGCATAATCAACACCTTGATGAAGCTTTTTCTTATTTGCCATCATTTTCACCCCATCTTGCATTTTGTTATTGCTTATATCACATACGTATTCGATAGGTTCTGCAATTAACCTACTGCGGGTACTTTTATCCTTCCATCACCGGAATCATCAATATGAATTTGGTTCCTTTTCCCAGCTCACTTTCCAGAGAAATACCTATATCGTGATTATCGGCAATCCAGCGGGCTATAGAAAGCCCCAGGCCGGTGCCACCAGGCTGCCCGGCGGCCTTGGTGCGGGAGCTGTCCACCCGATAAAACCGCTGAAAAACCTTATCCTTGTCCTCCCTGGCAATACCAATACCAGTATCAGCAATCTCCACACACATATAGCCCGGCAGAGCATGACTGTCAATGGAGATAGTCCCGCCAGCCGGAGTGTATTTTATGGCATTTTCCAAAAAAATCCGAAGAAACTGCTTCATTATGACCTTATCACCAAATATTGTGCCCTCTTCATTCCGCATAAGCTTTACTACATGCTCAGTTGCGGTTACCTGCATTTTTTTATACACATCTTCAACAACATCAGCCAAGCTCAGCGGGGTTTTATTGACAATCTGCCGGTTTTGGTCTGCTCTGGCCAAAAACAACAGCTTTTCTATCAGCTCCTGCATATCCTCAGATTCAGATTTTATAGCGCTAATCCCTTCCTGCAGGGTTTCTTCATCCTCCTTGCCCCATCGGCTTAGCATATCAGCATAGCCCTTAATAACAGTCACCGGGGTCCGCAGCTCGTGGGAGGCATCTGATACGAACCGGCATTGCTGCCTAAAGCCTTCCTCCAGCCGGTCAAGCATTCGGTTAAAGGTGGTGGCCAACTCTGTCATTTCATCGTGACTTGGTGGCACCTCCATTCGGGCACTAAGATCGCTTACTTCAATGGATTTGGCAATTCTGATAAAGGACCGGACAGGGCTGAAAGCCCGTTTTATCCCAAGATATACTATAACAACCACCAATAATATTCCTATAATTGCTGCTACAAGGATTCCCACCTGTATCTGCGCAAACATCAACCGTTCAGCCGTAATAACCCGGCTAAAGCATAGGTTATATTTTTCTCCCCTGTACTCCACCGGTATCTCATGGTAGTAAATCATGAAATGCCTGAGCCGAACCAGCTGGTACTTATCGGTGCTCCACAGGCTTTTGTCCTCCACGATATTCTTTCGTAAATCCTCTACGGGGACAAAATGCCGGTCATTATCATATACAATATTACCCTTTGAATCCTCCACCCGTAAAACAACCCCCGGCAACAGGATTTCGTCCGGTATATCCTTGAGCTTTTCTTCATCAGCCTGAGCCATAAATTCCGGGTCGTTGCGTTTTTCCATGGCGTTTTTTATGCTGAAGCTCATTTCCATTTCCGCCTGATGATAAATAACGAAGTACATCCCCACCACTGTTGCTACACAGGTAAATCCCAAAAGCAGGGCAATAATCGTAGCGTACATTATGGTAAGCTTGGTGGAAATCTGCCAGGATTTTGTATAATTTATTAGCCGAGATAGCAGACTAGTCTTTGACAACATAGCCTACCCCCCGCATGGTATGGATATATTTTTCGTTAAATTTATCGTCAAGCTTGGCCCGCAAATAACGAATATAAACATCTACCACGTTGGTGTCCCCCATGTAATCATAGCCCCACACCTGGGACAAAATCTGATCTCTGGTCAGCACACTCCGTTTGTTGCGGATAAGATATGCCAATAAATCAAATTCCTTTTTGGTCAGCTCCACATTGACATCCCCCACCATTACCTCGTGACGATCAATATTCATGGTGATGTTTTTCAGTCGCAGAACCTCCCCTACAGAAGCATCAGCCTCAAGGTCATTTTTTACCTGCTTCCGCAACGCCGCCCGCATACGGGCAAACAGCTCGGGTATGGCAAAGGGCTTTGTCACATAATCATCAGCACCTATATCCAAGCCCTGGACCTTGTCGTCTATCTCGTCCCGGGCCGTAAGCATTATAATCGGTATATCCGATAGCTCCCGTACCTTTTTGCAAATGGTCAGACCATCCATTTCCGGCAGCATAATATCCAACAAAACCAAATCGAAGTCCCCCTGGATAATCCGCTCATAAGCCCGACGGCCATTATCCTCTATTTCCGTTTCAAAGCCCTCGTGCTCCAGCTCCATTTGAAGGAATCTCGCAATACGGCGCTCATCCTCCACTATGAAGATTTTCTTTCCTTCTTCCATTTCCCTGCACCTCATTCTGTAAAATCCTGTTTTTTACCTATTTTACATATTTTTGGCGGAACATTTTTATAAAATGCTGACAGCTGCTGGACATGGTGCGGTTTTTCAGCCATGACACCACTGTATGGGTATATATTTCCGCTTCCTTGATACGCTTAAACACAACATTATCAGAATGCATCATACTACGGGCTGACAGGGGAACCAATGATATGCCAATCCCCAGCTGGGTCCACAGCATGTTTTGAATTTGACTGTCACTGACACTTAAAATCTTTGGCTCAAAATTTGCCTTCTGACAATGAGCCATAAAGGTGCTTTTCCACCGCAATGGCACCAACAGGGGCTTATCCTTCAGGTCGTTGATATGAATATATTCCTCATCCTCCTGGCCTACACCCAAGCTTTTAGGCACAGCCAACACCAGGGGTTCATCCGGTAAAATTATGGACTCATAGGAGGAATTATCCACCTGGGTACGGGTAATGGCAATCTCCACAATATGACTGTCCAAAAGCTCCAATACTCTGGCACCATCCCCCTCCCACACCTGAAAGGTTACCAACGGGTACTCCTTAGTGAAATCAGCCACTAATTCCGGTATCAGCATGGAGCCTGATGAAGTAATCGTCCCCAGCTTTACCGTTCCAGCCACTCCTGAGCCAATATCCACCAGCTCCCGGACCGTTCCATCCACCATACCCAAAATATGCTTTACCCGAGAATATAAAAGTAATCCCGCGTCGGTAAGCCGAATGCGACGACTACCCCGCTCAAAAAGCTTCACCCCGAGAGAATCCTCCAGTCGCTTCATTTGCCGGCTTAAAGCCGGCTGAGCAATATTCAGTCTAATAGCCGCATGACTGATATTTCCTTCTTCAACTATGGCATAGAATGCCTGCATATCCTTTATTTCCATCAATAATACCTTCCTATGATAGTATGTATAATTAAATATTATACTTTCAGCCTAAACTATGCAATTTATTTCTGAAATTGCGCCGTATAAATTTATTCATGAAAAATATTATTGTCTGGAAAATACCACCTTCCCACCTCTAAAGGTCATGGCAATATTCACCCTTTCGTCAAAAATCACCATATCCGCATACTTCCCCGGTGATAAAGAACCTACTATATGGTCTAGTCCAAGGGCCCTGGCGGGAGTCATTGTGGCACTCTCTACCGCCTGCCAAACAGGAATATTCAGGTTAGCAGCATAGTTGTATATTGCCCGGTCCATGGTAAGAATACTGCCGGCTATTGTTCCATCAGCCAGGGTAGCCCTTTGATTTTTTACGAAAACACGCTGACCACCCAGCTCCGACTCCCCATCCCCCAGGCCACAGGCCCGCATGGAATCTGTAATCAACGCTATCCGCTCCAGGCCCTTTAGGCGATAAACAATCCGTTGGGCTGCCGGGGCACAATGAATATTATCCACAATAATTTCGCAATAAACATCGGTGTCCATTGCCGCTCCCACCACTCCAGGCTCACGGTGATGAAATCCGGTCATGGCATTAAACAAATGTGTTATATGGGTAAGCCTGTCTTTCTTTATTGCTTCGTAAGCACAAGCATAGCTGGCGGCAGTATGCCCTATAGACACTACGATGCCGGCCTGCTGACATTTTTTGATAAAATCGCTTTTCTTTGGTAAAGTCTCCGGTGCTATGGTAATGAGCTTTATTATATCCTTATATTTTTCAATAAACCTGTACTCCGCCTGACAAATGCTTTCCTCCGCCTGGGCTCCCTTGTATTTGGCACTGATGAATGGGCCTTCCATATTAGCCCCCAGTATTCTGGCACCTCCATTGTATTTCTGTCCTTCCTTCACTACCTCCATGGCTCTGTATATCCTTGGCAAATCATAGGTCATGGTGGTTGGCAAAAAGGCCGTAACCCCGGTAGTTCCCTGAAAATCCGCCATTTCCTTCAAGGCGTGTAAATCACAATCCATAGTGTCCCTGCCAACACAGCCATGAATATGGATATTTACAAAGCCAGGGGAAACATACTTACCACCAGCATCCACCACCTTTTCCAGACTGTCCTTGTTTATGGACTGAAATTCCTCATTGCTTATTATTTTATCAATTTTTTCATCAAAAAGAATGACCTTATTTTCTGCCAGCTGAAGCTTACCATCCGAATTTGGTATAATAAGCTCACCATTTATAATTGCTTTCATGATTAATCACCCGCTTTAAGTATATAATATAATATAAATAATTAAAACTTCCCATATCAATGATATGCAGGTAAATGAGTAACAGGAGGATATAAAATGAAAGGCTCTGAAATACTTCGTCATGTAGACCACACACTATTAAAACCGACAGCTACATGGGGTGAAATACAGGCTCTGTGTGAAGAGGCCATAAAATATCAAACGGCTTCTGTCTGCATTCCCGCCAGTTATGTGGCCCCGGTTCAGCAAAAATACGGCAGCAGGGTAAATATCTGTACAGTTATTGGCTTTCCCTTGGGTTATGACACCACGGAAACCAAAATCACTGCTGCCACCCAGGCAGTTGCTGATGGTGCAAAAGAAGTTGACATTGTCATCAATATCGCTGATGCAAAAAACGGATACTTTGATAAAATCACTGAGGAAATTGCCAAAATAAAAGAAGCCATTGGCAATAATATCCTAAAAGTCATAATTGAAGCCTGCTATTTAGATGACAGTGAAAAAACACAGCTTTGCCAATGTGTAACCAGGGCGAAGGCTGATTATATCAAAACCTCTACCGGCTTTGGTACTGGAGGCGCAACCCATGAGGATATAAAGCTTTTCCGTGAAAATATCGGACCAGCTGTAAAAATCAAGGCTGCTGGCGGTATACGCACCATTGAGGATATGAAGCAATACCTGCAGGAGGGCTGTGAACGCATTGGCGCCAGTGCCGCAGTAGGGCTGCTAAAGGATAAGCTGAATACAGAGGTCTGAGAAAAAAGTGCATACAAAAAGACAGGTAAAGCTTACATTCTCTCTACCTGTCTTTTCCTTTTTCATCTTAATCCAAGGTGGGATGAGCCTTTACGTACTCCACAGAGTATGATATTTAAAAGCAATATTTTACGAATTAGCTCCTTACCCCTTCTCTTGTTAGCTTTTCCTTATGAATAAGGTATTATTATGCTCTTGACGGTAATGGAACAACAGCAAGGGTCTTCCCCATGGCTGCAAGCATTTTTAGCAAAGTATCAAGCTGTGGGCTAGAGTCCCCTTTTTCAATTCGGGCAATTTGTGGCTGCTTTATACCGCTTAATTCCTCCAAATCCCTTTGACTGAGTCCTTTTTCACGCCTGGCCTGTATCATGGCTGTTATTATTTCCACCCTTAAATTGCTTGCTGCTATTTCCTCAGGAGTAAAGTGTTCTCTGTCAAATTCATCATCCCATATAGGGCAACCGCTTTTTGTGTAGTTCATGGCTTTCCCTCCCTTTCCTTTAAGTCCGCAAGTTCTCTTTTGGCCTGTTCTATTTCCCTTTTAGGGGTTTTCTGTGTCTTTTTTACAAAGCTGTGCAATAAGACAAAAGCACCGTCAAGCCATCCAGCAAATAGTATTCGGTCTTTCAATGGCCTTAATTCCCATATTTCCCCTTCAAGGTGTTTTGCATACCTTTCCGGTAAATATGTACCATTGACCGATAATGCTTTAACATAATCACGAATTTTATTCAGCTTTATCCTGCTACCCTTATCTGACTTATTTTCCAGTTCTGCTATATATTCCAGTAATGGGGATTTGCCTTTGCTGTCAGTATAAAAAATTATCTTGTGCATATTATCCCCCTTTCATATCTATATGATAACATATTTGTTATCTAACTGCAAGGGCAAGACAAAAAGGTGTCAGACATTATAAAATGGCTTTTGAAGATGGATATAGAAAGCATATACAGCAAACTGACCCAGAAGGGAAAGCGGCTGTTTTGGCACGGGATCATTCACAGAATAGATATAACCCATTATGAAAAGGGCAGGGGCGGCAAAAAGGAATTTAAAATAACCTTCCTTTGAACTGGATGAACGACCACCAGCCACCACACGAACAATAAAAAAGGCAGTAGTTTTTCACTATTGCCTTTTAAGATGCTGTTATTTCGTTGCTTTTACTGTATCAGAAAGATGTGGATATTTACGAACGTACTCCACTGGCCGGCTCCAGTCCACATGTACATCGGTATTTTCCCACAGGCGGGTAAGCACCGTTTGGAAGCTTTCTACATCAGCCAGGGGGTCCACCGTCTTTTCCACAAAATCCAACAAGGACGCCTGAGGAATTTTAATCTGGTGCTTTTCACTTAAAAATTTTTCTGCATCAGCCACGGCCTTCTCATCATTTAAAAAAACCTTTACGGTCTTTGCCTCGGTGTCATATTCAACCCAGCCATTAGCCCCACGGCAGCTAACCGCCACACTGTATATCTTATCCATTTTCTATCTCCTTGTAATACGTAAATTTTAATAATCTTACTAAATTTCCCACATAGATAAATTGCAGAAAGCCAGGTGTATGTAAACCTGAATTCAAAGCTAATTCAGCTTGGAGCCCGGAGTATAAACAGCCACCTTTTTAAAGAACCGGTCGTTTATCTCCATTACCTCCTGGGCTGGCATACGATAAAACTTTACCCGTCCTGCCACCAGTGGCTCCGGCAACGCCGATGGTCTGGAAATCTCCAGCCAACGATAAGGAGCCGGGGCACCTTCCTCATCCTCATCATGATACAAAGTATCCTCCGGCCTGGGCTCCTCTGTCCCATCACACATTGGAAAATTCAGCTTTATCTGTTCCATAAACATCAGGCAGGTTTCCTCAGACATATCCAAGGTCCCCTCCTTAGTTTCGTCATCACCATTGTAGGCAGCAATAAAAATTGCCTTTCCCCAAATAATCTGCTCACTATCAGCACCAGGAAACCGACGGTTGGGCTTCATCCCCAGGGTAGCAGCCAAATCATTTACCAAAATAAACAATGATATGCCAGGTTGGATTTGAAAAAATTCCACGGCGCCATAGTTTCCCTCCAAGGTATCTTTTATTGCTTCATCATGAAGGCCATGAGCCGCTGGAAGTCTGATAATAGCCGGGTCCTTGCCTGGCTCAATTAGTATAGCCCGCATAAGCCGTTCATTGTTCATTTATGCCTTCACCCTTCCTGAATCATATTTCATATTAGTGGCTCATTCTTTAATCTTACGCATTATTATAGCTATTTGTCAAGTCTTGTTATTACCTTGTTCCTGTGGTATTATACTGTCAAAGAGGGATCATCTTCTATGTCAGTCCTTTCATTCTCTAACCGACTCTTATTTATAAGGGAATCTGATTTTGTGCAGTGGATGCTGGATCGTCCTGAACGAATAGCAGAGACTGTTACTTAGGATACCCACCTGAACATACAGGTTAAGCCTGACGGACGATGACATACGGAATCTCGCTTTAAAGGAGTTGCTGCTTCGGCAGCAGCTCCTTATTGGTTTTTAATGGAATATTTTATTAAACTATCTGGAAGCCAGTTTATTTACTGCCTCCTTCATCTGGACAGTGTTTTCCTCCATGGTAAGATTAGGGAAAAATGCCCTGACGGCATAAATCTGTTCCTCATGATTGTTAGCTACCACCACACTTACCCTATCCCCCAAAATCCTTTTTGCCTGGTGCATTACCAGCCGCAAATGCTCTGAATCCGTAAGGAGTATATACTTGCTGGCAATATCACTGTGGGCCGCATTGACAATTTCCTCCACCGACGGCCCTGATTCATCACTGCCATCCACTATTACCATAGCGCCGGCATCCTGCAATTTTTCGGCCCATTCTCTGCTGTCAGCCACAGTCAAAAGTGCCAATGGAACCATACAGGTTTGCTGTACCATAGCCATGGCATGAGGCTCTGCCATGATATTTATATGAATTTCTCCCACATGCCCCCAGGCAACGGCTCTTTCCAAAACCGTCCCCGGATGCTCCGAATGTATATGTATAAAAATCGCCCTAAAGCGGCGCTCTACCACTACAAAATTGCCAATCTCCTGCAGCTCCTTTTCAATCAACGGTACTGACAGCTTGGGATTTGCCACCATAAAGGTTACACAATACGGCCGGGCAATATCATACTGGGGACTTATTACCCCCTTTGCCTCGTACAGCTTGCTGGCAAAATCCAGCGGCGGCAATGAAAAATCCCCCTGAAGACCCTTCAGACATCCGGCCAAAAACACCTGCATTATTTTTTCACCGCAATCCATGTCCTTGGTAAAGGAATCAGTACCCGCCTTAATGGCAGCAATAAGCACCTCACTGATGTGAAGTCCTGCCTTCACCGCATCATAGGCCCCCTTGGCCATTACCTTTGAGGCAACGATTATAGGACGGTTCTTTTCATCAGGAACCGCCTTTTGAGCATATAAAATTCCATATTGAAAGGCCTTGCCAAACTCCTGGGAGGTTGCAGTGTATTTTCCAATCAGCCCCTTGGCCAGCCCCCGTAAAATCTGGGATACAATCACTCCCGCATTACCACGGGCCCCCAGCACCGATGCATCCGCCACACGACGGGACAACCCGCCAATGCTTTCATTTACCGCCTCACTAAGGGGAATAACAGCCGCCCCCATGGTTCTGAGCACATCAGACCCTGGCTTGCCGGAATAAAAAAAGGTACTTTTTTCCTTGACAGCATTTATTTGTTCAAACTCATTGAGAAATTCACTGTAGGCCCCAAGTATCATACGCTTGTAGTCACTGCCAGTAATCACTTCATTCATACCTGCCATAACAAAACTTATTCCTCCATCACTTTATTCGCTCTCAAAAATCATATATAATTATACATGTGATTTCACGAAATTTACCCTCACGTGGAATAAACATCATTCTATGTGGTAAAATGGGACTCATTCAGTGGAGGGCTTTAAACTCTCACTGAATGTAATCGAATCAATCCTGAGCTGTACGAGTGCTTGACTTCCACCTTAGATGAGGGAGCCTTGGCACCCGTTGGCGCAGGGTAAAATTGTAGCTACACATAAAACGCACTACATTACTTATTCGCGAAATAATTCAATTAACCTTTTAAATTTTACAAATATGAGGAGAATTCCATGGAAAGTTCCATAACAAAAAAAGAAGCTGGCAGTTCCGCTGCCAAAGCTACCGGAAAGACAAAAGCAAAATCAACGGAAGCAAAAACCTCAAAGGCAGCCAAGGTGACCAAGCCGGCCAGACGTGGACGCCCACCCAAAAGTGCTGCCAGTGCAAAAAAAACTGAATCTGATAAAGAGATAAAGGAACGCAAGGAGCGCAAAGAGCGTATTTTTGCGCTGGATATTGGCACCAGAAGCGTCATCGGCATAGTTGCAGAACGGGAGGCTAACGGTCTCCATATTGTAGCCTCTGAGCGCCAGGAGCATAAAACCCGTGCCATGCTTGATGGTCAGATTCACGACGTACCTCAGGTAGCCGCCATTATCGAATCAGTAAAAAAGGTGCTGGTAAAGCAAACCGGTACACTGAAAAGTGCCGCTGTAGCCGCTGCCGGACGAGCTCTTTATACCATGACAGCCGAGGCTGATATGGAAATCAATGGCCTCATAACAACGGAGCAGGAACGCGCCCTGGATTTTGCCGGTGTACAGGCTGCCCAGGCGAAGCTGGCTACCTCAAAAACCATTGATGATCCAACAAAATATTACTGCGTAGGCTACAGCACCATAAAATATGATTTAGACGGCACTCAGCTAAAAACCCTTGTGGGCCAGCGGGGACGGGTTGCCACAGCAACTGTTATAGCCACCTTTTTGCCACGACAGGTCATTGACTCCATGCACTCGGCCCTACAGGCCAGCAAGCTGGATATGCGGGCCCTTACCCTGGAGCCAATTGCCGCCATCAACGTGCTTATTCCACCTACCATGCGGCATTTAAACCTGGTGCTTGTGGATATTGGGGCCGGTACATCAGATGTGGCCATCACCAAAAACGGCTCTGTCATTGCCTATGGTATGGTTCCACAGGCTGGAGATGAAATAACCGAAGCCATTTCTCAACGCTTCCTCCTGGACTTTAATGTTGCTGAAAAGCTGAAGCGGGATGCCTCCGATGGCAAATCCGCCAAATTCTCTGATATTTTAGGCATGGAATACGAGCTTTCCGCCAAGGAAATTCTGGACCCAGTGATGCCGAACATCCAGAATTTAGCTGAGGCTATTGCCGGTCAAATAATGGAGCTCAATGGCAGTGATTCGCCACAGGCCGTTATTTTAGTCGGTGGCGGTGCCCTGACACCAAATCTTGCAAAATTCGTTGGTGACATACTGGGGCTGCCTGCCGGTCGTGTGGCAGTGCGCCATCCAGAAAAAATCGACGGCATACTGGAAATACCGGCAGAACTGAAGAAGCCTGATGCGGTAACGCCTTTGGGTATCCTGAACATTGCCGCCCAAAATTCTCTCCACTTTTTAAGAGTTTTCGTAAATGATGAAGAATACAGCCTCTTTAATTTCCGTGAGCTTACCATATCCGATGCTCTTTTAAATGCCGGGATACAGCTGAAAAAGCTTAATGGACGACCTGGTCTGGGAGCAATGCTCACCATTAACGGGGAAAACAAATTCATTCCAGGCACCATGGGAACATTGGCTCAGCTGAAAATTGACGGACGACCAGCCAGCCTGGATACAGCCATTCATGAAAACGACCATATAGAGGTTGTACCAGGAACCAACGGCACTCAACCGGAAATAACCATAAGTGATGTGCTGGATATTCCACCATCCTACAAGGTCTACATCAACGGGGAGGAAAAATCCATTGATGCCCAGTTTACCATTAATGACCAGCCGGCCCAGCCAGGTCAGCTTCTAAAGGATGGAGATATTATTGTCAGCCGGGACACCAGACTGCTGGGAGACGTACTCAATACCCTTAATTACCCCCCAATGGGGCGAAAGGTAAAATATACGGTAAACGGCAAGGACTCACAGTACACCATGACCCCGGAAATAATGCTGAATGACAATCCAGCCACCCTGTCTACTGAGGTCCATGAAAATGATTACATTGAATACACCGAGGCCGAAGAGCCAAAGCTGGGAATGGTACTGAATCTGTCAGAGCTGGATGCCACAATGACCATTTACTACAAGGGAGAGGAACGGAAAATACCATCCTCCACGGTTTCACTGGAGGTCAACGGCCATCCGGCAAGCATAGGAACCATCATTGAGGATGGGGCTGAAATAAGGTATATGAAATCCCTGAGAGCAGTTACTACAGTCAGTGATGCGCTGTTAGCTGTTGGCTTTGAGCCACCAGCGGCTTCATCAAGGGTTTCCTTCTCTATTTTGGTAAACAAGGAACCGGTTAATTTTACTGATCCGGTAAAAAATGGTGATGAGCTGGATGTAATCATAACCAAGCTTGACTCCACCACATCGACAGCTACAGCCGGAAATCCATCTGCACCAGGCACCGATAGTGCTGGTATGCCAATATCGCCAACTGAGTCGGCCTTTGCCAATCCACCGATGACTGAAGCCGCATTGCGGGACCAGATAAAGCTGGCTGACAAAATAAACAGCATACCTGGTCTAAGTGCCGCCCTGAACAGCACAAAAAACAGTACAAAAAGCCCATTTCTTGACCCTACGCTAACGAGGCGCTAAATCTCCCTCCTCTTTAGGTGGGAGATAAGCGCTCGTACGGCTCAGAATTTATTTGACTAATATTCAGTGGGAGTTTAAAGCTCCCACTGAACAAGTCTCATTTTATAATAAATAGTTGCTGTAAATCAAAAATTATTATATAATGAAGGGGTGAGCGCGGGCGTAGTTCATTGGTAGAATGGAAGCTTCCCAAGCTTTAGAGGGGGGTTCGATTCCCCTCGCCCGCTCCAGGCTAAAAGCTAAAGGCTGTGACAAATGTTTTCTCATTGTGTCCCGGCCTTTTCAATTGTCATAAATTGTATTTACTCAAACTTTCCACATGCATAATATATGTTTTTATGCTAGGTAAATGTCTAATGTGGAGCGCTTTCTCCCTACCCACACCGGTTGCCAAGGTGGTCTTATGTCAATAAAGTGGACACCGAAAGTGCGACTTTACGCCGCACATTCTGCATGAACTGCAGCTGGTGTCTTGTAGCCTAAGCTACTATGAGTCCGCTGGCGATTGTACCAGGACTCAATATATTCAAAGATGCT
>JAFVER010000177.1 GCA_017475925.1 Anaerovibrio sp. | reverse complement strand
CTGCTTTGTTGTCGTCATTCGACATAGTACCACTATGCCTCACTCCTCCGCCTCGCATTTGTCAGTATCTCTGGTGTCGTTTTACCATCAAAAATCATTATGCCAGTACACTATTGCATTGTTTAGTTTTCAAAGAACACCGCTGACTTAGTGAGTCAGCTTGTTTATAATATCTCATCTTCTTTTTTCTGTCAAGAACTTTTTTGATATTTTTTCCACAGCTTTAAATGTCACCATCGCCGACAACGATGTTTATGCTACTATTATTAACTTCCATTGTCAACATTTTTCATTTCCCTTTACACTTGCCGCTGAAAAATTATCACAAAAATTATTGGTCATTCCTGCTAAATGCTGCGTTGAATTTAACAGCTCCACCACCATTCCTTCATTGTAGGCTGACACAACATTTATAGCCGTATTATCCTGCTTTATATGCCACATATTTTGTAAAGACAACCCCAAAGCATGACACAGCATGGTTCTTATTACACCGCCATGAGCCGCAATAACCACCTGCTTACCATCATTTTCCCGTATTATTTCCTGCATCTTTTCCACAGCCCGTTTCTGAACATCCTTAAACCCTTCCCCACCAGGGCAAACCAGCTTATCCGGGCTTTTAAACAGCATTTCATGCTCCTTCGGCCATTTCCCGTGGATTTCCTCATAGGTAAGGCCTTCCCATTCACCGAAATTTATTTCTCTAAATTCCTGACACGGATTTACTGTTAAATTAAATTTATCGGCTACCGCTTGGGCTGTTTCCACTGCCCTTTTCAAATTACTGGAATAAACAGCAGCTACATTATCATAGGGAAAATTTTCTCCCAGCAGCTCTGCCTGTTTTTTACCGGCATCACTTAATTCCACATCGGCCTGGCCCTGATACCTGCCTAGTTTGTTCCATACCGTTTGTCCATGTCTTATCAAAATCAGTTTTGTCACTTTATCACCCCAAAACATCTTTTATAGTCTGAATAAGCTCGAGATTTTCCCTTGTCTGTCGGACTGCAAGCCTTACATGGTATTCATCCAGACCGGGATAATTGCCACAATCTCTCACCAAATAGCCCCTTTCAGCCATTTTTTCTGTAAAAGCACCACTGGTAAGACCAGTTTTTTCTACACTTGTCAATATAAAATTCACCGATGGCGGATATACGGACAGCTGCCTAATATTCTTCAATGCGCCATACATTTCCTCAATGCATTTCCCTACAAGCTCCCTTGACCTTTCCCTGTATTCTTTATCTTCCAATGCAGCTACCCCGGCGGCCTGGGCTAACAGATTTACATTCCAGGGATCCTTTCCCATTTCCAACGAATTAACAAGCCGTTGATGTCCTATTCCAAAGCCCAACCGCAATCCGGGAATAGCATAAAATTTGGTCATGGAGCGTATTACGAAAAGACCTTTATAATTGTCAGTTAACTCCATTACACTGTAGCACTGACCGTCAGGCAAAAAATCAAGAAATGATTCATCCATTATTACGCATGTATTATTTTGTTCAGCCACCTCCAGCACAGAAATTATATCCGTCCTGTCCAGCAGCCCTCCAGTAGGATTATTGGGATTACCTAAAATTACTGCGTCATGGTCTGGTAGCTTCTCCAAAAGCATATCTATGTCCAGATTGAATTGCTGTGTCCTGTCCAAATACAGGTATTCAACATGGCAGCCTGCTGCTCTGGCCGCCCGCTCATACTCACTGAATGAGGGCACTGGAATAAGCACGCTTTCAGGCCGTCTACTGTGAAAATAGAGGTATAGCAATTCGGCAGCTCCATTTCCCAGGATTATCTGCTCCGGCCTGACACTGTAATTAACAGAAATAACCTGCTTCAGCTTAATCCCAGATGGATCAGGATAGTGAACCAGGTTGTTTATATTATCTATTATTGCTTTCTCAACAGCTTTTGATATCCCCAGAGGATTAATGTTGGCACTGAAATCCACTACAGCCGGATTATATATACCAGCTGTATAAACATTTCCCCCATGCTCATAAGGTTTCATTATTGTCTATTACCTTTGCCGAATAGTCCAGCCGCCTGAAATAAGCCGTTCCGTCTCAAAATATTCCAGGTGGGGGAATTTTTCTTCCACCATTTTTGCGATGTCAATTACTTTTTTCATTGAGTCCTCAGGATGAAACATTAAGCCAATAATTGTCCCGCTATGAGCCACATTTACTCCCAAAGCGCCCTGAGTCTCAGCAAATTGGATTATTTCATCAAGCTGCGGTTTTTCCAGCAGCTTCTGATTTGTCCGGGCACTGATGGTGGCTACTCTGGCAATATTTTCCGGCGAAAAATCCCGTGACAGCGAATCAACAGCCTCCAACAGCTCAGCCGGGCTATCAGCATTGCCCGCATTAGTTGAATAATCAGAATGAAATTCAACGGTATTTACCGTGCCCCCCATGTCAAACATGGCAATTATCATTTTGGGTACGTCCTTATAGGTCTCTATTAATTCACCAGTCATGTAGTTCATTTGAACAATTCCCGGATAAAATATCCCGTCAGTTGGCTCAATCCCAGCCGCCAGCTCAGCCACCTCCTCCGGTGCCAATTCATCATCTATAGCTGTAGCAACTGCCTGAATAATGGCCACAATATCGGCTGTACTGGCTGCCATCCCCTTTCCGGTAGGCAACTGCGACTCTAACGCTATTCCCAATGGAAAATCTGTAAAGCCCATAAAATTAACCGTGTTTTTCAGTGCCAAATTTGCCTTTCGCCCCAGGCCGGATTTTGCCGATGTCCGGTCAGTTACCAATGCTCTTGAATACAAGCCTATAGGGCAGGTCACCAAAAATGGCTGCCCGTTCCGCCATCCCTGGGCAATTTCCCCGCAGGAGCCAGGTACTAAAACTTCTAAAAGCATATTATATTATCCCCCTCTCGATTAGGGCGTGTTGATTAATTCCATTCATCCATCTTCACAGGTCTTGACTGTCCTTACGTCGTTGACCCTATACTAACGGGCGCTAAGGCTCCCATCCTCTTAGGTGGGAGTTAAGCGCCCATAAGCTTAGGATTTATTCGACTATGATTCAGTGGGAGTCAAAAGCTCCCACTGAATAAGTCTCATTTTACAAATCCTCGACATAGTACCACTATGACTGTG
>JAFVER010000176.1 GCA_017475925.1 Anaerovibrio sp. | reverse complement strand
CCCATCTTCACAGGTCTTGACTGTCCTTGCGTCGTTGACAAATCCTCGACATAGTACCACTATGACTGTGGTTTGTCGCCTAGCAATAGACAGCCAATCACTGCAAATATGGACAAACTCATTTAATCAACACGCCCTAGTGAAACCGAGCAAGTAGTTCTTGCCTTCCCCTTTGGGGAAGGGGGACCGCTTGCGGTGGATGAGGTGTTCCACTAGTAAAAATTTATGAGCGCAAGCATTCTGCGTTAGGCATTTACCTGGCATAAAAGTATCAATTATGCATATGGAAAGTTTGCGTGTTAAATAAAGTTTACCCTACACTAACGGGCGCTAGGGCTCCCTCCTCTTAAGGAAGGAGCTAAGCGCCCATATGCTCAGGATTCATTCGACTGATATTCAGTGGGAGCCTAAAGCTCCCGCTGAATAAGTCTCATTTTACTATGAAATCTTAGTGAATACAAGCTACAGGCGCAGTATGAAGTTAGATTTCATGTAAGGGCGTGTGGACACTGTTAAGTGTCCAGTAAGTTTACTATGAAATTTTAGTTAATACAAGCCAAGCTAAAAGGACTGGAAAAAACAATTCGTTATTTCACAGTCCCTGATTTTATTTATTTTCCAAATCCTTTATTTTCTTTTCCATTTCCTTTAGCTGCTTAGCCATGACAGTAATTTTCTGTAAATGGGCCTGCATCCTCAACCATTCCTGGTGCGGACGGGCTGGGAAGCCGGCATAAAATACCCCCTCAGGAGTATTGCCAATAATACCGCTTCGGGCAGCAAATACAGAATTTCCACCGATATTGATATGGCCAACGGTGCCGGTCTGTCCGCCAAAGGTAACATTTGCCCCCGTATTTGTGGAACCAGAAATACCTGTTTGCGCCACAATCAAATTATTTGGGCCGATATGACAGTTGTGACCTATATGTACCAAATTATCAATCTTCGTCCCATGACCAATGATGGTAGAACCGATGGTGGCCCGATCAATTCCCACATGAGCACCAATCTCCACATCATCCTCCAGCACCACGTTTCCCACCTGCGGAACCTTGGTGTGAAGCCCATCCTTTGTGGTAAAGCCAAATCCATCAGCACCAATTACTGCTGAGCTATGCACTATAACCCGTTTACCAACCCTACAGTGCTCCCGCACCGTTACATTGGAATATAATGTAGCAGCCTCCTCAATCGTAGCATATTGTCCAACATATACGTGAGGATAAATAGTTACCCCATTGCCAATAACTGCATTATCATCAATATATGCAAAGGCCAAGATAGTGACGTTCTCACCTATAGTCACATTTTTTCCGATATAAGCCTCCTGACTCACACCCTTTTCATGGCTGATGGGGGGAATAAATGTGGCAAGCAGCATGGCAAAAGCCGCTCTGGTATCATCAACATATATTGCTGGTAAAGGAAATTCCCCGGCAAAAGACCTTGGCAGCAATACTGCCCCTGCCTGGGATTTTGCTGCTTCAGCTACATGAGCCTCATCGGCAAAGGTTATGGTCTCCTTATCAGCACCCTCAATATTGTTTACATTGGTAATAACGATGTCCGCATCCCCTGCCAGGTGACCACCTACAAGCTCTGCTATCTCCTGCAATGTTTTTTTCATAAGCTTTGCCCTCACTGGAGTTTTTCTATGACCTCATCAGTAACATCGATGCCACCGGAAATCATTCCATCCTTGCCATTACTGTTTACTACTGCATCTAATTTCTTTTCCTTGGCAATACCATCCATAGCAGCATGAATTTTTGACCTTACCTGAGTTGCATACTGCTGTTGTATGCCAGCTGCCTGCATTTTTAGCTGCTGCTGGAGCTCCTGAAACTTATCAGCATCCTCCTGGGACTGAATGGATGCAGCCTGCTCCTGCAACTGTTTTTCTGCGGTCTTTTGAAATTCTTCCATGCGGGTCTTCATCTCATCCATAGAGCTTTTAACCTGCGGAGCCTCCTGCTGCACCCGGCTATAATCCACATATCCAATATTGACCTTTCCACAGCCCGCAGTTAAAAACATGGTGCAAGCTGCCATTACCAAAAATAACATTTTTTTGTTTAACTTCATTGAACCTGCCTCTTTCCATTATTGTATATTTTTCATTTCCTTTAACATTTCTTCGGTTAAATCCAAAGTATCTATCCCCAGTACCGGTGAACGTAGCTCATGCCAATCACCCACCTTGAAGGTATCATACTCCATGCCCCGAATATTGTCTATAGGATCTGCTATTATCAGGTTTAGGTGATAAACTATTGCCAGTTTAGTTGCCCGACTGGCAATATCATCAAAAATCTTTTGCTGCAATAATTTTATCTCCGTCAGCTTTAGGTCTAATTCATTTTTCTTCTTGGCCCGGTTTAGCCTGGCCTGAATCGGTTTCAACGCCTCGTCAATAGCCTGGGAGTTGCGTTCCTGAACCTGCGCAAGATGCTGAAGCTCCTCATTTCTTGAGCGTGCTTCTATTTCCTCACGCTGAGCAATCATTTTACGCCGCTCCTCACCAGTTTCCGCTTCTACCTGTTCATTATAACGGCGTTGCTGGTCCTGAAGCAGGGCATTTTGTCGTTGAAGTCGCTCTTCCTTTAGGCGTTTCCATTCATCGTCCATGGCCTGCCTTTGTTCGTCACTCAGCTCCAAAACATCTGCATTATCGGCCTTTAGCTGTAAATTTAATATTCTGTTGCCATATTCGCCATCCAGCTCGGCCCGCTCCTTATCAAAAACCGGCTTCATTCGTTCATATATAGCATCAGCACGGGCCTTTAATTCTTCCATTTTCTCGGAATGGACTGTGATAATTTCCAAATTGGCCTTCTGTCTGGCAGACTCTTCAAACAGCTTTTCATCTGCTTTCACCGACTTCATGGACAATTCAAAATCCTCTAATTCAAGCTCAGCTGCCAGACCAGCCGCTTCCCGAATAAGCTCCTGCAGTCGGCTATAATCCTTGTGAGACTTTATCAACACCTGCATATCAAGAACTGCTATGTCTTTTTCTACTTCTAAGGGTGCCTTTTCTTTGGAATTGTAGAAAAGAAAAAAAACCACTAAAACAAACACCGTTATAGCAGCCACTCCAAAAATTATCCGCTTTATTCTTAAGCTGTTACTTTTTGTTTCTTCCTGTTGGTCTTTAACAGCCATAAGAATCCCCCTTTAGTAGTAAAGTACCGAGCACTGATTGTGCTCGGCACCGAATCTCATATTACCATAAAATGAGACTTATTCAGTGAAAGCTTTGAACCGCCACTGAAATTAGTCAGATAAGCCCTGTGTAATAGGTGCTAAAGCACTACCTATAAACAGGGAGCCTTGGCACTCATTAGCCCAGGGTCTAAATTACTTGCTGAGCTTTTTTATTACATCCTGAGTCAAATCAGTACCGCCATAAACTACGGCTTCCTTGTTAAGAACTACAGTTATACCCTTTGCCTCAGCCACTTCCTTGACAGCAGCCTCAATTTTCTGGCGAACTGGCTCCATCATATCATTCTGCTGCTGCTGAAGGCGCTGCATGGTCTGCTGATAATATTCCTGCTTCTGCTGATCATTCATGCTGGCTGACTTTTCCTCAAACTCCTTTTGAGCATCCTTGGCAGCCTGCTCCATCTGAGTCTGAATATCAGTAATGTCCTTTATAGAGCCAAACTGCTGATAATCAACCACTCCCACATTGGAGGATGCTGCTGCCGAAGCAATACTGTTGTTGGACTGGGACAATGCCAAAGCAACAACACTGCCTACAAATACAAGAGCAATAAGCACGCTGATAATCTTAACCTGTGTTTTCTTCAACTGAACCATTTTTTTCTCCTTCTTCTACCTTAAACTTATTTAACAACTGTGAAACAGTGACACATAACCTGCCACACAACTGCAACTATTATAACAAACTCTAATTCTTCATTCAACCAGATAATTAAAAATAACCAATGAAACGAAGCCAGTAATCATGGTTGTCCATAACCCAAGCCACACTTAAGAAATCATGGAGCTTATAGCGAAAAGCAACCTCGTTTATACTGTTTTGCTGGCGATATTCATACAAAAAGGACCACTTGGGAGCAAAGTCGTATTTCATGCCCGCCTTCCAATACCTCTCCTTGAAATCATAGCGAACATTGCCACGAACACCTGGCAGAATATTGCGATAATATCCTACATCCCAGTCCCAATGCACATGCTGAGGGAAAAACTCCACCACGGAAAACAGCCCATCCTGACTGGATAGCTGCCGTCCAACAAGGCCACGAACTCTAAGGCTGTTGTCTTTGCCTTCCTCACTGCTGCGACCTATATCGGCCCAACCTTCAAACCGCAGAAAATAATCCTTGGAGTTTGACCGACACATCACCGCCAACCGTTCCCCAGGGGTTATGGTCACATTAGTATGAACCCCCCAGGCTTTTGCCTCAGCCTTATCATCCAGACGTCTCTCCAAAAGCTGTTGAATATACCCTTGATGTCGCTTGACAAAGGCCACTGGCACTCCCACAAACATATCCACCCCATCCTGCATATCCTGACGTTGGGTCAGTAGTGCTACATTCGGGAAGGTATCTGACCGCATGCTTAAATCCGTGGTTCTCACCACTGGCAGCAACGGATATATTTCGATGACAACCTTGGTATTTTTATCAACAACTACATCAAAATCAGCCCGAAACTCCGGTGCCCGCTGACTCATAAAGTCATTAAGGGTATGCTTCACAACCCCATTTGTCCAGTCCGAGGCCGCCACAGGAAGCTCCATCAACATTCCTTCAAACAATTGTTCAATACCCTGGATATCATCCAACAACAGCTTTTCCACCACCGGTGGCATACCTATGACCTTGGTTTCCACAGATAAGCTATCAATCTTATCCTGCCAGGCCACTAGATTAACAAATATTTTTAACTCGTTTCCCGGCTGGATGGTCACTTTTGAAACAGAATATCCTACCAAAACCTTGTCAAAAACCTGCTGAATTATTCCCTCATAGTATCCTTGGCCAGCACTGACATCGTGTATCGTCTTACCCTCTAAAAGCTGATTACCAATAGTACCAACACTGGCCTCCATACGCTGACGAACCCCAGCAGGAATATGCACATCACCTAATACAATGGCCTGAACACGCTGAACCCGATTTGTTGACACAGCCTCGGCTGATTTGACAATACCACACAAAAAACAACATAAAAGCAACAGAATTATAAAGCAATGACACGAAGCTATTAAGTTGTATTTATCTCCCCCAACGCTGCTCATCAGAAGGAGGCACCTACATTGAAGTGAACCCGATTTCCCTGGGAGCCATGACCGAAATCAAGACGGATAGGGCCAATAGGGGTTTCAATCATCATACCGAAGCCCACACTGCTGTGGAAATTCTTCGGCAGCCAGCCATTATTCCAGGCAGCTCCATTATCAGTAAAGATTGCCCCCTTCATTTTGCTGCCCAACGGGAAGCGGAACTCAATGGTCTCCAGGAACATACTATTACCGCGGAACTGATCATCACGATAGCCACGAAGGGTGTCCTGACCACCTAAACGGAACTTGTTAAACTGGGTTAAATTGCTGGTGGCATGACCATAGGAGGTATGGAAGGCCAAAATCTGATTTCGCCCAACCTTTCTGTATATAGCATCATCAATTGTATACCTCCAGAACTTGAAATCACCGCCTAAGCCGGCATACTCTACTCCCAAGGATACATTATGGCCTGTGGTTGGATATAAATAGTTGTCTCTGGTATCGGTGGAATGAGTCAAGGTGATGGACCGGGTCAAACCAAAGTTACTGCGCCGCCAATCAGAATAGGCATCGGTACTGCGGTCATTGTCACCACTCTTATGTGTATCATATCCGTCATGACGATTTTTTAAATAAATGCTGTTAGATGAGTACTCACTTTGAGGACGGGTAAAGCCAATCTCAAAGCCAGAGGCCTTACGAAGCATTTCCTCTAAAAGAGTTCCTCCTTCATCGTAATCATTGTATATAAATGTACGATTGTATAATCTAAGTATCCCTGTGGTTTCCCGCTTATCAAGCCAAGGCCGACGATAAGAGAAGGACCAGCCCCTGGCATCCTTGGAATTACCACTGACGGTAAACATCAAGTTGATGGCATCACCAATTCCCCGGAAGTTTGTATCACCAATATTAATCATACCAATAATGCCGTCTGTAGAGCTATATCCTGCCCCTACACCAAATATTCCGGTATTCTTCTCGGTAATATCAATTTCCAGCAGACAGGCGTTGGGCTCTACTCCAGGAATTGGCTTTATGTCTACTGATTCAAAATAATTCAGATTAACGATTCGTTGATAGCTACGAACCATTTCCTTTCTGTTTAACGGCCTACCTACCTTGGTACGGAGCTCACGAATAATTACCTTCTCCTTGGTCTTTTTCAGACCCTTTATTTTGTATCCTTCCAGTATGCCCTCGTTAATCTCAATAGCCAGCCTACCACTGTCATCAATTCCCATATCATGTACCTTGGCCATGATATACCCATCGTTGGAATATTTTTTCTTTAGTGCAGCCATATCCTCCTGCAGGGCATGACGATTCAGACGGTCACCTGGCTTCTGTTTCATGACCTTTATTAAACCATCAGTTGGTTCTATTTCGGTGTTTCCATTAATTTCTATACTATTGATAATAGGCGTTACAAAAACATGATAGGTTATTATTACTCCCTCGGGAATTTCCCTAAAGGTTGGGTATAAATCATAAAAATACCCTGTATCATAGATATTGTTGGCATCCTTGGTTAATCCATCAATAGTGAGCTTATCTCCCACCCTGCTGTTTAATGATGCCTGGGCTGTTTTCAAAAGATCATCAGTCATTCCCTCAAATTCAATAGCCATAATGGTTTTACCCACCAGCCGCTGAGCAGAATTTGTAACATCTGTGTCAGAAGGTCGCTTTGTGTTCCACTGATTTTGAGCTGTAGCTGGAGAATTAGTGACCTGCCCATTGTTTACAGGCTTAGTATCAGCCTCTGTAGCAGACTTTTCCACAACTGCTACCTTATTATCTACAGCCGGTGACTGTTCGACCTGTGCCTTATCAGCAGCTTCAGTAGCCACAGCCGGCTTTGCCACCTCCTCAGCATCAGCCAGCTGCGGCACTGAAAAGCTGGTCATTAAAGCCAACGCACAGGCCAACGCTTTATATTCTTTTTTGGAAAATCTTGAACTTACTCTCAAAGAAAATACCTCCTATTTTCCTTTAATACGCATAAGCGTTAATAATCATATATATAAAAGCCATAAAGCTATTCTCTAAGGGTTTTTCCGGCAGCCTGCATCAGCTTTTGCATATCAGCCTCCGGTATATTTTCCGTCATTGACGGTGGTATAACTGGAGCTTCATCTTTTTTATCCAGGCTGTTATCTGCCACTGAGCTGTCCTGTGAAGGAGCGACTTCATAGGACCGAAGAACCGCCTCCGTCTTTTCTACTGAATCAGCTATTTCCGGTTTAAAGGTCGCTTCTGCTGATTCAGGATAATCAACTACCGGTGCTGGTGAAGAGCTTTGCTCAGGGGAACCTGCTGGTGTGGGACTGGCCATTTGCAGAAACACCATATACCCTATCCCCAATAAAAGTGCAACCAATATTGGTGACAACCGCACCAACCATTTTCTCCAGCCATAACCAAGCCTGGTTTCCTTGGCCTGCTGCAGTTCAGCCTGGGCCAGCATCATATCCAAATCACCACGAACATCGTTATCTCTGTCCATGGAATTCTCCGCCCGCCCCAGCCAGTCCTTGGCAGCTGATATATGCTTTTTTACTTTTTGCCGTTCATTATTCATAATTGCCTCCAAAAGCCCTTATGAAATAAAATTGCGTTTTTTGAAATTTAATAAACCGGCAAATAAAGTGAAATTTCACCAAAATAAGACTAATATTACTTTATACTTCGTTTTTCTTGCAAAATCAGCCTATTTCCAATTATGCATAAATTTAGATAACATCCCCCTTATACGACGTACTCCGCTTTTTTGCAACCGATATATATGGGCAGTACTGACATTAAGCATATCAGCAACCTCCTTGACTTCCTGGCTTTCCATAAAAATTTTATTAAGAACCAGCTGCTCCTTACGGGGGAGCCGATTCATAGCGGTCATTACCACATCAGAAGCCATGTGCAGCTCCGCCATCTCAGGTACTGGAAGCCCGGTATCCACCAGCTTATCCAACCAGGTGGAACCATTATCCTGGTCATTTTCCAAACAAACCAGGTCAGCATTGCCTTCTTCCTTAAGGAAGCGATACATCCGCCCCCGTATCCGATAAATCGCATACAGGCTGAATGCAACTCCCCTGGCTGGCTCAAAGCCCTCCACAGATTCAATAAGGCCCACAGTCCCCTCCTGAATAACATCCATGATGTTGTCCAGCTTACAGAATGGCATAGCTGTTTTAAACACCAGTGGCTGATAAGCCTCAATAATCCTGCGACGGGCCTCCATGCTGTGATGCTCCTTGAACTCGCGCCATAGCCTACGCTCCTGCTCCGGGTCCAAGGTTTTTACTTTATTTAGTTCCTGTACGTAGTCAGCAAGCTTCATTGTTGTTACCTTCTAACGCTGTGATAGCCCATATTGTCACGATAAATTCGTTCGTCATCCACATCATCCCGCGGGGAAGCCGTAGAGAATCTGAACATTGCCCGTACACCAACAGTATTGGCACTCTTTTCATCCCGATTGTAAACAAAGCTCATGTTATCGGTAAGCTCATACTCAAAACCAGCCTTATACCGATCAGCATTAACACTTTTGGTATAAAGAAGCATAAATTTTTCCGATAAATTCTTACCCATTTTGACATTATACACTTCAATATAGTTTTTGTCGCCTGTTTTTTCGTTGCCAAATTCAGCAGTGTCCCTTTCTACACTGAACAAATCAAGATTCAGGACATTGCGCATGGCAGTTTCCACTTCCGACAAAATAGTCATTTGCAGTCCAACGCTGAACATGGAAGATAATTTACTGCTGTCGTTTCTATTGGTGCTGTAATCACTACGTAGAGTCAACAGCTGAATGATTTCCTGCTCCGACATTTGTGGGGAGGACATCAGTCTAAACCGCATATGCTCTACCGGCCCAGTCAGGCTGACAAACACTCTGGTATTGCCTACCTTAGTGCCTGCCCGTAAGGTTATGGATGGAAACAGGGTTTCATATCGATCAAATTTTATGGCCCCTTCCATGATACCAAAGGTGGTTTTTAGGTAATTGATTGTCCCCTTTCTCACCGTTATGGCGCCAGCGGTCTTTGGCCGTAGGGTCGTACCTTCAAACCGGGCATTACCCACCAGGCGCATATTACCAAGATTGGCACTGATAAACCGCACATCCTTCCCCAAGGTTATACCGTAATCCAACGCAATTTCCGGCATTTTACTGCTGCTTTCCGGCAGACTTGGCGTTGACAAAATTACATTTTCCAACAGTAAATTACCGGAAATTTTCGGTATAACCCGCTGTCCATAGGTAGTATCACCAATTGTTTCAGCCGGCATGGCCTGACTGTCCACCACCACAGTACTGGTCAATTCCCCCTGATAAAAGCTGCTCCGAACATCCAGCTTGTTTATATCAGCATCAAAATGATAATCCACCGGCGTTAAACCATTAAGCTTAAGGTATCCAGTCATGGTATAAGTACCGCCGCCCATACTGCCCACACATTTTTCCAGAGTAAGCTGATCGTCATCCAGCACAACCTTAATGGCCACACCGGTAACCGGCTTTTCAACCCCCTTTATCTTGTAGGCCCCATCGGCAACACTAAGGGAACCATCAAAATGTGGCTTGGTTAATGTGCCGGAAATATCAATCCGTCCATCGGTTTCTCCTACTGCCCAGTCAATATAGCTTGATATAGTTGGCAATAGGCTAAGATCTGCATCATCCAGGGAAATTTTTAAATCAATCTGCTTTCCATCATCACCGGCATTTTCCTCTAAGGCTGCCAAAGGAATCCTGCCGGTAGCCACTACCCGATTGCTCTTGTTGCCCACCTGCTTATTGGCAACCAATTCATCGACTATGGACACCACCTTATCCTTTACAAGAAATTTTCCCTTCATGGTGTCCACTGAAGCACCATAAGCCCCTAATTCATTAACCAGTAATTCAACCTTTGCCGTAAGATTTTTAAGCTCACCCTTGGCCTCCATATGACAGTCAATCTTACCGGTAATCGGCTGACTGTAGCCGGCTGCTCCCAATAACGCCCCGGCATCAATCTGGGTGGCATCAGCAGTAATGGATAAATCACCGTCTAAATCCACCATTCCTTGAGCACTAAATTGCCCAGTAGCACCCTCACGACCCGACAAATAGATATTTTCTATCACCCGATTATTAAGGGTTGCTTTACAGGAAACATCATCCAATCCATACTCACCAAGCTTACCATCTACCACAAATGCCGACATATCTACCCTTGGGGTATCAATGGTTCCGCTTATGTTAAAATCTCCATTAAGCTTGCCACTGATATTGTTCCGTTCCCAGCCGGCCATTACACCCAAGGAACGGACATCACCATTTTCAATAGCAACATGGCCGGTAAGAGTACGATAGTTAATATGATGCTCCAGCTGCAGGGTAAATTTACCATCACCCTTCTTCATATATGTATCACTTAAATATACTATGTGATTGCGATAATCAATATTTCCCACAACCTCATCAAAGCCTTCCCCACGGATGGCCAAATCCTGTGATTTTATAACCCCGTGAAAGTACGGAGATTTTAAATTGCCTGTAAGCTGTCCCTCAAAATCCACCAAGCCACTTATCGGTAAAGGAAGCTTACCGCTGAAATCCTCCATATCAATATGCCTGGCAACCATCTTTATATCCAGCTGCCCGTCCTTAGATACCCGTCCTTCATCGATATGGCCCTGTATTCCCGGTGACACTAAATCAACATTTTTCAAAAGAAGGACATCATCACTATAGGTATAGCTTCCAGTAATACTTTGAATGACAATATCATCATTGTACTTACCTAAATTATAAGAAAAGTGGCCAACCACCTGGGGATTATCAACGGTGCCGGTTATCTCAAGCTCATTATCCACACTGCCAGTCAATGGAAAATCCATATCGATTGCCTTCAGCATATTTTCCATTCTAGCACCCTTAGTAGACACCGTAAGCTTTATGCGTCGCTCACCAGCAAAACCGACAACGCCGTTAACTCTCCAAATATTGTCTGGAGCCTTTTCTACAACCAAATCAGAAATCTTAACGCCCCGCAGGCTGCCACCAGCCCGCCCATGCAGCCGATCAAAGGGCTGACTGAACAGACTGCCTTCTCGGGCAGCAAATGAGGCCCTAATCTTTGGATCATCCAAGGTTCCCCGTAAACGGCCCTTTATATCGGCAAATCCAGATACATCTGCCCTGGCATCGATATTTTTAACCAAGGACATGTCCACATTCGCTCCATAGAAGGTTATATCCAGCTTATCCCCCAAAGTCATGTCACCCTGGAGACCAACCTCGCCTCCATTAGCCAACGTAGCTGAAAGAAAATCAACATGAATAGCATTATCGGCATAGGAAAACGCCCCCCTGATATGGTCGGCTTCTATGCCCTTCCATCCCATACCGGAGGATTCTATATTCCCAGAAGCCTTTATTTTTGCAGGCTCATTGATATTACCACTTAGTAATAAATCAGCTGATACAGTACCATCAATCTGCTCCAGCCCTGAAATTTCACCGGCCAGTTCACTAGGAACCACCTCGTCTATTTTTACTCTGGCCACAAAGGCCTGGGTTTTGGCATCGAAATCACCACTACCAGTTATGTGGCCACCAAGGGCATCCGCAGCCAGCTTGTTCACCTGCACTGCTCCATGATCATACCGTACCTTGGCTGAACAATTGGTAAATGCATAATTCTGGAATCTAGCATTTTTTATTTTTACATCAGCATCCACCATCGGATTTTCGGCATCACCAGTTACCCGAGCCGAAAATTCTACCGGCCCCTGATAAGGAATATTTTTTACCACCACTCCCGGCTCAAAGCCAGCAGATGCCACGGTTAAATCAAGTACCGGCTTTCCCTCTACAAGCTTTATTTTCCCCTTGGCAGTAGCCTCCTGACCGGCGGTAGTGGCTGCCATAAACACCTGAGCTTCCTTTTCATTAAATGTGGCCAGACCTTTTATACTTTCCACCCTGGTGTCCATTACCGTTACAGTACCATCCACAAGCTCAATCTGCCCGGTATAGTACAGCTCACTTCCTACCATTTCTCCAGCTACCACTAATTTAGGAACAGTACCGCCAATATCCTTTACCATATCCTCCGGTATTACACCCTGCGGCACAAGCGGCACATATTTATCAAGGACTAAATTCTGTACCTCAACATCAAAGGTCTGACGTTCCCCACCTACATTGGCCCTTATTGACACATCAGTACCTTGATTTTTGCCAGAGCCCTTAATATTTACTGCTGGATAACCGTCAAAATCCAAATCCGCATTTACCGAATCCACCAAAAGCTCATTACCACCAAACCCAAGCCTGACTGCTGCATCCTTTATGTGCACCTTACCGGTAAATTTGCTCTCACTGGGTTCCTTGGATATCAAATCCGAAAAATTCCAGCTGCCATCGGCCCGTTGCTGAATATTTGCCTCGACCCCCTGCAAACTTACTTCCCGTACGCCTTCAGCCGGGGAATTTTTAAGCATGCTTAAATAGCTGAAGTCCACCTTGGCCTCAGCTACCTGGGCAATCAGCTTATCATTTTTGTCATATAAAGCTACATCCTGTATTTCCAGAGAATTTAAGGAATCCACCTTCACCAGGCCCACATCCACCTTAGTAGACAAAATATCCCCGGCAATAGTAGCCCCCTTATCAGCAGCCATAGCCATGAATTCTCTGGATGAAACGTAGCCATATATACCTGCCAGCAAACCAACTGCAATGACAACAAATATACCAGCAATCCTTATCAGCCTGCGGTTCATCGAAGCTCCTCCTAAAAGAAACTGCCACGCCAAAAAGCGCAGCAGAATTCATCTGTAATTCTAATAAAAAACGAAGATGAACTATATTTCTAAGGGAAACCTGTAGTTTTCACCTCATTTTATTTCTGTGTATCCTTGAATTTACTAACATCCAAATCAACCATTATGCCCATTGACCTGTCCAATTCAGCCTTACTGCTGTTATATTTGTACAGAGCATTATAATAGTTGCTTTGGGCTGTAGTCAGCTTCTCCTCGGCATCCATTACATCAAGATTGGTGCCTACTCCGGCCGAGTATCGAACCTGAGCAATTTTGTAATCCTCCCTGGCCTTGTCCACTGCCACCTTCGCAGTATCAATACTCTTGGCCGCCGAAGTCAGATTAAGATAAGCTGTCTTTACCTCTAAATCCCCGGTTTCACGGGCCATTGCCGCGGCCTCCTTGGCTTTTTCCACAGCAGCCTTGGATTGATTTACCTTAGCCTGAGTTACGTTGTTATCAAAAATATTCCAGTTCATCCCCAGCCCCAAGTACCAGGAATTTTGTGTGAAATAAAAATCATTTACATTGGTATCACTACCAAAAGGGTTCTTGCCGGTAAAGGTTCGGGAAACCTCAGCCTGTACCTTCGGCTTAACACCGGCACCGGCAATTCCTACCTGCTCCTGAGCGATTTTTACGCTGTAATCTGCTGCCAAAATAGCAGGACGATTTTCCCGGGCATACTGAACACAGTCATCTAACGAAATATCGTAGGTCTGGTAGCCCATTTCGTCCTTTAAATTTAATTTAGTATTCACCGGATTGCCAATAATATTATTCAGTGATGCAATAGCCACATCATAGTTATTCTGGGCCGAAACCAACCCCAACTGAGCATTGGACAGCTGTACCTGAGAAGCCAACACATCAGTCTTGGCAACAGTACCAACACTATATTGGGCATTAACATTCTTTAAGTGCTCCTGAAGGGTATTTACCGAATCCTGGGAAACCTTTATTAAATTACGACAATTCAAGGCATTGAAATAAGCTGCCTGGGTTTTAGCCTTGACACTTTGCTTAGTGGCTTCAATGGCAATTTCGCTGGCATCCAACCCCAAATCGGCGGCCCTGATGGAGCCTTCCAGCTGTCCACCGGTGTAAATCGGCATACTAACAGCCACTGTATTAAGATATAATGCCCGAATATCTGCCTGATTCTGTGCAGCACCACCAACCCGACGGGCAGCACTGGTCCAGTTCAGGGTAGGTCCACTGGTACGACGGGCCTCATGGCGTTTCCACACAGCCGAATCATAATCCGCCAAAGCCTGCTTAATGGTCCGGTTATTATTCATGGCCATCTGTACACATTCTTCAATATTTACATCCATGGTATCAGCAGCCATCGCACTACCGGCGACGGATAAGGTAAACAAGCCACCACATACCAAGGCCGTTAAATTTTTAAATCTATAATTTTTCATAATCGCTAGACCTCCTCAGTCTCTATCATATTATACCTTTATGAAAAAAAAGTGAATTAAATCTACATTAAAAACTTCGTCTGAGACCAAAATATGTGGCCCTCCTGTCCCGTTTATTTATATCGTTAATCTGAGTAAACAGATATGTATCCTTGGCTATTTCATACTGTAGCCGTGACTTCAGCTTAAACTCATTTGGATCATAGGCATCTACAGATAATTGTAATTTCTTTCCACCAAAAAGGTCAATCCCCAGGCCAGCCTTTCCTTCAATTATTCCAACCCGACCACCAAAGGCATCAGCTCTCATTCCTCCCTGTAGCTCAAACCGATTGCCTTCACCAATATCAGTTACCCCAATCTTGCCAAAGCTGTTACCGCTCCCAATACGCATATCAAAATCAGAAATCCATTTTCCTGTTTTTCCACTATACATGGTTTCTACTCCGCCGCCTACCTTTATGCCGGACACCTTTGACATCATATTATCAGCCTTTTGGGTAAGTTTGCTGGTGTTGTGAATAATATTTTTCAAATCAGCAGCCACCGTTGGGTCAGTTACTACGCCCTCCAGAGAAGCGGCCATACGATTTATCCTTTGGCTGGACTCGGATAAATTATTTATAGCCACCTTCAGATTTTCAGCAGTTTGACCATCGCCACTAAAGGTGTTTACCATTGCTTCCACACTGTTAGCCGTTCTGGTCAGGCTGCTGGTCATAACATTAAGATTTCGTGCCATATTTTTTATATCATCCTGACTGGACACTGCTACATCGGCCAGGCTTGCCGTCAGCACATTTACATTGGCTGTAACTGCACGGATATTCAGGGATATATCCTTCAAGGCCTGTTTTGTTTCATCATTTCCTATTATTTCATTCATTGATGCCAGCAACAGCCTGACCTCAGCCAAAGCATCACTTACTCCGGCCATTACATTATCAAGCCCCGCTTCACCAGCACCAATAACATAATCCCCCGGCTGATAACAGTCATCCATATCGCAATCCTTGTCCGGCTGTATATTAACGAATTTTGCCCCCATAACACCATTTGAGGTGATAATAAAGGTTGATTTACGAGGTATTTTTACATTTTCTCCAATATTGGTTTCCACCATGACCCCGGCTCCGTCGGGAATAATTTTTTCAACACTGCCAATGGAAACTCCAGCGTAATTAACGCTGTTACCAGGTACAAGACCAATAGCCTGGTCAAATTCAACATACAGCTTGTAGGTTTTATCCCCACCGAAGCTAAAATGCGTAAGAAATACAAACACCGCCAACATTAGGGAAATCCCCCCCAAGGTAAAGGCCCCTACCTTGACTTCCGTACTCATGCCTGCGCCTCCTCATTTATGTATAAGTCCCTAAGAAAAGCTCTGACTCTCGGTTCATTAATTCGTCGGAATCGGTCCACCCGGTCCACGGCTATAAGCTCCCCTTCATGTATCATGGCTATCCGGTTGGCGATTTTCACCGCACTGCCCATATCGTGAGTAACCACCACTGAGGTAACCCCCAGCTTTTTTTGGGTGGAAATAATGAGCTCATCGATTTTTTCCGTCATTATAGGGTCAAGACCTGAGCTTGGTTCATCATAAAAAATTATTTCTGGATTAAAAGCAATGGCTCTGGCCAGGCTTACCCGTTTTTTCATACCACCGGACAGCTCGTCCGGCATCATTCCCTCAGTTCCGGGAAGTCCAACCAACTCCAGCTTTTCCCGGACAATATTCATTATTTTTTCTTCATCGTAATCGGTATGCTCTCTGAGCCCGAAGGCCACATTGTCGCCTACCGACATGGAATCAAACAAGGCTGAATATTGAAAAACCATTCCCATATGGAGCCTTATATTATCCAGCTCCTGTTCATTCATAGCTGCTATATCATCATTTCCCAGCCAAATCTGTCCACTGGTGGGCTTTATAAGTCCTATCATAAGCCGCAGCAAGGTGCTTTTTCCCGAACCGGAGCCTCCAATAATCGCCAATGTCTCACCGTCAGCTATTTCCAAATTTATATTATCCAATACTACCTTACCGTTATAAGCTTTACAAATATCAACTAACCTTATCATAAACCTTCACCATTAATACAGAAACATGGACAGAATAACATTTAGCATGAAAATAACAACTATTGCACTGACCACGGAACGGGTAGTGGCCTTTCCCACCCCTTCAGCTCCATCTGGAGCCTTCATGCCATAATAACATCCCAGGGTTGCCGTAACAGCGCCAAAAAATACTGCTTTAATCAGTCCACCCACCATATCCTTTAACACAACATAATGACTAATGGAATCTACATATACATAAGTTGAAATACCGGCATAATACTTCGCCACCAGCCAGCCTCCCAGCACACCGATTAAATCACCATATATAGTCAGTACAGGGATCATTATCATACAAGCCAACATCCTTGGCACTACCAAGTAACCTGTGGGATTGGTGCCCATAACCCTAAGAGCATCTATCTGCTCCGTAACCTTCATGGTACTGATTTCAGCTGTCATTGCCGACCCAACCCGACCGGCGGCTACAACACCAACTAATACCGGCCCAAGCTCACGACCTATGGCAATGGCAACAATACCGCCAACTGTTGACTCTGCCCCCATTTTAATAAACTCATTGGCAATTTGCAGAGTCATTACCATACCGGTAAAGGTTAGGGTAAGAGACACTATTGGCAATGAATCTACGCCTAAATGTGACATTTGATTCACCACATGCCTTACGCGGATTTTTATCGGCACCTGGCGCACTGCTTCTATAAACAGCAGCATAACATCACCGACAAAATACAACAGCTCCAATACCGAAGCACCTATTAATTCCAGAAACCTAACAAACATCTATTAAGCCTCCACCATATAAATCACCACTCTAGGAGGTGTCGCTTAAGTACCACTATGACCGTGGTTTGTCGCCTGGCAACAGACAGCCAATCATCGCAAATCTGGGCGAACTCATTTAATCAACACATCCTAGCGAAAATCTTATTTTTTCTTTTCCACAACCCGCAAAGAGGTATGTATAACATTATCTATAACATAATCTGTAGCAAAGCTGCTGGTTACCTTGGTGGCCGGCTCCTGCTTTTCTGGCTTCTTGCCCTTTTTGGCTTCCTGCTCCAAACGCTTTGCCTGTTTAATGGCCTGCTTAATAGCCTCCTTCTGCTGCGCCTCAGTCATAGGTGCAGCCAAAGCCGGCTCTATAACAATATCATTATTGTGATTAGACTCCACCATATCCTTTAATATGGTCTCAGTCTTTATTGATTTATCCTCCTCCAGGCTGGAATCACCACCCTGCTGAGCCAACAGCAGCTTGGCAACATTTATTAAGCCACCGCCATGAATATCCAGATTCAATACCCCAGGAAGCTGATTCCTTGGTACAGTGTAAGGAATCTCCAACACAACATTTTCTCCACGATAAGGCTTAATGGTGGTTGTAAAAGTGATTTTTTCACCTGGCAGCACCTCATCCTGGGAAGGAACCGCTGAAAGCAGTGAGGCAGTCAGTCGTTTTCCTTCGATAAACACATCAACCTTAATATCGTATATGTCGGACTCCCGATCCTTATTGTTACAAATCGTATTCATAATTTCCGTCAGCTCACTGACAGCCGGCTTACCAACGTCACTGCCATTATAGAACATATTGCTGCGATCCAGCCTGCCTTCTTCGGCCATATTGGTTCTGACCGCAAAATGTACTCTGGCCGTGCCGCCCATGTCACGATTTATGGTACTGCCCATAGCATCATACACCATGGCGGTAGTCAACGCAGGTACCAAATCCTCGTCATAGGCAATCAATGAATGGTAGGTTATGGACTTTGACAAATCAACATCGTTGATTGTAACAATTACTGGAATATTCTGCGGAAATTCTCCTAAAATACCAGCTATTCCATTGGCCCTATCCTGATTTATCCGTCCAATCAATGATGAATTATACCCCAGCTTCATACCGTTAAGAGGTCCATGCGCTGTGGAAATAACCTCCGACCCAGTCATAAAATAATTTACATTTCCCCTATGGGAAAATGGATGACCAAAGGCTAAAATCCGTTTTTCATCAACGGCAGTAACGGTACCAATGGCCCCAAGGCTGTAGTCACCAACAGCTGCTGCCACCCCTACAGGGCTGCCAGGCTCCAAAGAAGCATCATACCTGATTGTAGCAGGACCGGCAAAAGAGTTCCACTCGCTGACTTCATTTATTCTAAAGCCCTTTTCTTTTAGCTTTTCCTGTATAAAATCAATTCCACGACTACTAAATCCAGCCGCAAGCAGCATAGCTTTTTCTTCGGCTTCACCATTATTGGAAACATTCATTTCAGCTCCAGCCTGGTCACTGCCATCTGGTGCATAGCCCTGCGCATATTGACCTGTTGGCTCATTTACAGCCACATCAGGTGTATCAGCCTCCGTGTTATCCCTATCACCCTCCGATGGGGCATTGTCAGGACCATTGGCCTTAGTGTCCTCCTCACTAACAGGCTCTTTATTATCAGGCTTTTCATCAGTCCTGTTATTGTCCTCTTCTGAAGCTGTCCCCTCAGCTGGATGGTAATCATCTCTCAAATTATCAGCTAAATTCGGATTATTCCAGTCACTGCGGAGATTATCTGCCAGATTTGGGTTGTTTATATCAGGATAATTTTCAGGATTAATCCCATTTAAAGCAACCTTGATATCATGAATCTTTTTTTCAAACTCTACTTTGGCCTTTTCAGCCTCCTCACGGCTCTTCTTCAAGTCAACCTGTGGCAGCGAGGTTTTATTTTTCGTATCAGGATATTCCCAAATTTTCAGCATATCCTCAATTGGAGTAATCAATATCCGTTTGTTTATATACATGTCCTTAAGGCTGGCCGATAAGGCTCCAGCCAATTTACCATTAATGTATATCGGGCTGCCACTCATACCAGAAATCGCTCCGCCGGCTTCCTCAATAACCGGTCCGGAAACATCAACTAAAATACGGGAAGAATCCATCTTCCCGCCCCCCATACGGCCTACTACCTTTACATCAAAGGAGCGTATTTCACCGCTAGGGTCAATGACTGTATAGCCCTTACCCGTCATCCCAGTCTGTATATCATCAATGGAAATGATTTCCGGCAAAGCAGCATAGCTTACTGCCCCCGTCATCATCGTCACCGAAAAAGCAACAGCCAAAATTCTCTTTTTTAAGCCTAATCTATTTAAAAATTTTCTCACTAATTCTCACCTTATTCTACAAGTTACAGCTCAACAAGGTTATTATAGCGTAAGAAAGGGAAAAAGAAAAGAGAGCACCGCTCTCTTTTCTCGTCATTTTCTCACTACCACCAATGCGTTTCCAATTTTTCGCTCAGTACCGCCAGAGGGACTGGTTACAATCTGGTTGTTTATCACCATCTCACTGGAGCCGCCACCGTCGAAATTAACCCCTCGGTCAGCACCATATTTTATCAGCAGCTGCCCCATTTCTGGCAGGGTTGCCCCAATGCTGTGACTTTGGCGACCGTCTACCACCATTAAAATAACATGTCCATTCGGTTTAATACCAACAGCTGTTCTTGGGGCCCGTCCATTTGCAATATCATTTGCAATACCCTCATTATAGGAGGTAACGTCTACCCGTCCATTTTTTACAAGCTGCGGTCCTGCCCCATAAAAATCCACGTTATCAGGGATGGCCTCTCCAAAGCTTTCAATTATTTCAGCCCGATCCCCCACCCGAACATTTTTAAAATATTCCAGAGACTGACCATGCACCGAAACTACGGCTCCATCCGGTGGAATTTCACTGTTACCATTATTTATTGCCGCAACAGAATTATGTCGGATTACAAATTCCTTGCCAAATTCATTTGTTCCCGTATGGGTACCATACAGTCTGTTGTATAAAATAACTGCATCCTTTCCCCGCGGAGAATTTACTCCCCAAAAGGAAATTCCTTGCCCATTTATTGTTACCGTACCAGAATAACTGGCCTTACCCACATCATAGCTGCCATCACGTTTATTTATTAGCCCAGACCTTTCCTCAGGAACCATCCCTACAGTAGTTCCATTGATACGCACATCCCCAATAAGAAAGGTGCCACTCCAGTCAAAATACCCCCCATTTACCGCTGCCACCGCATTATACTTTTGTGCTATGGTGGACAGTTTACCTAAGCCCTGCGTGACTTCTCCACCAGGTAAAACCATCCTGATATCAAATTTTTGTGGATCAACCTCCAGCGTATAAGCTGTCAGCATTCCACGACTGTCAAATCGGACGTATTTCCCGTATAAAAGCCCGGCTTCAACCTGATTTGAAGTTTCCTCCTCATACTCATTTATAAGGTCAATAACAACCCGATCTGGATTTTTTAAAGGATACACCTTTACTGGCACAGGCACCTTCATATCTACTATCAGCTGGACCGTATCACCATAGGTAGCCAATATCAAATCCTTCACTGCTCCCCGATTAGTATCGGGAGCAGCCTTCATTGCCGTGTAAACCCCGTCAATATTAATTACCAGTCTGGTATTGTTGTTTTCAAAGGCATAATTAAATTTTTTTGCGCTACTTAAATCCATAACAATACGGGTATGCTTCGCATCTCCACCAACCCGTATATTTTTCAGCTCAGTTCCTTTTATGGCCTTTTCAGCCGTAACGGACTTCTGAATAGAATTTGTTGCACCTTCTACAGGAGCAGTACCATATAATGTGAGACTTAATGCTACGGCCATGACCATCAGGCCAGTCAATATTTTTTTTAATTTCATCAAAGCACTCCCTCAAATATTCAGTTTCATCAATAGCAAGGGCTGTTGCATATCTGCAACAGCCCAACCTTGAATTGATTAATAAAATCAGTTTGCCTCCTGACGATGCTGCATAATCCGGTTAGTCATATCCTGACGAGCCTTGTCCTCCATCGTCAGCTGCTTATATATCACATCAGCCAGTCCAACCCCACCGGCCGCAGCCATATTATTAACCATCTCCGTATCAAGCATATCGTGCCATATTTTATCAGCGTTAGAATTACCAAAAAGGGTATTTTCCGGCACAATATTACGCATTTCCCGATACATCATATTTAAAAACATCGCTTCAAAGCCTTCACAGGCTTCCCGCAGCTTTTTGTCATAGGCCAGCTGCTCCGGCGTCATAGCGGCTTTGGCCTGCACCGTTTTATGGGCATCATTTTTCTGAATTTCCCGGGCATTCTCCAATGCTTCTGACGCACTCTGCAGCTGTTTGGCAAAGCTATTGGCATCAGACACCGCTTTTGCACCTTGGTCAGCTGTCTGCTGAGCGGCCACCCATGTGCTGTTTATATTGTCAATCTGCATAAAATCACCTGCTTAGATAATTTCCAGCTCCGCATGGAGGGCTCCCGAAGCCTTAATAGCCTGTAAAATGGAAATAATATCCCTTGGGGTTGCTCCTACAGAGTTCAATGCTCCCACAATATCATTGACGTTGGCCGTAGCCGGCAGAACAATGGAGTTGGCTGTTGCCTCATCCACCTCAGTGTCCTCAGCCTTGGTTACGACAGTACGCCCCATACTGAATGGTCCCGGCTGATTTACCTCCGTTGACTTAGTTATTTTTACACTTAAGCCACCCTGGGTAATAGCAATATCATCAACAGATACATTTCCACCCATAACAATGGTACCGGTGCGCTCGTTGACAACCACCTTAGCTATATTGTCCGGTGTTACATATATATCCTCCAGACTGGCAACAAATCCCACCACATCATTTCGATAATACGCCGGAACAACCACATCAACCCGCCCTGGATTGGCAGCCTTGGCTACATCACCATACTGACGATTGATAGCCTCCGCTATCCGACTTGCCGTGGTAAAGTCAGCCTTGGATAAAGACAGTGACAAATTGCTGCTCATATTCGCCAAATCATCTTCTACAGTATTTTCCACAATAGCACCATTAGGGGTAGTACCTACAGTTGGAAAATTTTTCTGAGCGGTGTTTCCTCCACGACCGGCCACAAATCCACCAGTGGAAACAGCCCCCTGAGCCACGGCATATACATTGCCATTTGCAGCCTTCAATGGAGTTTGTACCAAAGTACCTCCCTGAATACTGGTGGCATCACCAATTGATGATACAGTAATATCAATGGTATCACCTTCCCGAACAAATGGCGGTAAGGTTGCTGTAACAATGACTGCAGCCACATTCTTTGGCTTCAGATTCGCCGTGTCAATCGTAACTCCAAAGGCCTGCATCATATTGCCGATGGATTGCATTGTCTGGGTCATTTTATTGGAATCCCCGGTACCATTAAGTCCAACTACCAGTCCGTAGCCAACCAACTGGTTTGAGCGGACTCCCTGTACCTTGGCAATATCCTTTATTCTGGTGCTGGCACTATCAGCAAACACCACACCGGCTGTCATAATACATATACAAACAACCAGCGATATAATCATACCTATGCGCTTCATTCTCAGGCCTCCATACCATTATCAGAACAGAATATTGAAAATCTGTGTAAGAATACCCTGCCGCTGTTTTGCATTCAATGGACCCTTGCCATCAAACTTCAAGGTTGCATCAGCTACCTTGCTGGACTGAACAGTGTTTCTGTAGGATATATCCTCCGGTCGTACTATACCTCTAAGGGTAATCTTGTGCTCATTCTTATTATTCCAAATCGACTGAGTACCTTCTACCACAAAGTTACCATTGGGCATTACCTCTACAACGGTTACGGTAACTGTACCAGTAGCTCGATTGGTATTTGTAGCATTTCCGTCGGCCTTAAATTCATCTGACCCGCTGGCAGTAGCCGAAGCCAAAAAGCCGAATATCCCTGTACCGGCATTCAGATTTTGTGAGCCAGACTTAGAATTGGAGGATGATTTGGTGGTAGACGTGGTGGCAGATTCGCTAATGAGAATGGTCAATATATCCCCAATCTGTGATGCCTTGTGATCTGTGAATATACTCCTGGAGCCATCCCCCCACAGGCTTACTGCGCCGGCGTTTCCCGGAGCCAATATTCCTACCTGAAAAAACATTATCCCTGCCATAATGACAGTAAAAATATATTTCATTAAGCTCACCCGCCTCCATAGCTAAAAGCTGCTGCTATGCAGCTACTTCAACATTTTTATCATCAATTACCTTGGCCTTTATCACTCGGCCGGAATTCAGATTTTTTACGGAAATGTATCGTTCCTTGCGACCGTTTTCCATAGCAATACCCTCAGTGGACACCACAATACCATTTATGTTGGCATTTATCGATACCCTGTCCCCACGCCTGAGACATATAGGATATTGAATAATGTGATTATTTATCACCTGGCCCTGACCAATTCCCTTAATTGGTACCTTGCCAATGACGTCATTTACATCAGTATAATATACAAAATTTGCTCCCTTGTCCTCCCGCTCCTCCAACCGAACATCAGCCACTGTAAGCACCTGATCCTGGCGTAGCTGCTTTACTGCCACTACCATATTATCATAGATACGGATTCGCATGGAGCACTTTACGGTTGTATATTTCCTGCCATTCACCAGAACATCAAGATTTATCTGAGTTCCCTTGGCAAACCTTATACCATTGGGAATACTTCCTGCATAGGTAATCTTCCCCTCCGGCAGCCTTAGGCCAGCCGGAACAATCATAGGTTCAACAGTATATCGTCTGGTTTCCCCGGCCTCTTCCATGGCATTTTTTATACAATTAGTGGCCTGCTGAATAAAATTTTCCCTAACCACTACCTGGGGAAGCTGGGCTGTAGGCCGTACCGACACCCCTACACCCTCAGAAACAGACATAGGCAGCAATAAAAATACGACAAGGAAAAAATTAATTAAATACTTCATCACCGTTTCAAACCATTGGCAATTTCCAGCATGGAATCAGAGGTAGTAATTGCTTTGGAATTTGACTCATAGGCACGCTGTGCCACAATCATATTTACCATTTCATCCACGATTTGAACACTGGACATCTCTAACGCACTTTGAATGAGTGTCCCTGTACCATCAGTACCAGGGTTATTTTCCAACGGCTCGCCAGAGGCCGCCGACTGTATAAACAAATTTTTACCGATAGAAGTAAGGCCGGCAGGATTTAAAAATCTTGCCAGGGTAATCTGCCCTATTACAGTAGAAGTACCACCAGCCGGGGTATCCGATACAACACCAGTAGACGATATGGTAATGCTGTCACTCGGTGCATTAGCATCAAACTGAATATTATTGGTCAGCTGATAGCCCTCAGTAGTAACCAGATTGCGATCCGCATCTACCTTAAAGGAACCATCTCTGGTATACGCAGTAGTACCATCCGGCAAAAGTATCTGAAAAAAGCCTTCCCCCTCAATAGCTATATCTGTTACATTGTCTGTAACCTGGATATTGCCTTGGCTGAATACGCGCGTGGTGGCAGAAAACTTTGTTCCAAGACCAATCTGCATAGGTGTAGGATAGGAGGTTCCATCTCCACTTTCAGCACCACCGGCCCGCAGGGTTTGGTAAATCAAATCCTGAAATTCAGCCCGCTGCGGCTTTGCGCCAGTTGTATTAACATTGGCAATATTGTGTGAAAGCACATCCATCTGCTTCTGCTGCCCCTTCATGCCGGAGGCTGCAGACCAAAGTGATCTCATCATAAGGCAATTCTCCCATCTATAAACAAAATATCCCGATACAATAGTATCGTCAAATCATTGGATTTAAGTAACAATTACATTAAATCAACATTAAGTAAAACTGAATACATCACGTATTTCGGCCAACCTCATTGACGGACTTATCCAGCATGGTGTCCTGGGTAACCACGGCTCTTGAATTAGCTTCATAGGCCCGATAATTGGCAATCAGATTCACCATTTCCGAAACAATATTTGTATTGGACCGCTCCAAAACTCCCTGCTGAATCTCCCCGGTACCATTAATACGACGAGGATTACCGTTTGGCCGATAAAGGTTATCGCCCTGCTTCAATACAGCCCGATTGCCCCCCTCAAACTGGAAGAGCCCCAGCTGAGCCACAAAATTGCCATCAGTGGTAATATTGCCGGTAGGCCCAACAATGATTGTTGTTGCTTCATCAGGGATATCAATTGGCCTGCCCCGATTATCAAGAACATTGTAGCCATTTACATTTACCAGCCGACCGGTGGCGGAACGATAAAAATTACCGGCTCTGGTATACCGCTGTCCCTGGGGCGTATCTACCATAAAATACCCTTCACCAGAAATTGCCAAATCAAACTGATTTCCAGTTGTCTCAAAGGACCCCTGGGAAAAATCAGTTGCAACCTCGTCCACCTGAGAACCCATCCCCAGCTCTCCTACCACCGGAGCACCACTGTAAAGCGAAAAGCCCTTAAAGGTAGTTATATCACGCTGCCGCATGGAATAATCATCTATCCTGCGCATAAGCATGGGTTCAAAATCCTTGCTTACCGCATCATCTCTTTTATACGATGTAGTGTTGGCATTTGCCAAATTATTGGCAATAACATCCGTGCGGTAGGATTCTGTAATCATGCCTGTAGCCGCCGTATAAAGTCCGCGCCACATACATACCCCTCCAATTATTTTTTCTTCCAAAAAGACATAGATTTTTTATCATCAAGCTTATCAATATTATCCAAGGCTTTTCCAGTACCAAGCGCCACACAGGAAAGAGCATCCTCTGCTAAACCAACGGTAATTTTGGTTTCCTGATGCAAAAGCTCATCCAACCCGTAAAGCATTGCACCACCACCAGTAAATATGATGCCTCGGTCCATAATATCCGCTGCCAGCTCCGGTGGGCACTCCTCCAAAACCTTCTTTACACAGGCAATAATCTTGCCTACTGGATTAGCCAAAGCTTCTGCTACCTGGTCAGTTGTTATTTCAACAACCTTTGGTAATCCAGTCAAAAGATTTCTGCCCTTGATTTCCATTTTACCGTTTCTCGCACCAGCATAAGCAGCCCCAACAGTAATTTTGATTTCCTCGGCCGTCCTCTCCCCAATCATCAGGTTAAAGGAAGATTTAACATAATCTATTATTGCCTCATCAAAGGCATCACCAGCCGTCCTGATACTGTCACTTGCCACAATGCCCCCTAAACTGATAACCGCCACATCAGTGGTACCACCACCAATATCAACTACCATAGAGCCACAGGCCTCAGAAATGTCCAGCCCGGCCCCCAGGGCTGCTGCCAAAGGCTCTTCAATGAGAAAGGTCTTTCTCGCTCCAGCCTGTTCGGCCGCCTCCTGTACTGCCCGTTGTTCCACCATTGTTACTCCAGACGGCACACATATCATGATACGTGGTCTAAAAACAAAGCTGTGACCAATAACCTTCTCTATAAAGTACCTGAGCATGGCCTCTGTAACATCGTAATCGCATATAACCCCATCTCTAAGGGGGCGAATAGCAACTATATTGCCGGGAGTGCGGCCTATCATTCTACGGGCATCCTCACCCACCGCCAATACCCGGCTCGTATCACGATCCACAGCTACCACTGACGGCTCTCTAAGAACAACACCCTTCCCCTTTATATATATCAGAACATTTGCTGTACCTAAATCAACACCAATGTCCATTGACATGCCAAACATTGATTCATCTTCCTTCCTGGTAATTATGTATAGGCCAGGTCATCATACGACCTAGCTATACCGATACACTATAACTATATAATAAATAGGCGAAGTTTACAATCAAAATTTTGTGTTTGGGACAATGATATAATACTGGATTTATCATAACCTCATCCGACAGTCTAACGGCTGCCACCTTCCCCATAGGGGAAGGCATATTACTAAGACGTGTCCTTACAACACGAATGGAATAATACAGCCTATTTAGGGGATGGAAAGATGCAGCTGACAAGCTGACGGGGGAAGCAGCAGCGGGCTATATACAAAAAAAAATCCGTTATCTGCCCAAAGGACAAATAACGGATTCTATACTTTATACTAACTAGCTATCAGCAGGTATGGCACACATCATAAATGCCGGCTTCCTTCAGCTTCTTTACCACAGTTTCACCCATGGTAGCTACTGTCTCAGCTACAGGAATACCAACCGCATTCAGGGCCTTAATCTTGTCGGCAGCTGTACCCTTGCCGCCAGCAATAATTGCACCGGCATGGCCCATACGTTTGCCCGGAGGCGCCTGAACACCGGAAATAAACGCTACAACTGGCTTCTTCATATTTTCCTTAATCCACTGGGCAGCCTCTTCCTCAGCAGTACCACCGATTTCACCAATCATCATGATGGCCTTGGTTTCATCATCCTCATTGAAGAGCTTCAAAGCATCAATAAAATCAGTTCCCTTTATTGGGTCACCACCGATACCGATAGCAGTGGTCTGTCCAATACCGGCACTGGTGAGCTGGAAGGTTGCTTCATAGGTAAGGGTTCCAGAACGGGAAATAACTCCAACATGGCCTTTCTTATGAATATAACCAGGAATAATCCCCAGCTTTGCCTCATCAACAGTCAAAATTCCAGGGCAGTTTGGTCCGATAAGGCGGGTCTTTTTGCCCTCCATATAACGACGAACCTTTATCATATCCTGTACAGGAACATGCTCGGTAATACATACAACCAAATCAAGCTCAGCCTCAACGCCCTCCATAATGGAATCAGCCGCAAACCGGGCAGGTACGAAAATTACCGAAACAGTGGCGCCGGTAGCCTTTACTGCGTCCTCAACTGTATTATAAACAGGAACTCCCTCAACAGTCTGACCAGCCTTTCCAGGAGTTACACCGGCCACAATCTTTGTACCATATTCCAGCATCTGCTTGGTATGAAAGGCTGCTGTCTTACCAGTGATACCCTGTACAATTACCTTTGTATCTTTATTAATTAAAACACCCATTTCGACAGACCTCCTTAGTGCTTCTTAGCTTCTTCTACACGCTTTACAATATCCTGGGCGCCGCCCTCCATAGTAGGAGCCATAAACACGTTCTTCACAGGATTATCTGTTAAAATCTGACGACCACGCTCAACATTTGTACCTTCAAGCCGAACAACTACAGGAACCGGAATACCATCCTTTCCAGTCTTTTCAGCAATAATCTGGGCTGCCTTCTGAATACCCTCAGCAATAACATCACACTTGTTTATACCACCGAAGATGTTTACAAAAATCCCCTTTGCCTGGCCGCCATCCAGCATAATCTCAAAGGCAGTGGCAATCTTTTCAGGAGTGTAGCTGCCACCAACATCAAGGAAGTTAGCCGGTTCACCACCATAATATTTAAGGATGTCCACCGTGGCCATAGCCAAGCCGGCACCGTTAACCATGCAGGCAACGTCACCGCCCAGGTTAACATAGTTCAAGTCCTCATTAGAAGCCCACAGCTCCTTTGGATCCTCCTCGGTTTCATCACGAAGCTCAACTATATCTGGATGACGGAACAATCCACTGTCATCAAAATTCAGCTTGGCATCGAGACAGATAACGTCATTTTCTGCTGTAACAACCAATGGATTAATTTCTACCTGGCTGCAATCCTTGCCAATGAATGCTGCATAGAGCTTTATCATAATAGCAGAAGCCTTTCTGATGGCCTCTGGCTTAAAATTCATCTTATAAGCCATGCGGGTTGCCTGGAAAGGTGCCAAGCCGATGGCCGGATCAATATATTCCTTGATGATTTTTTCCGGAGACTCTGCAGCAACCTTCTCAATTTCCATGCCACCCTCTTCGGAACCAATCATAACAATCTTGGCAGTAGTACGGTCATTTACAAAGCTGAGGTAATATTCCTTTTCGATATTGGAGCCTTCCTCTATGAGCAACCGATTTACCTTCTTGCCCTCAGGTCCAGTCTGATGAGTAACCAATACCTTTCCAAGAAGTTCAGAGGCGTATCCCCTTACCTCATCCAAACTCTTGGCAATCTTTACCCCGCCGGCTTTTCCGCGACCACCTGCATGAATCTGCGCTTTGACAACTGTCACCTTTGCACCGAGCTCCTCTGCCGCATTTACCGCTTCGTCAACGGAAAATGCCGGTATACCCCTTGGTACATTAACGCCAAAGGACTTCAGGACCTGCTTGCTCTGATACTCATGAATGTTCATTTCTTCTGTCCTCCCATATTTATTTACCCCGAAAAGCAATTAACTTAAACCTTCTACACAGCGGCATTAATGTAATTTAGGTGTAATGCCTAAACACACTTATTATACATGTGGAACGTTCAAGTAATTAATACCTAACTACATCCTATATATTATTACTTTTTATATTTATTGTCCATATTTCTTGCTCTAATTAATTGCTTCTCATTGTTTCCCTACTATTCAAAAGATTTGCAAAATTTACACCATTACGAATAACAAGTTGAACACCTCATCCGCCTCGTGAGCTCGGCACCTTCCCCATTGGGGAAGGCAAGAACTTCCTGCTTGATTTCACTGGAGCAAAACAATGCCGGTTTATAGGCAGTGCACCTAACAGCCAATAGTTTGCTTAAAAAAATCTATTTTTATTAAAAAATAAAGCAGGAATTTTTAAAATAATAGTGAATAATAAGCTTTGTAAGAGGTTGTTCTATGATTTTGCAGTTCATAGAACTCAAAAATCTTATTATATTTTATTATTCATTGGAGGGGTATTATTATGAAGAAAAAAGCTTTGAAGGCTGCAGTTCTTGGTTTGGCATTAAGCGTATCTGCAACTGCAATGGCAGCTACCGGCATGTCTGGTCTTAGTCCATTGGCTGGCAGACCAGAGGACAACTCTAGGCAGATGCTGCCAAAGAATACCTACACACTTGCAGCTGTTCACAAGGTAGAGGGCCGTCAGGGTGTTGCTTCTGAGGGTGACTACTTCTGGGTTTCCGGTTCCAAGACTCTTGCAAAATATGACAGAAACTGGAATCAGGTAAAAATCAACAAGACTCCATTTGATGGTTACAAAATTCCATCCAACCACATTGGAGATATTGATGTATACAACAATGAGGTTTATGTAGGTGCTGAAAACTTTATGGATGGTGTTGGTAAGGACATTCAGATTGCTATCCATGATGGCGACAGCCTGAAGCTGAAGAGAACCTTCCCATTTGAGCCATCCTCTGGACAGGAAGAGTGCTCCGGTATTGCAGTTAACCCAGATACCCAGACTGTGTGGATGTGCTCTTGGGTAGGCGAAGAATCTGGTCGTTATCTCTATGAATATGATTTGAAGACCGGTAAGTATCTCCGCAAGGTACACATCCAGGCTCCACCTCAGTGGGTACAGGGTATGGCTTACTTTGAAGGCTCATTCTATCTCACTGCTGATGATGGTACTGCTGATGAGCTTGAACCAGACCATATGTATCGTGTAGATATCAGGCCAGGTGTTTCCAATGCTCCTGTAGTTCTTGAGAGAACCTTTGACGATGTAACCTTCCAGGGCGAAATCGAAGGCCTCACCTTTGATAAGAAAAAGAGACAGTTCCTGCTCCACTACAACCGTGGCTCCCGTATCGTACTCGGTATGGTTAAGGGCTTCTATCCTGGATATACTTCCGAAATTTCCGAAGTATTCGTTTATGACATCAACTGATTTAGCGTCAGAAAAAAGAGGTCGCTTGTGCGCAATGTCATTAAATTAAGCCTCAGCCTCGCAAAAAAGACCCCTCTTCATTTTTGGAGGGGTCTTTTTGGTTGTCTGTATGCCGCGGACACTTAAGCGGCATCCCTGCGATGGACTTCGCCAGAATGCGGATGCAGGCGTAAACTGCCGTGGTCTGCATGGCTGTGAACTCGTTGACCTTGGCTCCGGT
>JAFVER010000175.1 GCA_017475925.1 Anaerovibrio sp. | reverse complement strand
GTGGTTGAAGGAGCACGCCTGGAAAGCGTGTGTACGGGTTACTGTACCGAGAGTTCGAATCTCTCACTCTCCGCCATTTTTATACAAAAAAATAAATATTCTTTTTAAGATTGGGCTGCAGTGTCTTGGTCTCGCGCAAGGCGGTCTCATGAACCTCGTCAGGTCCGGAAGGAAGCAGCGATAAGTGAATCTCTGTCTGTGCCGTGAGGTAGCCTGGGGGCTGTGGCCCAATGTTAAAAAGAACAACTTGCTGCGTAAATGTTATTGCATTTTTCGTGGTTTTTTTTTGCGGAAATTTATCCTTGCATAAATGTATCAATTATGCATGTGGGAAGTTTGAGTTAGTATACTATAAAGTTATACGATATTTGTGGTATAATATGAACGCTTAACGACTGTATTTGGGAGGTGTGGACATGGCATATATGGCTTTATACAGAAAATGGCGTCCTGATAATTTTGCTAATTTGGTTGGGCAGGAGCATGTCAGCCATACCCTTGCCAATGCAATAAAAAATGGGCGAATAGGTCACGCCTATCTATTTTCTGGTCCCAGAGGAACAGGAAAGACTAGTACAGCCAAAATATTGGCAAAGGCATTAAATTGTGAAAAAGGTCCCACAACTGAGCCTTGCAATAAATGTGCTGCCTGTCAACGAATTAATTCCGGCAGTTCCATGGATGTGTTTGAAATAGACGCTGCCTCAAATCGCGGTATAGATGAAATTCGTGATTTGAGAGAAACGGTAAAATTTGCTCCTGTAAATGGTCGTTTCAAAGTGTATATTATTGACGAGGTGCATATGCTCACTACCGAGGCATTTAATGCACTATTGAAAACCTTGGAGGAACCACCACCGCATGTGGTTTTTATCATGGCAACTACCGAGGTACACAAGGTTCCGGCAACTATACAATCCAGGTGTCAACGATATGATTTCAAACGCATTACAGTGGATGACATTTTAGGGCGATTGAAAACCGTCGTTGATGATATGAAAATTGATTACGATGATGAGGCACTGCGGCTTATTGCTGTGAAGGCAGATGGTGGAATGCGCGATGCCTTGAGCCTCCTGGATCAGTGCGTTGCTTTGTCCGAGCAAAGCCTTACCCTGGCGCGGGTGCAGCAGCTATTGGGGCTTGTTGGCAGGGAATGGATTGATAAATTAGTAGGGGCCTTTCAAGGCAGAAACCCAGCGGACGTGCTGGGGATGGTTGACGAGCTTATACGGTCTGGCAAGGATTTGCAGCAGGTGCTGGGTGAGCTGGGTATGCATTTCAGAGGGCTGATGATATTTAAGGCTGCCGGTCTCATAGATGGTGCTGAATATTACGCTCAGGCTGAAGAAAGTATTAAGAAGCAGGCAGCTGGTTTTACTCAAGAGCAGATTATTTGGATTATTCGACGGTTGCATGAGGCCAGCAGTGAAGTTAAATGGTCACCGCAGCCACGAATAGCTGTTGAAGCCGCTTTTCTGGAAATTTGCCAATGGGAAGCACAGGCCTCAGACAAACAGTCGGCTAAAAGTACAGCCACAAATCCGGTGGACGAGGGGCGGATATCTCAGCTTGAGATGAAGCTGGCCCAGGTCATGGGGATGCTTCGTAAGGGGGCAGCTGGTACGCTTGCCACAACTGACAACCCAAATGTACAGATATCAGAAGGAAAAGCTATGGGCAATAGTCAGCCGGTTCATAGCAGACCGGTGCCAATATCGGTGAATGTTACCGAGGATGGCATGGGCCTGTGGCAAAAAACCATTGAGGAGCTAAAAAGCACCGGAAAAAATCAGGTTTTGGCCTGCCTTCAGAATTGTACCTTTATGGGTATGGATGAGGCACGATTTGTAGTTGGTGCTCCTGGGGGAGTAATAAAGGGGCTTATTGAGCGTTTGTATAAAAAAACCATTGAGAAAACCTTTAACATGGTAAGCGGGCTTTCTTTGCAAATGATTTGCCAGGAGATAACAACGCCACCAGAACCGAAGGAACCGGTGGGGGATATTCAGGAGGATGTTCCGCCGCCTACCGATGATGATTTTGGCATAAACGAGCTTGATGAGGTGAAAAAACAACGTCTGGATACAGCTATAGGGGTTTTTGGTGATGGTCTTGTTCATCCAGAAGAGGTACAATGATTTTTAAATTTGACGCATAAGTTATATTTTGATAGCATTAGCATGTGAAATGAGACTTATTCGGTGGGAGCTTTGACCTCCCACTGGGTTTACCCTACGCTAATGGGCACTATGGCTCTCAGCCAGGAATATGGAGCTTTAAGCCTCCTTTATCGTAGGATAAAATGGAAAAACAAGGAGGATAATGTATGTTTGGTGGTATGGGCGGCATGAATAACATGAATGGCATGATGAAAAAGGTGCAGAAGCTGCAAAAGCAGATGCAGGAGATGCAGGAGCAGCTTAAGCAGAAAACAGTAGATGTCACTGCTGGTGGTGGGGCTGTGAAAATCACCATGAATGGTGAAAAGGAAGTAAAGTCCATAATAATAGATCCGGCAGCAGTTGACCCAGAGGATGTAGAGATGCTTCAGGATCTGTTGGCAGCAGCCTTTAACGAAGCCTCTAAAAAGGTTGAGGAAATGATGGCCAGCGAAATGAGCAAGCTTACCGGTGGATTGGGACTTCCGCCAGGAATGTTTTAAGCCATGGAATATATAGCACCTTTGGCGGAATTAATAGAGCATTTCCGTGCTTTGCCGGGGATAGGGAATAAAACAGCTGTAAGGCTGGCCTATCATGTGCTGGACATGGACATGGAAAAAGCGAGAGGCTTGGCCGGGGCCATAATGAAGGCCAAGGAAAAAATCGGATATTGTAAAATCTGCTTTAATTTGAGTGATGAAAATCCATGCCGAATATGCAAATCGGAAAAAAGAGATCACTCGGTAATTTGTGTTGTTGAACAGCCACAGGATGTGGCAGCAATGGAAAGAATGCGGGATTATAAGGGAATATATCATGTTTTGCATGGAGCATTATCTCCACTGGAAGGGATTGGACCGGAAAACATAAAGGTAAAGGAACTTATTAACAGGCTGCATGGTGATGAAGTGAAGGAAATAATTATGGCTACTAATCCTAACGTTGAGGGCGAAGCCACCGCTATGTATATTGCCAAGCTTGTGAAGCCTATTGGAATAAAGGTTACCCGCATAGCGCATGGCCTTCCGGTAGGCGGAGATTTGGAATATGCTGATGAAGTGACGCTTTCCCGTGCCATGGAAAATCGAATAGAGATATGATTTTAATACGGACTGGCTTGGGGTCAGTCTGTATGCTTTTAGTAACAGCACTTAATAAAAGCGAGCCAACAAGGGGCGCTTGAATTTAGGTGCGCCCAGCATGGGCGCACTCTAATGGGTGAAAGTCCCTCGCCAGCCCTAATAGCGGGAATGGCATAGCTGAACACCAAGGGTGTCCGTCGTGAGATGGAATCTGAAGGAAGGTGTAGGCAAATCTCCGGTCTGAC
>JAFVER010000174.1 GCA_017475925.1 Anaerovibrio sp. | reverse complement strand
TTGCCATAAAACGTCCAGTGGGAATATCCATGATTGTGGCGCTGTTTGTTGTAATAGGTATGTTCAGCTTTTACCGCATTGGTGTTGAGCTATTACCAGCAGTAAACACACCATATATTACAGTTTTTGTTAGATATCCCGGGGCCAGTGCGGAGTCTGTTGAACAGCAGGTGGTAAAGCCGGTGGAGGAAGCTCTGTCCTCCTTGTCTAATGTAAAAAAGATTTCCTCTACAGCCCGTTATGAAAGTGCCCGGGTTACTGTGGAGCTGGAATTCGATGCCAATGCTGATACTGCGGCCATAGATGCTACCAAGAAGGTGGAGGCCATCCGTTATAAATTACCGGAGGAGGCTGATGAGCCGGTTGTAATAAAACGGGATGACAACGACGAGCCTATTATGGAGGTGGCAGTTACCTCAGACGGGTCAATAGCTGATACTTATTCCAAGGTGGAAAATGAATTTTCTGATGAAATACAGCAGGCCGGTGGCGTGTCGGAGATTGATGTGTTCGGTGGCCTTGACAAAGAGGTGGCTGTAGAGGTTGATAAAGGTAAAATGGCCACCTACAAGCTGACCCTGGATGATATTGTCAATGCCATAAAGAAGGAAAATCAGCTTCTGCCGTCAGGAACTATTTATACAGATACTGAAAAGTCCGATGTAAGGGCGGTGGCCCAATACAAAAGGGCAGAGGACATAGAAAAGATATTTGTCAAAAACGCTGATAAATCGGCAATTCCCATGACTTCAATTGCCACGGTAAGGCATCAGACCGCCCGGGTGAACCGGTATGGAAATTTCAACGGTGAAGCCTCGGTAATGATGGAAATATACAAAAACAGTGATGCCAATGTGGTGGAGACGGCTGATAATATTGAAAAGAAGCTAAAGGCGCTGAAAAAAAATAACCCTGCCTATAAATTTACTGTGGTAAGCAATGATGCGGATTATGTCCGTTCGTCATTGCACAACACCTTGGGAACATTAGTTGAGGGACTTATTACCACTGGACTGGTACTGTTTTTGTTTTTACGGGGCTGGCGGTCTACGGCGGCGGTTATGGTGGCCATTCCTACCTCCTTGATTGCCACATTTTTTGTCATGTATGCTGCCGGATTTACCTTCAACATGATGTCGCTTATGGGTATGACCCTGTGTATAGGTATTCTGGTGGATGATTCGGTGGTGGTACTGGAGAATATTTCCCGACACCTAAAAATGGGGGAGTCGTCAGAGCAGGCCGCGGAAACCGGCCGAATGGAAATCGGTATGGCGGCTATTGCCATCACCCTTTGTGATGCAGTGACCTTTCTGCCAATTGCCTTTATGTCCGGCATGACAGGACAGTTTTTTCGGCAGTTTGGCTTGACCATTGTTTTTGCCGGCATGTTTTCCCTGTTTGTATCCTTTACCCTGACGCCTATGCTGGCTGCCAAGCTCTATCACAGTGGTTGGCACCCTGCCAAAAATCGGGTGTGGGAGTTTATGGACTGGCTGGAGCAAAGGGCTGTGGAAAAGTATGAGGTGCTTCTGAAAAAGAGCTTTATTCATCAGAAAAAGCTGTTGATAGGAGCCCTGGCCCTGTTTGTAGGCGCAATGTCCCTAATTCCTTTGGGGGCAGTAGGGACTGAATTTATGCCCAGAACGGATGAGGGCAGCTTTCAGATGATAATTGAGCTGCCGGTAAACCGCACGGCAGATGAAACCTACAAGGTGGTTAGTCGGATAGAGGACAAGCTCCATTCAATCCCGGAGGTGAAATACTATCTGGCCAGAGCGGGGGGCAACAATTCCTATGAGGGCAGGATTAAGGTTCAGCTGACTGACCGTCGGGACCGGCATCGTACCGTGTGGGAGGTTGCCGATGAAATGCGGGCCTTTTGCGCTGATATAACGGAGGCCACCGTTCGTGTGTCAGAAACGCAGACCTCTATAGCAGGTGTATCTGGTGGTGGAGGAGTCCGTGGCGGCGGTGCCCTTCGCATAGAGCTTCGGGGCATGGATAATGACAAGCTTGTGGCAGCCTCCAACAAGGTTAAGGATGTACTGAATACTAAAATAAAGGGCGTATCCGACGTGGCAAGCTCTTATATTGAAGGTGTTCCGGAGCTGCAGCTAACCGTTGACCGGGAAAAAATCCGTACTCTGGGAGTATCAGTAGGGGATGTGGAAACAGCCATATCATCGGCCATTTCTGGTCGTGGCGCTGGCTATATAAGCAATGATGTACTAAATGACAGTCAGGATACGGATATAAATGTGAGATTCAAGGGGGCCGATGGCTTTAAGGCATCTGATGTAGCGTCTATTCCAGTAATGATAAACGGCCAGCGAATGTTTCTGGGTGATGTAACGGAAATGAAATACGGTACCGGGCCAGTTCGTATACGACGTATCGATAAGCGGCGGTCCATTACCCTGTTTGCCAACATTGGCAGTCGTCCATTGAATGATGTTATTGTAGATGTAAAAAAGGAAATGAAAAATGTTGATTTGGGGGATGGAGTCAGCTATCGGTTTAGCGGACAATCAGATAAAATGGATGATTCCTTTCAGCAGCTTTTTATGGCCCTTTTAATGGCTATGGTGCTTATTTATATGCTTCTGGCAGTGCTTTATGAGTCCCTTGTTACACCATTTATCCGAATGTTTTCCCTGCCACTGGGGATGATAGGGGCAGTGCTGTTTTTGTTGATTACCCATAACACCCTTAATTTATATTCCATGATAGGTATATTGGTAATGGATGGAGTGGTGGCAAAAAACGGAACACTGCTGCTGGATTATACCATGACCCTGCAAAGTCGGGGCTACAGTGCCTATGAGGCGGTGGTGGAGGCCGGAAAGGTTCGGCTAAAGCCGATTATGATGACCACCATAACCATGATTGTGGGAATGCTGCCAACGGCGCTGGCCATGACCGAGGGCGCAGAAACCAGGGTCAGCATGGCCTGGGTTATTATTGGCGGGCTGATTACCTCCACGGTGTTTACACTGCTTTTGATACCGATAATTTTTATGTTTTTTGAAAATCATCCGCCAGGAGATTGGTTTGCCAGTATACGTAGGCACATCATGGTCAGGAAAAACGATAAAATAAAGGAGATAAACACTTGAGTATAGTTAATGTTACCGGCATGTCCCACGGCTTTGGGGATAGAACAATATTTGACGATGTGAGCTTTCGTCTTTTAAAGGGGGAGCATGTAGCCCTGATTGGGGCCAATGGTGAAGGGAAATCTACTTTTTTGTCGATTATTACCGGCCAAATGACCCCGGAGGAAGGCAAGGTGGAATGGGCCAAGCGGGTATCAGCCGGCTATCTGGACCAGCACGCTGTTTTAAAGGCCGGGATGACCATTAGAGATGTGCTGAAAACCGCCTTTGATGATATGTACAGGCTGGAGCAGGAAATGCAGGAATGTTATGATAGGATGGCTGCAGCCTCGCCGGAGGAAATGGACCGGCTCATGAGTGAGGCAGGGGAAATTCAGGATATTTTGGATGCCCACAGCTTTTATACTCTGGATAGCAAGATAGAAGAGGTGGCCGGAGGTCTGGGACTCCGTGATATCGGTCTTGACCGGCTGGTGGATGAGCTCTCCGGCGGGCAGCGGACTAAGGTGCTTTTGACCAAGCTCCTTTTGCAGAATCCTGATATTCTTATTTTGGATGAGCCTACCAATTATCTTGATGCAGAGCATGTAGAATGGCTGAAAACATATCTGCAAAGCTATGATAATGCCTTCATTCTGGTGTCTCATGATGTGCCGTTTTTAAATGCTGTCACCAACGTGATATATCATGTAGAAAACGCTCATTTGACCAGATATACTGGCAGCTATGAGAAATTTCAGGAGATGTACGCCATAAAGCGGCGGCAGGAGGATGCGGCCTATGAGCGTCAGCAGGCGGAAATTGCCAGAGAAAAGGATTTTATTCAAAGAAATAAGGCCAGAGTGGCCACACGGGGGATGGCCAACTCCCGTCAGAAAAAGCTGGATAAAATGGAGGTGCTGGAAAAGCGCACGGAAAAGCCAAAACCCCATTTTCATTTTCAGCTGGACCGTACCCCAAGCCGGTTTGTGATAGAGGCCAAACGATTGATACTGGGCTATGACACCCCATTGACCAATCCGGTAGATATACAGCTGGAACGTGGTAAAAAGGTTGCCCTGCGGGGAGTAAATGGGCTGGGAAAAACCACCCTGTTAAAGACTTTGCTGGGAATGATAAAGCCGATTTCCGGTAAGATAGAGCTGGGGGAATTTGTTACTCCGGGGTATTTTGAGCAGGAAACCACCAAGGGCAATGACAATACAGCCATTGAGGAAATCTGGCAGGAATATCCGGGAATGACCCAGTTTGAGGTAAGGGCAGCCCTGGCGGCCTGTGGACTTACCAACGAGCATATAACCAGCAAAATGATGGTGCTGTCCGGCGGTGAGGCCGCCAAGGTACGGCTGTGTAAAATCATGCAGAAGCCTGTAAATCTGCTGGTGCTGGACGAGCCTACCAATCATCTGGATGTGGAGGCCAAGGCTGAGCTGAAACGGGCCTTGAAGGAATACAAGGGGGCCATTCTGCTGGTTTCCCATGAGCCAGATTTTTATGAGGATTGGGTGGATTCGGTGTGGAACATCGAAGGATGGACAACCAAAATAATATAACGAGCTTTAAGATGTCCCCTTCCTCTTCAGGTGGGGGAAAACAAACTACAACAGCTGGTGAGCATATCTCCCAGCTCGTTGAAACGCTAATTGGAAGATTTTTCTTCTAAAGAAGAAAAATTTGAACAATGGCGTTATAATTATGAAATGGGGGATGTTTATGACGAAAAGGATGTTGGCAGCAGGGGCTGCGGTATTGGCTTTGGGGCTTGTTGCACCAATCAGCGGTAATTATGCTTATTCTGGTATAGTCATGGCCTGTGAGGAATCGGCTCCTGGTGGTGCCCCGGAGGGGATTCCATACAGCACAGGGATAGGCTATATGTCAGGTGTTGTCAGCCGTGATATTTATTCGGATAAGGACGGCACCTTATTGATGGAGGCCAAGACCTTTGAGGTAAATTTAAGCCAAGAGGATGCAGTAAAATACCCTAAACTGCAAGCTTCGTTAGAAAAGCTTTCCCGACAGAATCTGACTGATATGGACAATTTGACCACCAGCTGGAAGCCTGATTTGACGGAAAGCTATGAGGTCGGCCGGGAAAGTGGAATGTATGAAAAAGGCAATGCTCCTTTTTCCTATGAATTGTCCTATGGCGGTCTTAGGGCTGACAGTACAGTGTTTAGCTGCTATGGCACTGAGTATGTTTATCTAGGCGGAGCTCATCCAACTACCGCCTACGATGCCTATGTGTTTGATACCAAATCCGGGAAACGATTGGGGCTGGATGATATTTTGCAGTCTACGGATAATCTGGCCGAAATCATTGCCAATGAGGCCAATGGTGTTGAAGAATATCGGGAAAGACTGCCGGAGCGGGCTGAACTGGTGAAAAGCATTCGGGAGCTGATGGATAAACGGCTGCTGAAATTTGGCCTTACCGAGGATGGCCTACGGATATTTTTCAGCAATTATGATATCGGCCCATATGCCATTGGTACATTTATAATAGATATTCCCCAGTCAAGACATTTCAATATTTTTAATCCAAAGTATATATTCTATGGTAGCAGACCTAGGGGATAACGGAAAAGGTGCAGCTGGCAGAGTTTGTCTCTGTAGGCTGCACCTTTTATCCTTTTAGAACCGGTAATTCATTCCAAAATTAAACACCCAATTGCCCTGGGCGGCCTTGCTGCCGATACCCAGACGGCCGGCCTCGATGTACCAGTCGATTGGCCCGGCCTGCCGTTTATAGCCCAAGGCCACATCCAGCCAGGTATCCTTGAAATCATTTTCCAGAGTGTTGGTCATGCCCTTGGTCATGGAGGCCCTGACGCCGCCGGCAAAGTCGTGGAGGAGGGCAGTCCGTACATAGACATGACTGCTGCGGTCTACCTTATGGCCTACACTAAAGCCGACCTTGGCAATAAATGAATTGCTGCCATCAATGGATACGTTAGAGCCATCGCTGGTGTTGTAGCTGTGGCCATTTAGGTGAGCCCACTGCAGACCCGCAAAAGGCTCAACGTACCAGTTATCGCCTTTAGCTATTCGCTGACCATAGGTAAAGCTCATGGCCTGACCATAGGTTCGGTTGCTGCCGGTGGATGGAGTGGCCATTCCCTGATCCTGTATACTTAGGTCACTGGCCAGTCGCCCGGCCCGCAGGGTGATTTCACTGTATTTGCCGGCAGCTCCCTGCCACAGCCCGTAGGCGGTGAGAATATCATCGTGGGAATTACCGTTACCGCAGCTGTAGCCCTCCGTACCATAGCGAAGGCCATAGGCTGCCCCAATGGTCCAGCTGCGCCCAACATACCGGTCATAGCCGATGTATAGCTGATTGTAGGTCTGACGAACACTGTGACCAAGATTAGCCAAGGTGTTCTTCCCCCGGGAGAAGTCCACCCAGAAATCGTTTCCGGTTACTTCACCAAGCCGCAGCTGAGCCAAATGGTGGTCTACTGGAATACTGCCTCGCCGCCAGAAGGATGCCTTGGCGGAGGCGTTGCCCAGCACGTCGTACATTTGATCACTGTTGCCGTTTAGGGTAACGCCGGTGATTTTCCACGTAAGACCGTTGTCTGTACTTGCCACTGTTGGGGTAAAGGAATATCCGCCAATGGTGCTGTCAGCACCCTCAAAGGTGGCGGTATTGGCTGTTCCCACGGTGGCTACGGTGGTGCCAGTGGTGGTTACGGTAGCCCCTGTAGCCAAGGTAGGGTCGTAGTTAATATATATTTTGTTGGCCTGAGTGGCATTTACCACACTGGTCATGGTAATGGTGTCCGCCGTATTGTTGGCCAAATCCGTATTGATATAGAAGTTGGCATAGCCATCCATATTGGTAATAACCAAACTCTTGCCAATGGTCGAATTATCAGTACCCAAACGTACCGTATCTCCACGGGCAAAGGCATCATCAAATGTAAAGCTAGTGCCTCCCATCAGCCAGGCCTCAGCCAAACCATTTTCAAGCAGCTCCAGCATGCCACCGGTGGCACTATCTATTTTAGCCGTGGCATAGTCATTGACAGTGAGTGTACCACCATTTATAGTAATGTGCTCACTGTAACCTCCCGGATTATCCTCCGTACCCTCAGCCAAAATCTGCTGACCGCCATTGATGGTGGTATAAGAGGCACTGCCGCCCACTCCAATACTTTGAGCACCGCCGTTATAGATGGTGGTAGAAACTGC
>JAFVER010000173.1 GCA_017475925.1 Anaerovibrio sp. | reverse complement strand
CTCTTGGATGCTTCCGTAAGCGGTGAGTGTCTACCCTATGCTAACGGGCGCCAAGGCTCCCATCCTCTTAGGTGGGAGTTAAGCGCCCATAAGCTTATGATTTATTCGACTATGATTCAGTGGGAGTCCAAAGCTCCCACTGAATAAGTCTCATTTTACGACAACAAAACAGTTGGCAATATATGTGGTGACGTTTGTCAAAATATCATTGTGTCAGTGCACTATGGCAGGATAAAACATCTTTTTTTTATTATACTCCAGCATTTAGGAATTTTCCTTTATTAAATGGAAAAAATATACGCGATTTTAATTGGAATAAGGAAAAGCATAAAATTATAGGTATTGAGGCTGAAATAATATAGCATGAAATGCCCCATTTGGATGGTAAACTTAATAGAGAGGATTTTAAATCATGAAAAAAACTATGTTAATATGGCTTATGCTGATTATCATTAGTGGAGTCTTTGTTCCCACATCAACTGTTATGGGATATGGTGGATATGAAATATTTGTAAAAGACAGTAAAAATATATGTATATACATTTGATGTTTTGCCTATAAAGCAATTGAAAAATATGCAGAAAAGTAATTGGCAATAATATATGCAGACGCAAAAGCAGACGCAAAAATTTGCGTTTGCTTTTGCGTTTGCTTTTGTTATATAATTTAATAAAGCGTTTGATGGGGTGATAAAATGAGAGAATCTAGAAATTTGGAATTTAAACAAAATATTACAAATACTTTTCTTAAAACTGTTAGTGCCTTCGCTAATTATGATGGAGGTACTATTCTGTTTGGGGTTGATGACACTGGAAAAACCATTGGGCTGGATAATCCTGTTCAGTCCTGTCTTGATATAGAAACTAAGATCAATGATAGTATTAAACCAGTTCCAGAGTATAGGCTTGATATAAATAAGAAAACTTCCGTTATAAAACTAATTGTTGGAGAAGGATTGCATAAGCCATATTTATATAAATCAAAGGCTTATCGTAGAAGTGACTCGGCAACGATTGAAGTTGATAATCTTGAATTAAAGCGCCTGATTTTGGAGGGGATGGATTCTTCATTTGAAGAGCTGCCGGCCAAAAACCAGAATCTGGAATTTAATGTGTTAAAAGAAAAACTTCAACAGCATCTTCAGATACAATCAGTGACAGATGATATATTAAAATCATTGGAATTATATAAAGCTGAAATTGGTATTAATAAAGCGGGTGAACTGATAGCAGATAATAATAGTTTTCCTGGTATAGATATTGTAAAATTTGGTAAATCTATAAATATTATTCTTGATAGAGTTACTTATGAGAAAAAATCCATATTACAGCAGTACGATGAGGCTTTGTATTTCTACAGAAAAAATTACCAATATGAAGAAATAAAAGGAGCATTGCGGACAACAGTTACTCAGATACCGGAGGAAGCTTATCGTGAGGCTGTTGCTAATGCATTGGTTCATAGAACCTGGGATATTAATGCACATATTAATATAGCTATGTTTCCAGATAGAATAGAAATTACTTCACCAGGTGGTTTGCCAAAGGGAATAACTGTTGATGCGTACACTAAAGGCGGTATTTCTATATTGCGAAATCGTATAATTGGCAATTTGTTTTTTAGGTTGCAAATGATTGAGCGGTTTGGGACCGGGATTCGTAGGATAAATGATGCCTACGGCGCCAGTGATAAAAAACCTAAGTTTGAAATCAGTGAAAGCAGTATAAGAATTACTTTGCCAGTTATTGAAGACGAAAGCAACTTGTCTGTAGATGAAAAGAAGGTTTTACAAATTGTAAGAAATAGCGATGTATCAAGTTCATTTGTTGCTGGGCAAGCTGGTTTTGGCAAGTCAAAGAGTATTAAGATATTAAAGAAGCTGGTGGATGAAGGCTACATCCGTGAAATAGGTAATGGGCGTGGACATAAATATACAATAAATTGATGTCTCTTATATAGGCCAATTAATTTTTCGTTTGATTGCAGGCGCAAAAGCAGACGCAAAAATTTGCGTTTGCTTTTGCGTCTGTTTTAGGGTGCGCCTTGCATGGGCGCACCCTAATGGGTAAAAGTCACTAGCCAGCCCTAATAGCGGGAATGTAGAGAAAAAATATATGTGGACAGCATAAAAGACAGGTATTTTCTTTAAAAATATAATAAAATATATTATAATAATTTATAAAAGAAGGTGAATTTATGCTTATGTTTAAAAAATCAATAATTGCCTTACTGGTAATTATAATGGCTGTAGGCGGGTGGACTTACTACAGCATAGGAGAAAACAGTGATATGGAGCTGGAGCCGGCTACCGCTCAGGTGTTGGGTAATGGCTCGTCAGAAAATGAAAATTGTGCTGTCTATGTGTGTGGTGCGGTAAAAAATCCTGGAGTGGTACTCCTTGCCCCATCAGGCCGGATAATGGATGCGGTAAATCAATGTGGTGGCCTGCTGCCTAATGCCGATGCAGAAAAAATAAATCTTGCTCAGGGGATAAAGGATGGAATGCAGATAATTGTGCCAAACAAAATGGAGTTAGAAGACAACAGGCCAGCTACAAAAGATTCAGTGAGCGGTGATGGCCGCATTAGCATAAATACTGCCGACGTTGAGGAGCTGACCAAAATTCCTGGGGTTGGTAAAGCCACGGCTCAACGTATAATAGACTACCGAAACAAAAACGGACGATTTACAGCTATAGAGGATTTAATGAAAATCAAGGGTATAGGACAGGCTAAATTTGAAAAAATGGCTCCCAGGGTGATGCTATGAGCTTGAAGGAAGGGCAGCATCCTAAAATATTTATAAACAGCCTGTTGATATTATTGGCGGTGGGCATAATCCTGTCACGAAATATAAAACTGTCGATGACTGCCCTGCTGGTGGGGGGCGGAATTTTGCTGCTTATGCTGCTTTGTGTTGGTGTGCTGATACATTTTCGAAGCAGATACGTTGCTGTTTGTCTGATGGGCAGTATACTTCTTTTGGGAGTGCTGCGTGGTTCGACAGCGCTATTTATTTGGGATGATGATATTGAGACATTGATTGGTAAAGAAATCACCGTTACAGGTGAATTAGTTGAAGAGCCCTTAGTGCGGCAGGATAGCTCTGGCGAGCTGCACGTGAAATATGTAATAGGTGACATTACTGTGCGGGAAGGGGAGCAGGAATACACCTGTCGTAATAACCTTATAATATATGCCGGCAAACAGTCCTATGACGTAAAAAATACACCTATGGAAGAGCCGGATTTTGAATTCGAGAAATATGGTCAGGTCGGTGACAGATTGCAAACCACCGGCAAGGTAATGAAAATTCATGATTATCAAAATCCTGGGCGTATGGATGTGGTAATGGCCAATTATGCCAAGGGGATTCATGGGCAGCTGAGGGCGGGTAAATACAGTACATATTTATATAGTCAGGACAAAAACATACTTGCCAGGACAGCAGGCTATATTCGTCATTTATATAAGCAGGCTATGGATAAGGTAATGCCCGGGACAGACAGCGCAGCAATTTTTGCTATGCTGTTTGGTGGCTATGGGGGAATAAAGGAGGAATTGCTGGAGGCCTTTACTGTAACGGGGCTCATTCATATTTTGTCAGTATCAGGCTCCCATATTACCCTGATGGCTGGTGTAGCAAATGCTATGGGCAGGACCTTTGGCTTGCCGAATGGGGCGGTAGCGGGCTTGGCAACAGTAATTATTGTGGTGTATAGCCTGTTGGCTGGATTGGTATTGCCGGTTATTCGCTCGGCGGCGATGGGAATTCTGACAGTAATAGCCCTTGCCATGGGACGGGAACGGGATGCTCAGCACATATTGAGCCTGACGGCATTGGGAATTCTGTTGATGTGGCCCTTAGCCCTTTTTGATATAAGCTTTCAGCTTTCTTTTGGAGCGACGGCCGGTCTTCTTTATATTTCCCCCAGGCTCCGTCAGAGCCTATATAGACCTTTTCCAAAATTTATTGCGGATAACATGTCCGTGACTATTGGGGCTCAGCTGGGAGCCTTGCCCTTTATCGCCTGGTATTTCAATGTAGTATCTATAAGCTCATTGTTGGCCAATCTCCTGGTTGCCCCGATTATTGAGCTGATTATTGTCATCAGCCTGTTTTCTGGAATAATAGTTGGGTTAGTACCCCTTTTGGGGAAGGTCATATTCATTTTCTCCAGTATGCTGCTGGGCTTGGCCTACGAATTGTCAAGATTTATAGCTAAGCTGCCAGGGGGACAGCTGTATATACCTGCCATGAGCTGGCAATTTTGGTGTGTGTACTATTTTTTGGTGTTATTGTATGCTGCGCCGGATAAGGTGCGGGCTAAAGTGAAAGATAAAGCTAAATGCCTGCTTATGAGCTACCGAAAAGAAGGAAAATATGTATTGGTCTGTGGGCTGTTACTGGCAGCGACCGGTGCTGTAGTGTATGTCATGTCTCCAAGGGAAATGGCAGTACATTTTATAGATGTGGGACAGGGAGATGGTGCATTGGTGATAACACCTCATGGGCGGGCCTTTATGATTGATGTTGGTGGTAATCGGAAGGGAAGCTATAACATAGGAGCCAGAGTAGACGTGCCTTACCTTTTGCATTATGGAGTACGTAAATTGGATTTTATTATGCTTACCCATGCCCATGAAGACCATGCCCAGGGTGTTGGGGGAATTTTAGGAAGGCTGCCGGTAGGGACGGTTATGATTGGCCATGAAGGACTGGAGGAATATTTAAAATCCTTTGGTGTTAAAAATCCAGCTGTGCGAAAGACAAAATACGTCATGATGCAGGAGGGAACGAAAATTGATATTGATGGTGTGACAGTGCAGGTGCTTTTTGCCCCGGAAAAGAATCAGCTGGCCGGCAATGCTACAGGCAATGAATTTTCAAATTTAATAAGGGTTTCCTATGGAAAGCACAGCTTTCTCTTTACAGGGGATTTAACGGCTGAGTATGAAAAAACGCTGGTAGACCAGGGAAAGATATTAAATAGCACCGTATTGAAGGTGGCACATCATGGAAGCAGTACCTCAAGCAGTGAGGAATTTTTAAAGATGGTATCGCCAGAATGGAGTGTTATCAGCGTAGGATATGGCAATAGCTTTGGTCATCCCGACAGCAGGGTATTAAATCGCATAAAGGCTTGTACTGACAGTGAAATTTTTAGAACCGATAAAAATGGCGCAGTTGTTTTTTTTACTGATGGAGAAAATTTGCGTGTTGATACACAAATAATGTATGATGATAACAGGTGATGATATGAACTTTGGGGAGCTGAAAGCAAAACTGAAAAAAGGTAATATGAGTCAGCTGTATCTTCTGTATGGGGAGGAGAGCTACTATATTGAAAAAGGAGAAAAGGCGATTCTGGCTGCACTTTTTCCTAATGGATACAATGTGGAGGATGTACAGATAGTTGATGGAAATATCTCAATAAATGAAATGATTTCCATGATAGAAACCGTACCGTTCTTTTCTGCGAAGAATGTTATTGTTTTTCGTGATGCAGCAATATTTAAGGCTGCGAAGCGAGCTACAGAGGATGAGGAGGATAGGGGCAATACCAAAAAGAAAGACCCTGCCGAAACACGCTTGTGCAGCCTTTTTGCCAATATGCCGGATTTTAGCGTAGTTATTTTTGAGGTCAGGGGAAGGGCTGATAAGCGGAAAAAGCTTTTTAAGGAATTTTCCCAGTATGCACAGATAATGGAAGCTGATGCCGTAAAATCATATGGTGTAGGGGACTGGTTACATGGCAAGCTACAGGAAATACATAAAAATATGAACAGTGAGGCCCATGGATATTTTTTACAGGCAGTTGAGATGATGGATAAGGTATCCTTAGGCTTTCTGGATAAGGAATTGGATAAGCTGGCCCTGTTTATGGGCAGTGAACAGCGGGAGATAACCAAAGAGCTTTTGGTGCAGGTTTTTTCAGATATACCGGAGATTGATGGCTTTGCCATGAATGAAGCCATTGGCCAACAGGATGTGAAACGGGCCCTGTTTTTGTTTAAAAAGCAACAGGACAAGGGGGTATATATCGTTGCTATTATCGGGCAGCTGGCGTATTATGTGCGAAAATTATGGCAGACAAAGACCATGCTTAAAAAAGGTCTGCGGGGTGGTCAGCTGGGAAAGGCCATTGAGATAAATCATCCATATGTTGTAAAAAAATATGAAAGGGAATGCCAGAGCTTTTCTGAGGCGACATTGAAAAAAGCCCTGCTGGCATTAGCTGATGCGGATTTGGCTGTCAAGACCGGTCGGGGATATCCTGCCCAAATAGAGGAGATTATAATAGAGCTTTGTGGCAAAGAGGGGTAAGCTTAAGTTAGTGTACTGACACGATGATATTTTGACAAACTTCACCATATATACTGCCATCTGCTTTGTTGTCGTCAATCGACATAGCCACCGCTATGCCTCATTCCTCCGTCTCGCATTTGACAGCACCTCTAGTGAAGTTTTTGGTTCAAAAATCATTGTGTCAATACACTAGTATAAAAAAGTCAGGTGGAATGCGTTTATCCACCTGACTTTTAAAATTTTATCCGCTGCTAATAATCAGTCATCGCCCTCACCGGAAGCAAGCTGAGCCTGATAGTCGGCAATTACCTTGGCCTGAATATCGCCTGGGGCTTGTTCATAACGGGAGAATTCATAGGAGAAATCTCCTCGGCCGCCAGTCATGGAGCGAAGCACGGTACAATATCCGAAAAGCTCCATCTGCGGAACCTCAGCCTCGATGATTTGCTTCCCATTGGCTGGAGTCATTCCCATTACACTGCCACGGCGTTTATTTAAGTCACCGATAACATCCCCGATGTATGAATCCGGGACAGTAACCTTCAGGGTTACAAACGGCTCCATTAATACAGGACCGGCTTCCATAAAGCCTTTTTTAAAGCATTGCTCGGTGGCGGTTTTAAAGGAATTTTCTGAAGAGTCTACTGAATGGAAGGATCCGTCATACAGAGTGGCATGAACACCAACAACCGGGAAGCCGGCTAATGGTCCCTTCTCACAGGAGGAAGCAATTCCCTTTTCTACTGCTGGGAAGAAGTTTCTTGGTACTGCACCACCCACTACTTCCTCATCAAATACATATGGGTCATTGGTGCCGGATGGGCTGAATTTAATTTTTACATGTCCATATTGCCCATGCCCGCCGGTTTGCTTTTTGTATTTGTATTCTGCATCAGAGTTCTTCCTGATGGTTTCCCGGAAGGCAACCTTTGGTCTGTCTACAGTGATTTCAGCCTTGTATTCATTGAGAAGCTTGGACTGAATAATCTCCAAATGCAGGTCGCCCATGCCATAAATCAGAGATTGACGGTTGGCGGAGTCCCTCTCAAACCGGAAGGTCTGATCCTCCGCAGCAATTTTGGCCATTGCCATGGCAATCTTATCCACATCACTTTTACGAACTGGCTTCCACCTAAGATAAGTGTACGGAACCGGCAGCTCCATTTTTGCATACATAACAGGATTGGATTTGGTGGACAGGGTATCACCGGTTTTTATGGAGGTCTGTTTTGCCAAAGCACCTAAATCACCGGCATGAAGCTCTGGAACCTCGTGGGCTTTGTTGCCTCTCAGGACGTACAGCTTACCAATTTTAAATTCACTGGTAGTACGCACATCGTACATTATGTCATCGGCCTTTACTACACCGGAGCGGATTTTTATCAGGCTGTAATATCCAATAAATGGGTCAGCAATGGTTTTGAAAACAAAGGCCGTTTTCGGCTTCAATATATCAAAGTTGGCCTCAAAAACTTCATTGGTCTGGGTGTTGATGCCTGACATCTGACGATTATCAGCAGATGGCATGTATTTTACAATGTCATCCAGCAGGGTATAAACACCACGCTGCATGAGACCGGAGCCGGATTCCACCGGAATGATAGAGCCATCAGAAATGGCACTTCGTACTGCAGCACGGATTTCTGCCTCAGAGAAGGTGTCACCGGACAAATATCTGTCTAAAAATTCCTCTGAGGTTTCGGCAACTGCTTCCATTAGGGAATCATTGTATTGATTCATGTATTCCATGGAGTACTCCGGTACATCCTCCTCTATTGCCTCATCACCCTGATAGCGGAAGGCTTTTTTCTGAATTACATTGATATAACCGGCCAGCTTTTCATCTTCACGAAGTGGCATGTTGAATGGCGCGATTTTTTTGCCGAACATTGCGTTTAGGTCATCGAGAACCTGACGATATGATACGGAATCAATATCCATGTCAGTTATGAAGAAAATTCTTGGCAGGTGATATTTTTCACACAAATCCCAAGCCCGCTCTGTACCGGCCTCTACCCCTGCCTTGCCTGATACTACAATGATAGCACCATCAGCAACACTCATAGCCTCATTTACTTCACCTTCAAAATCAAAAAAACCCGGTGTATCAAGTACATTGATTTTGAAATCAGTCCACTCCACTGGAACGATTGAGGTTGAGATGGAAATCTGACGGCGGATTTCCTCTTTATCGCAGTCAGATATTGTGGAGCCATCTTCTACCTTGCCAGGTCGGGACACGGCACCACTGAGAAAGGCCATTGCTTCTGCCAGGGTGGTTTTTCCGCTACCACCGTGACCTAACAGAACAACATTACGAATTTTGTCAGTTGTATAAACTTTCATGCTAACCCCTCCAAATTATTAAGAAGCTCTCTTAACCTTTAATATTCCCCAAGAATTTATCATTTCCTTTATTTAATTTATTTTTTACTGATAAAATAAAAGAAAAACTGTCCGGCATACATTTGCCGGACAGTCTGGTATACAGAAGCATCCAAGAGGCAAAGCCGATTGGATAATGCGCCTGTTAGCGTAGGGTAAAATTATATGTATTAATTCATCGTCCTCTGGACCTTGGTATTTTGTGTTTTTTGGCCTCATAAAGGCTTCTGTCCACCCGTTGGAAAACAGCCAGAGGTGTATCATCATCCCGGGCACATGCCACACCCACACTGGAGGTGAAATGCTCACCATGAGGTAGGACATCGGAGTCTTTAACAGCTTGTTTTATTGTTTCGGCAATCTCTTCGGCTTCCTCCTGACAGGTATTGGGCAGAATAACCATAAATTCGTCACCGCCCCACCGTCCGGCGAAATCCTTTTCAGCAATGTTGCGGCTGATTGCTTTGGCAACGGCTTTAAGAGCTTCATCACCAACATCATGACCAAAGGAATCATTTACCATCTTGAAATCATCTACATCCAGCATAAGCACTGCCAAATCATCATGCTGCCTGGTTTGATAAAGCCAAAGGGATTGCTCCAGGGCAGCCTCTAAGCCTGCATGATTAAGCAGTGGTGTCAGAGTATCGTGCAGTAGACGGCTACGCTCGTATTCTATGCAGCTTTCAGGCATATTGATACCAATCTTTATGGCTTGGGCGAATCGTTTACAGCTCCCATAGCCACAGGCATGACAGTTTATTTTACGGGCCTCTACAGTATTTTTTCGCAGATTATAATATACATCATCCAAATCCTCATCCGTAAACGTACCGTTTTCGATTTTATGGTTGGTATACAGTCGGCGATAGTCCTTCCAGTCTAGGACATTATCAAAATACTCTTCTATTCCATAGACCGGCCCGTCTGCGGTTTCCATAACCAGTTCATCAAGTTTTTTCTGTTTTTGGGTGTTGGTTTTATAGTCCACCTCATCCATGGAGGTATGTTGACTGGTTCCTGTGCCAAAATTGCAACCGCCTCTACAGTTAAGGATATCTACCAGCTCTGGAACAGGAAGGTGGGCTTCTATTCGGTTATGGTATTCCTGAAGATATGAATAGGCATTGTCTATCGAATCCACCTGCCGCATCCATATATTTTTGTCAGTAACCTGAACAGTTTCACTTAGTCCTCCTGGACGACTGTATACATGCCCAATGCCAGGTGGCTTTCCATCAAAGACTGTTTTAGGATATTGGCTAAGGTCAACCCCCATTTCTGCTAATTTCTGTTTTAGCTTATCGAAGGTGATATTGTAGGATACCAAACGGCCAGTGTTTGGGTCTTCAATTTCATCAGCCTTAGCTATACATGGTGACAAAAAAGCTATCTTACCCTTCAATGTCATTAAATTAAGCCTCAGCCTCGCAAAAAAGACCCCTCTTAATTTTTGGAGGGGTCTTTTTGGTTGTCTGTATGCCGCGGACACTTAAGCGGCATCCCTGCGATGGACTTCGCCAGAATGCGGATGCAGGCGTAAACTGCCGTGGTCTGCATGGCTGTGAACTCGTTGACCTTGGCTCCGGT
>JAFVER010000172.1 GCA_017475925.1 Anaerovibrio sp. | reverse complement strand
TGTGCAACGTAATCTTGGTATCTTGACGCCGATAGAGAAACACACCTTGTATTTAGCCGCATAAAAAGGTCGACAGACGAATCTGCCGACCAAAGAAATTTTATATTATTTTATTGTCCTCTTGACGGGGAGCAGTTCAGGGTTAGCTTAGCAGCCCTTTTTTGGTAATAACACTATCCTTGTTCTTTACTTTTGTTCGTGATAAGATATATTGGCTATACGTACTATACTGAAATATTTTTTTGGAGGTTCTGGCCTTGTTTATAAACAAAAAGCTTCGAAAAGTGGATGTTGCCCTCATAGTGGCGGTAACAGCGATTATTATAATGAGTCTTATAACAATTGGAAGTGCAACTCATATAAATACTCCATCTGAAGACCGGTATTGGTTTTTACAGCGTCAGGGGATATTCACAATAGTAAATGTGTGCGTAATCCTTTTTGTTATGAACTTCGATTACAAGATGCTTCAGCTTTATGGAAAAAAGCTATATATTTTCAATATCATAATGCTGCTGGCAGTTATGTTCCTTGGCCAGTCTGCCTTGGGTGCCCAGCGGTGGATTCAGCTGGGGCCAATATCCATCCAACCATCGGAATTTTCAAAGCTCATAATGATTATATGTATGGCCTCGGTTTTTCAGGATAAAATCGGTAAATTAAATACCTTGTCAGATTTGCTCCCGTTACTGGGATATGTGGGGCTGCCTTTTCTGCTGGTTTTGAAGCAGCCTGACTTAGGTACATCCCTGGTTTTTTTGGCTATTTTTATCGGTATGATGTTTGCCTGTGGTGTAAACTTAAAGCTGCTTTTTGGCATGTTTGGGGCTGCGGTTGCCTGTGCCCCTCTGTTATGGATGTTTGTGCTGAAGGAATATCAAAAAATGCGCATAATGGTATTTTTTGACCCAAACGTTGATCCTTTAGGCTCTGGCTACCACATTATTCAGTCCAAGATAGCCATTGGCTCCGGGATGCTGTTTGGTAAGGGGCTGTTTGCTGGCACCCAGAGTCAGCTTAATTTCCTGCCGGAAAATCATACGGATTTTATTTTTGCTGTAGTGGGGGAGGAATTGGGCTTCCTTGGAGCCACCTTTTTGCTTTTGATGTATCTTTTACTTATGAGGCGTGGCATAAAAATTGCCCAGCAGGCCCAGGATAATTTCGGAATGCTGTTGGCCGTAGGAATAACCTCTATGTGGGTTTTTCATGTGCTGGTAAATGTGGGGATGACCGCTGGAATCATGCCTGTTACAGGGATTCCATTGCCTTTTATGAGCTATGGTGTCAGTGCTTTGACCACGAACATGTTAGCAGTGGCTATACTGCTGAATATTTATTTACGAAATCAAAAGCTTCAATTTTGACCCATGATAGTAAGTTATATTTTAAATATTTACATTATTGGAATGTAATATCGAGGAGCTTGAGCAATGATAAAATTAGAGCCTGCCATATTGCAGGCAGTTGAAAAACCAGCCCGCTATACAGGTCATGAATTAAATGCGGTGCATAAGCCATGGGATGATGTGGACTGTCATTTTGCCCTGTCCCTGGCTGATGTTTATGAAGTAGGCATGTCCAATCTGGGATTGAAGATTTTATATGAAATTTTAAATAACCGTCATGATACCCTTTGTGAACGGGTTTATGCCCCATGGATTGATATGGAAGATATTATGCGTCAGCGTAATATCCCCCTTTTTTCTTTAGAGAGCTTTACTGAAATAAACAAATTTGATATTCTCGGCTTTTCACTTCAATATGAAATGATTTATTCCAATGTGCTGAACATGTTGGATTTAGCTGGAATACCAATTTGGGCAAAAGACCGGGCCGAAGGGGATACCTTTGTAGTAGGTGGCGGTCCTACGGTTTACAACACGGAGCCTATATGCGAATTTTTTGACTTCTTTATTCTTGGTGAAGGAGAAGAGGTTATTTCTGAAGTCGCGGAGGCTTTTGTGCAATGGAAAAAATGCGGGCGCCCTGGCGGTCGGGCAGGCTTTTTGAGAGAGGCCGCTAAACTGGAAGGTATTTATGTACCTTCCTTTTATGAGGTTAAATATGGAGAAAATGGGTATTTTTCTTCAATAGAACCAACGGCTTTGGAAGCTAAAGCCAAGATATACAAGCGGGTAATAAGAGATATTGATGGGGTGCATTTTGTGGAGAAGCCTGTTATGCCATATATAGGCATTGTCCATGACCGCATAATGCTGGAGCTCTTTCGGGGCTGCACCAGAGGCTGCCGGTTTTGTCAGGCAGGAACCTCATATCGTCCTGTAAGGGAACGAAGCCCTGAATACCTGCGGCAATTAGCCAGGAAGCTGGTGGATTACAGTGGCTATAATGAAATATCCCTGACCTCTCTTAGCTCGGCCGATTATTCCTGTCTTGGGGAATTGGTAGATGACCTGTTTTCTGACTTTGCAGAGGAAAAGGTCAGCTTTTCTCTGCCATCCCTTAGAATAGACAGCTTTTCCATTGATTTGGCCCACAAAATGCAGCAGGTCAGAAAGAGTGGACTTACCTTTGCTCCTGAGGCAGGAACCCAACGGCTTAGGGATGTTATCAATAAGGGAGTTACTGAGGAAAACCTCATGACGGCAGTGGAAGCCGCCTTCAGGCAGGGCTGGAAACAGGTAAAGCTGTATTTCATGATGGGACTTCCTACAGAAACTGATGAGGATATTGTAGGGATAGCCCGTCTGGCAGAAAAGGTTGCCCGTAAGTACAAAGAGGTAACCGGAAAATGGGGGGTTACTGTAACAATAAGTGTGTCGTGCTTTGTGCCAAAGCCCCATACTCCTTTTCAGTGGTTTGGACAGCTTCCGAAGGCTGAATTTGAGCGACGCCAGCAACTGTTGAAGGACAGTATTCAGGAGCGGGCTGTGAAATTTCATTATCACGATGCCAGGGTCAGTGTATTGGAGGGAGCGATTTCCCGTGGTGACCGTCGCCTTAATAAGGTGATTTATCAGGCATGGCTGGACGGAGCCAAATTTGATGGCTGGACGGATTTGTTTAAGGAAGACGTATGGTATGGAGCCTTCGAGAAATGTGGTGTTGATTTAACGGAATATAATGAGCGCAGCCGCAAGCTTGATGAACCGTTACCCTGGGAGCATACTTCACCGGGGGTAAGTCGGGAATTTCTGCAACGGGAATATGAAAAGGCGTTGCAGGCTGAGCTTACCGAGGATTGCCGTCGGGGAAACTGCTCGGCTTGTGGAGTGTGTCCAGCTTTGGGGGCCAGTGTTATAGATCATCAGCAAAGTGAGGTAGGGGGAAATGTATAAATATCGTGCTCAGCTGACTAAAGGAGATGAGATTAGATATATTTCTCATCTTGATTATGCTGGAGTCATGGAAAGAGCTATACGGCGGGCGAAGCTGCCGGCTGCCTACAGTGAAGGCTTCAATCCCCATTTAAAAATGTCCTTTGCTTCTCCCTTGTCTTTGGGGGTGACCAGTGATGCAGAGTATATGGATTTTGAACTTACAAAGCCCTTGTGTCAGCCGGAAGTTTTTGACCGGCTCAGTAGGGCACTGCCACCGGGGATAAAGCTAATCAGATTAAAGCCTGTAAAGGAGCCAAGACCCTGTGAAGGGAAAAAGCACAAGGCGCTTATGGCTGAGGTGGAACAGGGCCTATACGAGATAGAGGCTCCCTTGGTGGGGGACTGGAGCAAGGCCTTGGCAGCCATCCATAAGTTTAACCAGGCGACTGTCATAACCTACCATCGTGTTACACCGAAAAAGACCCGGGATATCGAGGTGAAGCAGTATATGCTGGACCAGGTAAAAGCTTCTATGGTAGGGGAAAGGGTGGTATTGGACATGAATATTGCCATCACCCAATCCGGCAGTATTAAGCCGGTGGAAATTTTAGAGCTTTTGGTAAAGAAATATGGCTTGCCAATAGATATGGGAAAGGCGCTTATAAACCGCAGCCAGCTTCTGGGACAGGGAAAACCACTGATTGATTTGGTATAAAAATAACAAGAACGTGCAGAAAGGAGGACTTTGCCTTGAAAACCATATATGTAAATGTTATGCCGGAAGAAACCAGAATGGCGATTGTTGAAAATGGTAAGATGACAGGACTTGAGCTGGAACGCTCCAATCATGCTCATTTGGTGGGAAATATATATAAGGGGCAGGTCCAGAACGTTCTAAAGGGTATGCAGGCTGCCTTTGTGGATATTGGGCAGAATAAAAATGCCTTTTTATACATCGGAAACGGTAAGGTGCCGGCCGAGGTGAAGGCAAATGCCCCCCGTGAAAGCATAACGGTGGGGCAGGATGTGGTAGTGCAGATAATAAAGGATGAGGTTGGCACCAAGGGACCCCGGGCTACAACGCATCTGTCTTTACCAGGTCGTCATGTGGTGCTTATGCCTAACTCAGCTTATATTGGTATTTCCCATCGCATTGATGACACAGAGGAACGGCAACGGCTTCATGATATTGTGGCAGCTGAGTGTCCGGCGGGAATGGGAATAATAATTCGTACGGCGGCAGCTGGTCAGCCCTCGGAGCGTATAGTAAGCGACATTCGTTATCTGCTCAGGGTATGGGAAGAAATTATGTCCAAGGCCAAGCGGGCTGGACAGAGTGCTATGCTTTATCGTGATGCTGATCTTGTGATAAGAATTGTGCGGGATTATTTTACTGATGATGTAGATAGGATGCTCATTGACGATGAAAGCACGTACAACCGGGTCTGTGAGCTGGTAAAGCATATTTCTCCATCGTCATTGGGTAAATTGGAGCATTATTCCGGGAACAATATATTTGAGGCTGACGGCCTTTCGGAAGCAATCAGCCACCTGGATAATCGAGTTGTGGAGCTTAAATCCGGGGGCTTTCTGGTTATTGATAAAACTGAGGCCATGACGGTAATTGATGTCAATACCGGCAGCTTTGTGGGGGATTTAAACCTTGCTGACACGGTATATAAGCTGAATTTGGAGGCCGCTGACGAAATAATGCGGCAGCTGCGGCTTAGGGACATCGGTGGTATGATATTGGTGGATTTCATTGATATGGAAAATGAGCAACAAAATCAGGCCCTTTTGGACAGACTTCGCCAAACAGCAGCAACTGACCGCTCAAAAACCAATGTTGTTGATATAACGGCCCTTGGTCTGGTGGAAATAACAAGACGTAAATCCCGAAAAAGTCTGGATAGTCTGTTACTCTGTCAATGTCCGGCTTGTCAAGGCACCGGCAGGGTATTATCTCCAGAAAGTATTGCCGTAAAGGTATGTAGAAATATACGGCGGATAGAAGCGAGAAAGCATGCCAAGGAAGGCTATATTTTGGAGCTTCATTCCAGTGCAGCCAATGAGCTGAAAGCCTCGGAGTGCTTTAGCGCTCTGAAACGGGACCTTGGGGTGGAGGTACGGATAAAATCATCTCGGGAAATAATGCCGGGGTGCTACAGCCTGACTCAAGGGTAATGCCATAAAAAAACAGTTGCATAATCATAGCTCTTATGATAGACTATCAAACGGTGTAATTAAAAACGCACGCTGGAGGACGGTTACCCTGTGCCCAAGGTGGTGGTGTAGTCGGATGAGGCTGGCGGAGGAAAAGAAAACAGGAGGTGCACCATTATGTCAGTTGTTTCTATGAAACAGTTATTAGAGGCTGGTGTTCACTTTGGACATCAGACAAGAAGATGGAATCCTAAGATGGCCAAGTACATCTTTACTGAGCGCAATGGTATCTATATCATTGATCTTCAGAAGACTGTAAAGAAGGCTGAGGAGGCTTACAATTTTGTTCGCAGCGTTGCAGAAGAGGGCAAATCAATTCTGTTCGTTGGTACCAAGAAGCAGGCTCAGGAGGCCATTAAGGAAGAGGCCATTAAGGCTGATATGTATTATGTCAACGAGCGTTGGCTTGGTGGTATGATGACCAACTTCAAGACTATTCAGGCTCGTGTAAAGCGTCTGAAGGAGCTTGAAACCATGGCTGAGGATGGTACCTTTGATGTACTTACCAAGAAGGAAGTGCTTGGCCTCAGACATGAAATGGATAAGCTTGAGAAGTATCTTGGCGGCATTAAGGAAATGAAGGAGCTGCCAGGAGCACTCTTTGTTGTTGATCCTCGCAAGGAGAGGATTGCTGTAGCAGAGGCACACAAGCTGAATATTCCTATTGTAGCAATCATTGATACAAACTGTGATCCAGACGAAATTGATTATCCAATTCCAGGTAATGATGATGCCATTCGTGCAGTAAGGCTTTTGACTGGTAAAATCGCTGATGCTGTTATCGAGGGTCGTCAGGGTCAGTCAACTGAGGATTCAGCCGAAGAAGCTGAGGCTGAATAATACAAAACATAAAAGGGGTAAGGGGCTATCCCTTATCCCTTATTTAATGCCTACATTAATTATAATTGCGATATTAGGAGGAAATAAATAATGGCACAGATTACTGCTGCGTTAGTAAAAGAACTGCGTGAAATTACCGGTGCTGGTATGATGGACTGCAAGAAGGCCCTGGTTGAGTGCGATGGTGATAAGGATAAGGCAATTGATTATCTTCGTGAGAAGGGTATTTCCAAGGCCGCTAAAAAGGCTGGCCGTATTGCCTCTGAGGGTGTTGTGGCTGCTGCCTTTGATAAGGAAACCAACACTGCCTGCCTTGTTGAGGTTAATTCTGAAACCGACTTTGTTGCCAAGAACGAGAACTTCAAGGCATTGGTAAAGAAGATTGCTGAGCATATCATTGCTACAAAACCAGCTGATTTGGATGCTCTGAATGCTTCCATGCTTGATGGCAAGACTGTAGCTGATGTTATGACTGAGGCTGTGGCTTCCATTGGTGAGAAGCTGTCTCTTCGTCGTTTTGTTGTTTATACCTCTGATAAGAAGCTTGCTACCTATATCCATATGGGTGGAAAGATTGGTGTAGTTGTTGAGCTTTCTGGTGGCAGTGACGAGCTGGCTCAGGATATTGCGCTTCAGATTACCGCCCAGAAGCCACAGAGCATTGACCGTAGTGGTGTTGATCCAGAATATCTTGACCATGAGCGTGCTGTGCTGCGGGCACAGGCTTTGGAAGAGGGCAAGCCAGAAAACATTGTTGATAAGATGGTTGAGGGACGTCTCAATAAAACCTATAAAGAGATTTGCCTGGTTGAGCAGGAATTCTTCAAATCTGCTGACCACGAGACCATTCAGGATATCCTGGGTGATGTTAAAGTTCTTCGCTTTACCCGGTTTGAGATGGGCGAGGGTCTTGAAAAGAAAAATGAAGATTTTGCAGCTGAGGTTGCAGCCCAGATTAAATAATTGAACATAAATTTGTCAGAAAGGGACTTGCATTTGCGGTCCCTTTTACTATGAAATATTAGTGAATACAAACCAAAGACGCAGACGGAGCGTAGATTTCATAACAAGGGCTGATGAAAACCGTTACGTTGTCAGATTGCTTTGTACAAAAAAATTTCAGCTCAAATAAATTTTTCAAGGAATTTATATATATTTGTCGAATGGTATATAAGGAAATTTTTGTGCATGGAGGTTATTGCAGTGGGAAAATACAAACGCGTCGTTTTAAAGCTCAGTGGTGAATCACTGGCAGGGGAACAGGGCTTTGGCATCAATCCTGTGGTAGTGGAGGCCATCGGTAAACAGATTAAACGCGTACATGAAGCAGGGATAGATGTAGCTATCGTGGTAGGTGGCGGCAATATCTGGCGAGGCTTGGCTGGCAGTGCCAAGGGAATGGACCGGGCCCAGGCTGACTATATGGGAATGCTGGCAACAGTTATTAATTCATTGGCTATTCAGGATGCACTGGAGCAGCAGGGGGTTCCCTCCAGAGTTCAGAGTGCTATTGAAATGCGCCAGGTTGCAGAGCCGTATATTCGTCGCAAGGCAATTCGTCATATGGAAAAGGGGCGGGTAGTGATTTTTGGCGCCGGAACCGGCAATCCTTATTTCTCGACGGACACTACTGCAGCTCTACGGGCAGCTGAGATTGAGGCCGATGTAATACTGATGGGGAAAAAGGGTGCAGAAGGGATATATGACAAGGATCCAAATCAGAATAAGGACGCCAAGAAATTTGACAATATCAGCTACAAGGAGATTTTGCTTCGCAGTCTGAGCGTAATGGATTCCACTGCCACCAGCCTTTGCATGGACAATGATATACCGCTGGTTGTATTCAAAATAGATGATTATGAAAATATCTATCGGGCTGCTGTTGGTGAAGATATTGGTACTACTGTAGGGGGGAAATGATTTATGATTAATGATATTATTGCTTCCAATGAAGCACGCTTAAATAAATCCATTGATGCACTTAAACGGGAATTTGGGTCATTGCGGGCCGGACGGGCCACCCCATCTCTTTTGGACAAGGTAATGGTTGATTACTATGGAACACCAACACCGGTTAATCAGGTGGCAAAGGTTTCAGTACCGGAGCCTCGGATGATTATGATTCAGCCATGGGAAAAAACCATGCTCCATGAAATCGAAAAAGCTATAATGAAATCAGAGCTTGGTTTGTCCCCAAATTCTGATGGTACGGCTATCCGTTTATCTATTCCGCAGCTCACTCAGGAACGGCGCAAGGAATTGGTGAAAACCGTAAATAAGAAGGGTGAGGAAGCCAAGGTGGCTATCCGAAATATCCGCCGCGATGCAAATGATGCCATCAAAAAGCTGGAAAAAAATAAGGAAGTAACTGAGGACGAGGCCAAGAAGGGCCTGGAAAAGTTCCAGAAGGTTGTTGACGGCTTCATAAAAAATGTGGATACGTTAAAAGAAGCCAAAGAAAAAGAAATCATGGAAGTCTGATATGGATATTGATTTTGTAGGCAGACCCTGGCATTTTGTGAAAGCCTTGCTTAATGATACTAATATAAGGTATAATGTAACGGTAACACATCCAACAAAAGATTTTTTTAAATTAGAGCCCGATGATTATTATGTTGTCAGGCAACGCGTGTTAGATGATGGTACTGTAGATATTAAACTGGCAGCTAGGTTATTGAAGGAGGTGTCTAGTAATGGCGTACAAGATTGAAGGCGAATGCATTTCTTGTGGTACTTGTGCAGGTACCTGCCCTGTAGAAGCAATTTCAGAGGGTGACGGCAAGTATGAAATCAACCCTGATGTATGTGTTGAATGTGGTGCTTGCGCTGGAAACTGCCCTGTAGGTGCTATTGTTGCTCCTTGATAAGGCGTCAGTCCCATAAGGCTGATAAAGTTCAAGAGAAAAGGGACTAGCGGAAGCTGTTCCTTTTTCTTTTCTCTTTTCATTTTTTAGGTGTGTAGTATGTTAAAAAAATTATTTGGACGAAAAAATCAATCCAATAAAGATAATGAATCAGAAAATTTCAGCGATTTGCTTAAAAATATAGATAGTGAAAACATGCCTCGTCATGTTGCTATTATCATGGATGGTAATGGACGCTGGGCCAATGGACGGGGGCTTATTCGGTCTGCCGGTCATACTGCCGGTGTAAAGGCCCTGAAAAGAGCCTTGAATGCCGCCATCGATTTTAAGCTAGAAGCTTTGACAGTATATGCTTTTTCTACGGAAAACTGGAAAAGGCCTACTGCTGAGGTGGATTTTTTATTGAAGCTTTTTTCTGATTATCTGGAAAAAGAGCTTAATGAAATGGATCAAAAAAATGTTCATATAGATTTTATTGGTAGGGTAGATGGCTTTTCACCCGGGTTGCAGGCCCAGATGGATGATGCAAGAAAAAGAACCGAAAACAACACCGGAGTCAGATTTACTGTTGCAGTGAATTACGGTGGACAGGATGAGGTGGTTCGGGTAGCCCAGGCACTGGCAAGAGAGGTTAAAATGGGAAGCTGTCAGCCTGAGGATATTGATGCCAAGCTGTTTGAAAGTCATCTTGATACCAAGGGCCTACCTGCTGTTGATTTGCTTATCCGTACCAGTGGTGATATGCGGTTGAGCAATTTTTTGATATGGCAGTCAGCCTATGCGGAATTTTGGTTTACTGACACGAATTGGCCAGATTTTACCAAGGAGGATTTGGCAGAGGCAATTGTTGATTTTAGCAAGCGGGACAGGCGCTTTGGTGGGCTAAGCAACCAGAAATGAGGAAATTTATCAATGTTAATTAGAATAATCAGTGGTGTAATAGGCATTGCTTTGGCCGCCTTTATTGTTCAGACTGGTGGAAATGTATTTGCCGGGGCAGGGCTGCTGTTGGCTTTTGGTGCCTGGTATGAGTATTGCAACGCATTTCGGGAGAAGGGTTACAAGCCTACCTTGGTTACAGGAATGGTGCTTATTTCAGTTATATGGGCTGGTGGCTGGCTTGGAAATGCTGGATTTCTGGTGGGTGCCACCATGTTTTCTGTTTTGACTGTCATGCTGCTTACAGTGCTCAACCATGATAATTTTGACGTGTTGTCTGCCGTTATTTCGGTTGCTGGTGTCTTTTATATTGGCCTTTCCTTTACGCATCTTGTAATGCTGCGGTTTATGGGAGGAGAAGCAGTAATTCCTACCTGTCTGGGGGATTTTCAGCTGGGATGTGCCTTCCTGTGGATTGCGCTTATTGGTACCTGGGCCAGCGATACATTTGCGTATTTTGCCGGTTTTGCTTTTGGAAAGCATAAGCTGTGTGAAAAAATAAGTCCAAAGAAAACAATCGAGGGCTTTCTCGGCGGCCTGATTGGAACTACTGCCTCGGTGGCGGCCTTAGGAGTGTTTTTTGGCCTTGATTTGACCCTTATGGCGGTGTTGGGATTTTTTATCTGTATTGTAGCTACTTTAGGTGACTTGGTTGAATCTGTAATAAAGCGTTATACTGGTATAAAGGATTCAGGCAATATTATTCCCGGTCACGGCGGTATTTTGGATCGGTTTGATAGTGTATTGTACACGGCACCTTTTGTTTATTATTTTATGATTATTGTTTTAGGTAATTGATGTTGTATGCCTTCTCCCTTGGAGAAGGCTTTATTGGTAACAGCACTTAATGAAAGGGGCCAACAAGGATCGCTTGAATTTAGTGCATGTCAAGGGAACTTGGCTGGCCAATGCAGCCAGGTTTTTTACCCTACGCTAATGGGCGCTAAGGCTCCCATCCTCTTAGGTAGGAGTTAAGCGCCCATAGCGGTGAGTGTCTACTGTTCAACTTCGACGAAGTCTTGTTTCACAGGACACTTTCGCATAGGGCGCATTATCCAATCGGCTTTGCCTTTTGGATGCTTCCGTAAGGCTTAGGCTTTATTCGACTAATATTCAGTGGAAGTTCAAAGCCCCACTGAATAAGTCTCATTTTACAGGGATAAAGGAGTGCAGTCACAGTGAAGAATTTGGTCATTTTGGGCTCTACAGGCTCTATTGGGACTCAGACCTTGGATGTGGTGCGAAGAAATCCGGAGTTATTTCATGCCTCGGTATTGGTGGCAAACCATAATGATGAGCTTATTGAAAAACAGATGAATGAGTTTAAACCAGAGCTGGTGGTTTTATCTGATGAGGACGCAGCAGCCCGCTTAAAAAGCCGGTATTTCGGCAAAACCACAATAAATGGTGGCAGAAAAGCAGTTATTGAAGCAGCCGTTTATCCGGATGCCGATATGGTAGTTACCTCCCTGATGGGCTTTGCCGGCCTGGAGCCAACCATGGCAGCCCTGGCAGCAAAAAAGGATATAGCCCTGGCCAACAAGGAGACCCTGGTGGTGGCCGGTGAATTGGTAATGGCCAAAGCAAAAGAAATGAACTGTGCTGTTTTACCGGTGGATAGTGAGCATTGTGCCTTGTTTCAGTGCTTACAGGGGCAGGACAGAAATGCAGTTGAAAAGCTTATTTTGACCGCCTCTGGTGGCCCTTTTCGTGGGAAGAAGGCCAATGAGCTCACTGCTGTAACCAAGGCTGATGTATTGGCTCACCCCACCTGGAATATGGGGCAGAAGATAACCGTTGATTCGGCTTCCCTGGTAAACAAGGGGCTGGAGGTAATTGAAGCGAAGTGGCTGTATGATGTTTCCTTTGATGCTATTCAGGTGGTGGTACACCCTCAAAGCATTGTTCATTCTATGGTGCAATATCGTGACGGCACTGTAATGGCTCAGTTGGGCTGTACAGACATGCGCCTGCCAATACAGTATGCCCTGACTTATCCTGAGCGGGTTAAATCAGATTTTCCACGGTTGGATTTTTATGAGTTGGCGAGGCTGACCTTTGAAAAACCTGATTTGGATACATTCAGAGGATTGAAGCTGGCTTTTGAGGCTGGTAAAATCGGCGGAACCATGCCTTGTATAATGAACGGAGCCAATGAGGTAGCAGTAGAGGCATTTTTGAAGGGTCAGGCAGGCTTTTTGCAGATTTATGACCTGATAGAAAATGCCATGGATAAGGCTAATGTGGAATATAATCCGTCCCTGGAACAGCTTTTGGCAGCTGACCAATGGGCCCGGACTATCACCCGTCAGAAACTGTAAGGGGAGTATATATTATGTTATTGACGATTGTATCAGCGGTTTTTGTATTTGGTTTGTTGGTATTAGTCCATGAGTGGGGGCATTTTATAACTGCCAAAATGACTAACATGCGGGTAGATGAATTTGCCATTGGATTTGGACCGAAGCTGCTGGGCTGGAAACGGGGAGAGACCCTGTATGCTATAAGGGCTATTCCTCTTGGTGGATATAACCGCATTGCCGGAATGGATATGGATGAGGATGAAAATGATGCTGGTGATCGTGCCTATTTTAAGCGGCCGGTATGGGCCCGAATGATTGTTATTCTTGCTGGCTCTATAATGAATTTTATTTTGCCGGTAGTGCTTTTCTTCCTGATTTTTTTCTTTGTGGGCATTCAGTCTCCAAGCGTTGAGCCAGTAGTTGGTGGAGTAATGGACAGCAGTCCGGCAGCCTCAGCCGGACTTATGGCAGGGGATAAAATCACATCTATTAACGGACATGAGGTAACCGAATGGAAAAATATATCGGAATACTTTAAGGATTCGGCAGGAACACCTGTAGCCTTGACCTATCTTCGGGAGGGGGAACAGAAGGAGACCACGGTAATACCTGTTGAGGAGCCATCCAGTAAACGGGTTATTATAGGTATTCAGGGGACCTTGGTGGCCCATGAGGTATCTCTTGGCGATGCTGCAATTATGTCAGTGGAAAAAACATGGACTATCTTTAAATCCATGCTGGAAGCCTTGGTGATGCTTGTGACCAAGGAGGGTGCCTCGGCTGAGCTGTCAGGGCCTATTGGTGTTGCACAGATGGCCGGCGAGGTTGCACAGCATGGCTTCATTCCATTGCTTAATTTTGCGGCTTTTTTAAGCCTGAATTTGGGGATTGTAAATTTATTGCCTGTTCCAGCATTAGATGGTGGACATTTTGTAACATTGGTAATTGAGGCAGTAAGAGGAAAACAAATGAGCCGACAGGCCATGTATTACATTCAGGCAGTGGGAGTAGTGCTTCTAATAAGCCTGATGCTCTTTGCAACATTCAATGATATAACTCGGTGAAAGATATCCCCCCTCTACAGGTGGGGGGAAGCAAACTTTATCATGTGGTGAGCATATATCCCACCTCGTTGCGACACGAACGAAGTGAGTTAGTCCTTTAGGGAAACGCTAATTGGGAGATTTTTCTTCTTTGAAGAAAAATTTGAACAATGGCGTTATCACCAGATAGCGGAGGTTAATCGGATGATAAAACGCAGAAAGACTCGACAGATTCACATTGGTGATGTGGCTATTGGCGGTGGTGCACCAATATCGGTTCAGTCCATGACCAATACCAAAACCACTGATACCAAGGCAACAGTTGAGCAGATAAATTCTCTCCAGGCAGCGGGATGTGATATTGTACGGCTGGCTGTACCTGATATGGAGTCGGCCCTTAATCTTGGAAATATAATAAAGAAGGTAAATATTCCGCTGGTGGCCGATATTCATTTTGATTATAGACTGGCTCTTGAGGCCATTAATCAGGGTATATCCGCCCTTAGACTCAATCCGGGCAATATCGGTGATACAGACCGGGTAAAGGCGGTGGTCGCCGAAGCAAAACGTCACAATATTCCGATTCGGATTGGAGTAAATGCCGGTTCCTTGGACAAAAGGCTATTGGCAAAATATGGAAGGGTTACTGCCCAGGCATTGGTTGATTCAGCCATGGAGCATGTGCGGATTTTGGAGGCTCAGGACTTTACCGATATGAAAATATCCCTTAAGGCACATGATGTCCCATTGACTATTGAAGCGTATCAGCTCATGTCTGAGACGGTGGATTACCCCTTGCACCTTGGAATAACTGAGGCTGGTACAGCCCGAAGCGGTATGATAAAATCAGCTGTGGGAATTGGTGCGCTGTTAAGTCAGGGAATAGGTGATACCTTCCGCATATCCCTTACAGGAGACCCGGTAGTTGAGGTTAGGGTAGCTAATGAAATATTAAAATCCCTTGGCATGAAGGAATACGGCCCAACCTTGATTTCCTGCCCAACCTGTGGACGTACGAGTATTGATTTGGCAGGCATTGCTACAGAGGTTGAAAAACGGTTGGAGGCTATTAAAAAACCGATTTCTGTGGCAGTAATGGGGTGTGTGGTAAATGGCCCTGGGGAAGCCCGCGGTGCTGATGTTGGCATAGCAGGGGGCAATGGTGAAGGGCTGGTATTTAGAAAAGGTGAAATAATCCGTAAGGTTAATGAAGCTGATTTGGTTGAGGAATTATTTAAAGAAATAGATAATATTATCAGGGAGGATTAATAGTGCGAGCAACAAATCTTTATGCACCTACTTTGAGGGAGACTCCAGCTGAGGCCGAGATAAAAAGTCATCAGCTGATGCTGCGGGCTGGTATGATAAGAAAGGCAGCAGGTGGTTTATATACTTATTTGCCATTGGCCTGGCGGACATTGAAAAAAATCATGGAGATTGTTCGGGAGGAAATGGATAATGCCGGTGGACAGGAAATCGCCATGCCTATTGTTCAGCCAGCCGAGATTTGGAAGGAAACCGGCCGCTGGTCAGTATATGGTGATGAAATGTTCAGGGTTGCTGACCGTCATGGACGGAAATTCTGCTTGGGACCAACTCACGAGGAAATGGTAACAACGCTTATTCGGGATGAAGTGCGTTCTTACAAACAGCTGCCTTTAATGCTTTATCAAATACAGAATAAATATCGCGATGAAATCCGCCCAAGGTTTGGTTTGATGCGGGGCCGTGAATTTATAATGAAGGATTTATATTCCTTCGATAAGGATGAGGATGGTATGAATGTCTCCTATCAGAAGATGTATGATGCCTATACCAGAATTTTTTCCCGCATGGGTCTGGAATTTCGTCCAGTAGAGGCTGATAACGGTGCCATCGGGGGCGGTCATTCCCATGAGTTTACTGTTTTGGCCGAGGCCGGTGAATCAAATATAGCCTATTGTACAAAATGTGACTACGCCGCCTCCGATGAAAAAGCAGAGCTTACTGTTATTAAAGCTGTTGAGGAGGATATGAAGGAGCTGGAAAAGGTTTCTACTCCGGAGGCCCATACTATTGAGCTGGTAGCAAAATGTCTAAACCTGCCATTGGATAGAACCATTAAGGCCGTGGCCTTCCAGAGTGACAAGGAGGAGCTTATTCTCACCTTTGTCCGTGGGGATCATGAAGTAAACGATGTAAAGGTAGCCAATCTGTTTGATGACGTAATTGAGCTGCACATGGCCACAGATGAAGCTATAGCCGCAGCCGGCGGTGTTGCTGGCTTTATGAGCCCAATCGGTTTGAAGGAAGGTACCAGGGTAGTTGTAGATGCTACTGTAATGGAGATGTACAATGCCTGCGCCGGGGCCAATGAAAAGGATAAGCATTACATAAATGTTAATCCAAAGCGGGATTTTAAGGATGTAATTGTTGCTGACATACGTATGGTTATGGAGGGAGATGCCTGTCCGCACTGTGGTGCTGTGCTGAAAATGACCAGAGGTATTGAAGCCGGTCAGGTGTTTACGCTTGGTACAAAATACTCTGAAGCGCTTCATGCTACCTTCCTTGATGAAAATGGACGGGAAAAGCCGCTGTTTATGGGGTGCTATGGTATTGGTGTAAGTCGTACAATGGCCGCAGCCATTGAACAAAATAACGATGAAAACGGCATAATTTGGCCAAGAGCAATTGCTCCATTCGAGGTGGTTGTTGTACCGGTAAATGCCAAAAATGATGCTCAACTGAATATTGCTGAAAAAATTTATACAGAGCTTAAGGACAATGGTGTTGACGTACTTTTAGATGATCGTAAGGAGCGGGCCGGGGTTAAATTCAAGGATGCTGACCTTATTGGTTATCCACTGCGAATTACGGTGGGACCAAAGGCGGTAGATGAGGATTCTGTGGAGCTGAAGGTCCGCCGTAATGGCGATATGGTGAAGGTATCTGGTGCTGAGGCTGCTACCAGGGCTGTAGAAATGCTAAAGGAGTTATAATGAAAAGGATAGCGTTAATTTTAGCTTGTCTGATGATTGTTTTTGCCTGCGGCTATGCCAATGAAAATGGTGCCAATAAACAAGGCAATGAGATAACCGTTATTACAAGCTTTTATCCTATGTATGTAGCTACCATCAACATAACTGATGGTGTTGATGGAGTAAAGGTGGTAAACATGACTGCGCCACAGACCGGTTGTCTCCATGATTATCAGCTCACCACGAAGGATATGAGCCTGATTGAAACAGCCGATGTGATGGTAATAAATGGTGGCGGCATGGAAAGCTTTATGGATAAGGTGTTAAAGCAGCATCCAAAATTAAAGCTCATTGATGCCTCCAAGGATATTCCCCTATTGGCGGATAATCCTCACCTATGGGTAAGTGTCAGCAATGAAATTTTGCAGGTGAAGAATATAGCAAAGCAGCTTTCAGAAATTGACCCAGGGCACAGCAGCCAGTATGAAAAAAACTGTGCTGTTTATGTTGAAAAGCTGGAAAAGCTGAAAAAGGGAATGCATGAAAAGCTGGATGGATATGCTGGCCGAAAAATTATTACCTTCCATGAAGCTTTTCCATATTTTGCCAAGGAATTTAATCTGGAGATTGCCGCTGTAATAGACCGGGAGCCAGGCACAGAGCCAACCCCCAAGGAACTGGAGGAAACCATTGGTATTATTCGCTCTTCTGGAATAAAAGCAATCTTTACTGAGCCACAGTATTCGGCCGGGGCTGCCAATACCATTTCCACTGAAACCGGTGCGAAAATATATGAATTGAATCCAGGCGTGACAGGTGAAGCTTTGCCAACGGCAAAGGATGATTATATAAAGCTTATGGAAAAAAATGCTGATACATTGGTCAAGGCTTTTTCCTTGCACTGACTGGTACAAAGACTCACTCCTTTTAGGTGGGGGACAAGTGCCATAGTAGTTTGTGGTATGTAACTACGGGAAATAATGTAAAGGTATTTTTCTTGACAAACACTATAGCTGTGGCTATAATATATGAGGTTGATATTTATATGATGAAAATTGATATAAAAGAAGCCGATAAGAAGCCTGGTTTAGCGGTTCCTTTTCTTTTTTCTGTCAGTGCAGAAGAGCTTGGGGCAGTCCATGAGGATTATACCTTTGAGGGCAGTATTGAGGTTCGTGGAGAATTTTCAGCAACTGGAAGAGGATATCGTATAAGTGGGCAGATTTCCTGTGTTAAGTCCTTTGTATGTGACCGTTGTTTGGAGCAATCCTCACAGCAGCAGGTGCATGAGTTTGATGAGGAGTACCAGCAGCGTGGGAGTGGTTACAGGGAGGATGACCTGGATGTGAATTATTTTGATGGCGATCAGGTAGACATATCACCGATGATACGGGATGTGCTTTTGTCTGACCAGCCGTTAAATAATATATGCAACGCTGATTGTCGTGGTCTGTGCCTGAAATGTGGTGCAAACCTCAATCATGGCGATTGTGGCTGTGACCGTACGGTTATTGACCCAAGACTGGCGGCATTGCAGCAATTATTGACTAAGAAATAATTCTATATTTTGAGATTGTTTCGTTAAGGAGGTGTATCCTGAATGGCAGTACCAAAGCGTAAGATGTCTAAGGCCCGTCGTGATTCCCGTCGTGCCAACTGGAAGTTAGAGGTTCCTGGTTTTGTAGAGTGTCCAAAATGTCACGAACCAAAAATGCCTCATCATGTTTGCACAGAATGTGGTTATTATGATGGCAGGGAAGTAATTTCCGCAGCAGAATAATAGACTACTGAGTGGGCAGGCTTTATGGCCTGCTCATTTTTAATGCGTAGGGTGTGTTGATTAAATTCCATCCGCCCATCTTCACAGGTCTTGACCCTTTGCTAACAGACGCCAAGGATTTACTCAACATGCCCTATAGTAAAAAATTTCTTGCCTTTTTAGTTAAAAGTGAATATAATCATATAAGTTAGTAGCAGGTGATACTAATTTTTAAGATGAAATGTTTTATGATATTTGTAAAGACCTGCTGTTTTATGTTATTATGGTTGTGTTACTGCAAGGTGATAGATATGGTGCGGACAAAGAAAAAGGAACGGCATGAAAAGCTAATGCATCATGTCAAGGAGAAGCCTTTCCTGACCGATGATGAGTTATCTAAGCTGCTAAATGTAAGCATACAGACAATAAGACTGGATCGGGCAGAGCTTGGTATTCCTGAGGTACGTGAGCGAATACGCAAGGTGGCGGAGGAAGCCCACGATAAGGTTACTACTATTGAGAAAGATGATTTGGTTGGCGAATTGATTGAGCTTGAGCCAGGGCATAGCGGAGTATCCTTGCTGAGGGTTACTGATGACATGGTTTTTGCAAAAAACAAAATCGCTAAGGGACATTATATTTTTTCCCAGGCAAATTCCCTGGCTCTGGCCTTGATTAATGCTCCTATGGCTGTTACCGGAGTAGCAAACATTAAATACAAGGTTCCGGTAAAGGTTGGGGAAATGCTTGTTGCCAAGGCTGAGGTAATCCGCCAGCGGTGCAATAAATTTTTTGTGTGGGTAAAAACCAGAAATGACCGTGAAGAAGTTTTTAGAGCCAAATTTATAGTTGTTTCGTTGGCTGACGTCAAATAGGAGGCTTGAAATTGAAGCTGGCAGTTGATGCAATGGGCGGTGATTACGCACCAAAGCAGATAGTTAAAGGGGCAATTGAAGCCGCGAGAAAATATGATTGTGAAATTGTTCTGGTGGGTGATCAGGAGCAGATAGAGGATGAGCTGAAGGCCAACAACGCCCAGGATTTAAAAAATATACAAATTCGGCATACTACTCAGGTTATTGAGATGGGAGAGCACCCTGTTGAAGCCATACGTAAAAAACGGGATGCCAGCTTAGTTGTGGCTACCAAAATGGTAAAAACCGGGGAATGTGATGGCGTTCTGTCAGCAGGCAGTACGGGAGCAGCTACTGCAGCGGCGCAATTGCTGCTGAGAACCATCAACGGAGTTGACAGGCCATCTATTGCCACCCCTTTGCCAACCTCTGATGGATTGGTGTTGCTTCTGGACTCCGGTGCTATTGTTGACAGTAAGCCAAAGGACCTGACCGAAATGGCGCTGATGGGGTCTATTTACAGTCAATATGTATATGGCATAGAAAACCCAAAGGTAGGCCTCCTGAATGTGGGAGAGGAAGAAACAAAGGGAAATAAAAAGGTACAGACCACTTACCCTATGCTCAAAAGCATGAGCTCAATAAATTTTATTGGAAATGTTGATGGCCGTGATATTCCTACTGGAATGGCAGATGTTGTAATTTGCGATGGATTTGTTGGTAATATTGTGTTAAAATTTGCGGAGGGTTTAGCAATAACCCTGTTTAAGCTGATTAAGGATGCAATTAAGGGCGGAGGCATTTTTGCCAAGCTGGGGGCATTGCTGGTTATGCCTGCTCTGAAAAAGCTTGGTAAGCGTCTGGATGTTACTGAATATGGCGGTGCACCTTTACTTGGTGTAAATGGCTGTTGTATAATTTGTCATGGTTCATCTACAGCAAAATCCATATGTAGTGCTATCAATGTTGCAAACGAATATGTTAAAAGTAATGTGGTAGAGCGAATCAGGGATAGCATAGAAAAGGAGGAGATGCTCAAGAATGACAGCGAAGCAAATTAATGCGGGAATACTTGGTACAGGATATTATCTTCCAGAGAAAATACTCAGCAACAGTGATTTGGAAAAAATTGTTGACACAAGTGATGAGTGGATTACTGAGCGAACTGGAATTAAAGAGCGTCGTATTGCAGCTGATGATGTGGCTACATCGGATTTAGCCCTAAAGGCCGCAGAAATGGCCCTAAAGGATGCAAAGGTATCTCCTGATGAACTTGATTTAATAATTGTAGCCACCTTGACCTCGGACAGAATAATTCCTTCAACTGCGTGTATTATTCAGGATCTGTTAGGTGCAAAACGGGCTGCTGCCTTTGATTTGTCAGCTGCCTGCTCCGGCTTTGCCTATGGTATTACAGTGGCATCCCAGTTCATTCAATGCGGTGCCTACAGGAAGGCCTTGGTGATTGGAGCTGAAACCCTTTCCAAGTACATCAACTGGGAAGACCGTAATACCTGTGTGCTGTTTGGCGATGGTGCCGGGGCAGCTGTATTGGGTCAGGTAGAGGACGGCTATGGTATTTTGAGCTTTGATTTGGGCAGTGATGGCTCTGGAGGCGATGCAATACAAATTCCTTCAAGTGGAAGTAGGATGCCGGTAAGCAACGAATCCATTGAAAAGAGATTAAATCTCATTCATATGAATGGAAAAGAAGTGTTTAAATTTGCCGTTAAGGCGATGGGTAACACTGTAAAGCATTCCCTTGAAAAAATTGGAATGAAACAGGAAGAAATTAATTGGCTGGTACCACATCAGGCAAATATCCGCATCATTCAATCGGCAGCCAAACGGCTTGCCATGCCTATGGAAAAGGTTATTGTTAATATTCAAAAGTATGGAAATATGTCAGCAGCCTGTATACCTATTGCATTGGCTGAGGCTGCTGCTGAGAAGCGCTTTAAAAAAGGCGATATAATAGCACTGTCTGGTTTTGGCGCAGGCCTGACCTGGGCATCTTGTATCATCAGATGGTCTAAGGAGGATTAACATGTTTGAGGAAAATCCCATTTATAAATTGTTAGGCATTAAATACCCTATTTTTCAGGGTGGTATGGCTTGGATAGGTACGGCAGAACTGGCTTCAGCAGTATCTAATGCAGGTGGTCTTGGCATTATCGGTGCTGGTCATATGCCTCCGGATATTTTACGGGCAGAGATACAGAAGGCCAAAAAGTGGACTGATAAGCCTTTTGGTGTTAATATAATGCTCATGTCGCCCTTCGTTAAGGAAGTTATGCAGGTTGTTGTTGATGAACGGGTAGCAGTTGTGACAACAGGTGCCGGCAATCCGGCTGAGTATCTTCCAGCGCTTAAGGAAGTGGGAACCAAGGTTATTCCTGTAGTTGCTTCGGTGGCTCTTGCCAAGCGTCTGGTTCGTTCTGGTGTGGATGCAGTTATTGCTGAGGGAACAGAATCAGGCGGCCATATTGGGGATATCACTACCATGGCACTGGTTCCACAGGTGGTGGATGCTGTAAATGTTCCGGTAATTGCTGCCGGCGGTATAGGTGATTCCAGAGGAATTGCTGCGGCTATTTCCCTTGGGGCTTCCGGTGTGCAGATGGGTTCAAGATTTGTTGTTTCCGAAGAGTGTATAGCTCATGAGAATTATAAAAATTTAGTTTTGAAAGCAAAGGATCGCTCCACAGTGGTTACCGGTCGTTCCACCGGTCATCCTGTACGGGTTCTCAGTAACAAAATGACTCGTGAATATGCGGAAATGGAGGCCAGACAAGCCAGTGTAGAGGAATTGGAGAAGTTTGGTGCTGGCCGGTTGAATTTGGCAACTCATAAGGGTGATGTAGAAAATGGCTCAGTTATGATTGGACAGATTTCCGGTATGTTTAACGAAATCAAGCCAGTTGCTGTTATTATTGATGAGCTGGTTTCCGGGTTGTCAGATGTTCAAAAGCGATTAAACGATTTTCTTAAATAATTCTAATTTTTATTATATCGGGTGATTCTGCATGGAGTATGGCAGATGAAGTCGGTAGAAAATGGAGACTAAAATGAATAAACTTGCATTTGTTTTCCCAGGACAGGGAGCACAGAAGGTTGGTATGGGTAAGGACTTCTACGACCATTATGATGTGGCAAAGAGGTTGTTTAAAGAGGCTGATGAGGCTTTGGGCTATTCTATTATGAAAATGTGCTTTGAAGGACCAGAGGATGATTTGAAGCTTACTGCCAATACCCAGCCGGCTATTCTTACGATAAGCTGTATCGCCAATGAAATCCTTAAGGAAAATGGAATTCAGCCGGATATTACTGGTGGTCATTCCTTGGGTGAGTATTCGGCGTTGGTAGCTGCTGGAGTGCTTGGCTTCCAGGATGCAGTGTCTTTGGTGCATAAGCGGGGTGAGTTTATGCAGGAGGCTGTTCCAGTTGGGGAAGGTGGTATGGCGGCAATTATTGGTGTTGATCGTGACAAGATAATTGAAATCTGCCAGAAAATAAACGATGAAAGTCCTGTTCAGGCAGTTAATCTTAATTGTCCTGGTCAGACAGTAATAGCAGGTGCGACTCTTGGCGTAGAGCGGGCCGTGGAGGAGCTAAAGGCAGCTGGTGCCAAAAAGGCTGTGATTCTTCCGGTGAGTGCACCATTTCATAGCACACTCATGAAGCCAGCGGCCGAAAAGCTGGCTGTGGAATTGAATAAGGTAACTCTTTCTGAGGCCAGGATTCCTGTTGTGGTAAACGTTAATGCGCATATTCTCACCAGAGCAGACGAGCTTAAGGAAAGCTTGATAGCCCAGGCTGCCAGTCCTGTACTTTGGGAGGACTGTGTTGCCCAAATGAGGGCTTTTGGTGCCGATACCCTGTTAGAAGCAGGTCCAGGCAAGACTCTTTGTGGGTTTAACCGTAGGATTGACAAGGAAATAAAGAGCCTTAACGTTGAAGATGTTGAGTCATTGGAAAAAACGCTTGACTATTTCAGGGAGGTTCGTTAATATGCATTTAGATGGAAAGACTGCGCTTGTTACAGGTGCTTCTCGTGGCATTGGTCGTGCCATTGCCATAAAGCTGGCCTCTGAGGGAGCCTCCGTGGCCATTAATTATGCTGGAAATGCCAAGGCTGCCGAAGAGGTGAAATCAATTATTGAAGCTGCCGGCGGTAAGGCAATGCTTGTTCAGGCAGATGTCTCCAGTGCTGAGTCAGTTGAGGCCATGATTAAAGAGGTTGTTGAAGCCTTTGGTGGCATTGATATTCTTGTGAATAATGCTGGTATTACCAGGGATGGCCTTCTGATGCGCATGAAGGAAGAAGATTGGGATGCAGTAATCAATACCAACCTAAAGGGGGTATTTTATTGCACCAAGGCTGTTTCCAAGCTTATGATGAAGAAGCGGGCCGGACGTATAGTAAATATGGCATCTGTAGTTGGTCTTACGGGAAATGCCGGTCAGGCTAATTATGCAGCAGCAAAGGCCGGTGTCATAGGCTTTTCAAAAACCATGGCAAAGGAGCTTGCTTCTCGTGGAATTACCGTGAACATGGTAGCTCCGGGGTATATAGATACAGATATGACGGCTGTACTTTCAGAGAGTGTACGTGAGACAATGGTATCAGGTATTCCGCTTGGAAGAGCCGGCACACCAGAGGATGTTGCTAACGCAGTTCTGTTTTTGGTGTCTGATGATGCATCTTATATCACTGGTCAGGTCATTAATGTTGATGGTGGCATGGTTATGTGATATAGATATATATGAAACTTGGTTGAGGAGGTGAAACGTATGGCAACCTTTGATAAAGTAAGAGATATCGTAGTTGAGCAGTTAAGTGTTGATCCTGACGATGTTGCAGTAGAGTCCACTTTTATTGATGACTTGGGCGCAGATTCTCTTGATATCGTTGAGCTCATCATGGCATTTGAGGAAGAGTTTGGTATCGAAATTCCAGATAGCGCAGCTGAAAAGATTAAGACTGTTCAGGATGTTATAACTTTCATTGAGCAGAACAAATAAGCTTTTTGCGACTTACCTTTAAAGAAAGTCCCGTGAATTTATTCGCGGGATTTTCTAAAAAAGGTGAGAACCGCCCATGAATGGAGGAGTAGTTTTGAAACTTCCTGAGCTTAAGATTGGTGATAAGATTGCGAAGATGCCAATCATTCAAGGCGGCATGGCAATCCGTTTATCAACTGGCAGGCTTGCAGCGGCTGTTGCGAACCAAGGTGGTATCGGACTGATTGCTGCTTCTGGAATGACAAATGATGAACTTCGGTATGAAATCAGAATGGCTAGAGCCCTATCCAAGGGGATTATCGGCATTAATATAATGTTTGCAGCAAAAAAATTTGCTGAAATCGTAACAACGGCTATTGATGAAGGGATTGATTTGGTAGTCGCTGGTGCGGGATTTTCCCGTGATATTTTTGGCTTGGGCAAGGAGTCCGGTACTCCGGTTGTTCCGATTGTATCATCCGTAAAATTAGCGAAAATTTCTCAGCGTCTTGGTGCTGCAGCTATTGTTGTCGAGGGTAAGGAGGCTGGTGGTCATTTGGGAACTGATCAGTCCATAAAGGACATCATTCCTGATATTGTGGCTGCCGTTGATATTCCTGTTATAGCTGCAGGTGGGGTTCTCCACGGTCAGGATATAGCTGATTTTATAAAGATGGGTGCAAGCGGTGTCCAGATGGGCTCCCGCTTTGCCGCCAGTGTTGAGGCGAACAGTGCCCCAGCTCTGAAAAATTATTATCTGAAGGCAAAGCCAGAGGATGTGGTGGTTATCCATAGTCCTGTAGGTCTGCCAGGTCGTGCAGTTAAGAACCCATGGGCCGCCAGGATTATGGAGGGTCCTGTTCCACCAACTCAGTGTGATAACTGCCTTAAAGCCTGCAAGCATAATTTCTGCATTATCCGGGCTCTCAGTCGTGCTCAGCAGGGTGATGTGGAAACAGGACTTGTGTTTACTGGTGAGTATTTGCCAACAATAGATAAGATTTTGACTGTAGAGGAGATTTTCCAGCAGATAAAGGAAGAGCTTGCTGCTGTTAATTGAAATGTGAGGTGTTAATTTTGTCTAATCGTGTTGTAATTACCGGCCTTGGTGTAATCAGTCCAGTTGGTATTGGCAAGGATGTATTTTGGAAGTCCCTGCTGGAAGGCAAGAATGGCATTGATAAGATTACCCGCTTTGATGCAACTGATTATAAATGCCAGCTTGCTGGTGAGGTAAAGGATTTTGATCCAGCTGATTACATGGACAAGAAAGAGGCAAAGCGTATTGACCGATATGCTCAATTTGCAGTTGCAGCTGCAAAGATGGCAGTGGAAGATGCTAAGCTTAATCTTGAAGCCGAGGATTGCGAACGTATTGGTACCTTCGTAGGTAGTGGTATTGGTGGTATCGAGACCATGCATGGTCAGTATGAAAAGCTGTTCGACAAGGGGCCTAATAAGATTAGTCCGTTTTTTATACCAATGATGATAGCCAACATGGCTGCCGGACATGTGTCTATTGCTCTGGGCTTAAAGGGACCAAGCAGCTGTGTGGTAACAGCTTGTGCAACTGGTACAAATAACATTGGTGATGCTTTCCGTCTTCTTCAGCGGGGAGATGCGGATGTTATGGTGGCTGGTGGTGCTGAGGCCAGCATTTCAGAGGCAGCGGTAGCTGGTTTTTGTTCTATGAAGGCTCTTTGCTGTGACCATAATGATGATCCTGCCCATGCCTCTAGGCCGTTTGATGCTAACCGCAGTGGTTTTGTTATGGGTGAGGGTGCCGGAGTTATTATATTGGAGACTCTTGAGCATGCAGAAAAGCGTGGTGCCCATATTTATGCGGAAATCGTTGGTTACGGGGCAACTTCTGATGCCTATCATATTACCAGTCCAGCTCCTCATGGTGAAATGGCGGCCAAATGCATGTCTATTGCCTTGAAGGACGCCGGGTTGGAGCCTTCCGAGGTGGATTATGTCAATGCTCATGGTACTTCAACCCATCTGAACGATTTGACTGAGACTGAGGCCATCAAAACAGTATGGGGTGACCATGCTAAGGATGTCGCTGTTAGCTCTATAAAGTCCATGATTGGGCACCTTATGGGGGCGGCCGGTGGTGTTGAGTGTATCGCTACTACTTTAGCAGTGGAAAATGATATGTTGCCGCCAACCATTAACTATGAGACTCCTGATGAGGAGCTTGATCTTGATTATGTACCTAATAAAGCCAGAGCTAAAACTGTGAGGGCTGCCTTGTCTAACAATCTTGGCTTTGGTGGACACAATGCATGTGTTGTTTTAAAAAAATATTCTAAGTAGAAGTTGAGTGATTTATTATGAAGGATTGCGTGACTGGAGAGCGCAGGAGGCGGCTTGAAGGGCTGGCAAAGCGGCTAGGTGTGCAGTTTAACGACATCAGCTGGTTGCATCAGGCCCTTACCCATACCTCCTATGCCAATGAGTCCCGCTTTAAGGTAGAGCATAATGAACGCTTGGAATTTTTAGGAGATGCGGTGCTGGAGCTTGCTATCAGCACCTATCTTTTTGAGCATTTCCCAGGACTTCCTGAGGGAGAGCTTACCAAATCCCGGGCAGCTGTTGTATGTGAGGCTAGCTTGTCCAGCCGGGCTTCAGAGCTGAATTTGGGAGATTACCTGCTGCTTGGTCATGGAGAGCTGCTTTCTGGTGGCCGTAGACGGTCCTCTATGCTGGAGGATGCTTTTGAAGCAGTAATTGGGGCCATTTATATGGACCAAGGCTGGGAGAAGGCACTTTCTTATGTTATCCGTCAACTGGAGGAGCATTTAAAGCAGGTGGAAACCGGTGTGTCAAAGGTAAAGGATTATAAGACCATTTTACAGGAGCTTATTCAGTGTCATGGCGAAAATAAAATCAGCTATGAGATGTTGGGCTCTACAGGTCCTGATCATGCGAAGGTTTTTGAGTTTGAGGTAAGGCTTAATGATGAAGTTTTAGGAATTGGTACTGGTCCAAGCAAAAAAGCTGCTGAGCAGCAGGCTGCCAAACAAGCATTAGAAAAACTTAATAATTAGAAAATTTAATAATTAATAAAAGGATTGTTGCGTTATTTGTGACAGTCCTTTATTATTATAGTGGTGGTTTTTGTAGCTTTTGTGATATACATAGATGTAATTTTTACTATGAAATCGTAGTGATTCAAGCCAAAGGCGTAGTATGAGCTTAGATTTCATGTAAGGGCGTGTGGACACTGCCAGGTGTCCAGTAAGTTTATGTGGGAGGTATTGTGATGAGAAGGCTTATTTTTTTGGGTACTGGAAATGCAATGGTAACCAAGGTGTTTAATACATGTTTTTTGATTGAGACTTCTGATAGAGAGCTTTTTTTGACTGATGCTGGCGGTGGAAATGGGATATTGCGTCAGCTTGAATTGGCAGGAGCGGAATATAACAGGCTGCATCACATGTTTGTAACTCATGCTCATACTGATCACATCATGGGGGTAGTATGGGTAATCAGAAAAATTTCCTCTATGATGAACAGTGGCAAATATAGTGGAGTGTTCCATATATATTGTCATGATGAGGTAAAGGATATTTTGCTCAACATGTGTGAAATGATGCTGAAGCGCAAGGATTTCGAAAATATCGGTGATAATATTATCATACATGAGATTTGGGATGGACAGGTTATTGAGCTGCCTCAGTTTGAAATTGATGTATTTGATATTTATTCCACAAAGGCAAAGCAGTTTGGCTATCAGCTCCAGTTTAAGGATGATAAAACCATGCTCACCTGTCTGGGTGACGAGCCATACAATGATGGCTGCGAGGAATATGCCAAAGGAGCGGACTGGCTGCTGTCAGAGGCTTTTTGTAAATATGAGGACAGAGATATATTTAAGCCATATGAAAAACATCATAGCACCTGCAAGGAGGCTGCGGAGCTGGCTCAAAAGCTGGATGCAAAAAATCTGGTGCTTTATCATACCGAGGACAGGACTATTGAGACCAGGAAAAAAGCTTATACAGCCGAAGCAAAGCAATATTTTAATGGCAACATCTATGTACCGGATGACCTTGAGGTGATTGAATTCTAAGTTTTAATGATATTTTAATCATTATTTATTCAATAGAATGTATAATGTATGTTGTTTGATGTTGTTTGATTTTTTTTGATACATTATGGAAAAAGGATATTTATTATTTTGAGAAGCATAAATGATTTGTTTAGGAGGAATGGATTTTGTTATCTAAAAGAGGACTTGTGATTTGCGCTGTAGTTGTCATTGCGGCAATTATTGGTGGATATATGTTCCTGATGGGGCAGATGGCGGGGTCCCGTAATCAGGGTGGCGCCGCTCAGGTAAAAGCCATGGAGGTTATTAAGCGTGATACGCCCCTAACCCTTGAATATCCTGGTACAGTAAAAGGCAAGGATACCACTAAGGTTACCGCCAAGGTATCAGGTACCATTGTAGAAAAGTACATTAAGGGTGGCGATCAGGTGCAGGCCGGACAGGCTTTGTATCGGATAGATTCCAGAAACTATCAGGCGGCACTTCTTAACGCTCAGGCCAATTTGGCTCAGGCTCAGGCAAATTTCAATAATGCTCAGGTTGAATTAAGCCGTAATCAGCAGCTGTTTGCTGCCAATGCAGTGTCCGAGCAGGTTGTTACCAATCAACAGGCCCAGGTAAATGCCCTGGCAGCTAATGTATCGGCCATGGAGGCATTGGTAGAAACTGCTCAGCAAAATCTTGACGATACCGTGGTTTATGCTCCAATGAGTGGCAAGTTGGCAGTGGATGATGTGGCAGTTGGAACCTTTGCAGCAGCCGGAACAACACCATTGGTAACAATCGGTACCAGTAATCCAATGATGGTTCAGTTCAGTGTAAGTGAAGCAGAATATCTCAAATATGTGGGTAATGATGTGGTGCCGGGTATGGCGCTGCCTAGTAAGAGTGTTCGTATTGTATTAAGTGATGGTAAGGAATATCCAGCCCTGGGCAGTGTCGTTGAGGTTGACCGGGCCATGGAAGGTAATACATCCTCCTTGCTGATAAAGGCACAGTTCGATAATTCAAATGGTGTGCTTATTCCAGGAATGTTTGCTAGGGCCCGTTTAGTGGGGGATACACTTAAGGATGCTATTCTGGTTCCTCAGCGGTCTGTACAGCAGCTTTTGGGTAAATCCTTTGTTATGATCGTAGGAGAGGACAATAAATCTGTAGCCATTCCAGTGGAGCTGGGTGAGTCTATAGGCAGCTATTATGTTATTAAGAGTGGCCTTAGTGGCAATGAAAAGGTTGTAGTAGAGGGCCTTACTAATCTTACAGAGGGTGTCGAGATGAATGTAACAATGGTTACTGGTGAGGAATTGGGATTTTCCTTTGTAGATAAGCGTAATTAAGGGGGTAGACGGGTGTCTAAATTTTTTATACATAGACCGATATTTGCCATAGTTATATCCCTGATTATCGTAATTGGTGGATTGTTGTCTGCGGTACAGCTTCCAATAGCTATGTATCCACAGATTTCACCACCGACTATTTCAGTAAGTACCACGTATATCGGTGCTAATGCCAACGTATTAAACGAAACGGTGGCTCAGGTCATTGAGCAGCAGGTAAACGGTGTTCAGGGAATGGATTATATGAATTCCAATGCCTCGGATTCTGGATATTATTCTCTGTCTGTAGTATTTGAGCTTGGTACTAATGGTGATATGGACGCCGTAAAGGTGCAGAATTCTGTTGCAGTTGCCAATGCCAGCCTGCCAGATAGTGTAAAAACCTACGGCGTTGTTACCAAAAAGGCATCTAACGACATGGCGCTTATGATGTCCATGATTTCGCCGAATGGTACATATGATAGGACCTGGTTAAAAAACTATGCAGATATTTATGTTATAGATAAGATTAAACGTGTAGATGGTGTAGGCTCAGTGCAGATATTTGGTGCTGACCATTCCATGCGTATATGGCTTAACCCGGACAGATTAGCGGAAATGAATCTTACCGTCAGTGATATTTCAGATGCCATTAAGGAGCAGAACCTACAGGCTCCAGCCGGTACAGTGGGTGCACTGCCAATCAGTGATATACAGGAAAAGCAGTTTACTGGTAAGATTGATGGACGTCTGGTTACACCGGAGCAGTTTGGTGAAATAGTTGTAAAAACCGATAGCAATGGTTCCATGGTTCATCTAAAGGATGTGGCCAAAATTGAAAATGGTGCAACCCAGTATATGGTATTTCCAAGCATGAACGGGATAAAAAATACTGTGGGATTTGGCGTTCAGCTTACTGAGGATGCCAATACCATGACTACTGTTGCAGAGTGTCGCAGGATTTTGGCTGAGGCGGAGAAGGATTTCCCACCGGATTTGGAATTAAAATATATTGTTGATACTACTGATTACATCGGAACCTCTATTAAAGAGGTTGTAGAAACCTTCTTTGAGGCATTGCTGTTGGTGGTATTGGTAGTATTTGTGTTCCTGCAAAATTGGCGGGCGACTCTTATACCACTTTTGGCAGTACCAGTTTCCTTGATTGGTACATTTATTGCGTTTATAATTCTTGATTTCTCAATTAATACACTGACCCTGTTTGCCATGGTTTTGGCTATAGGTCTGGTTGTAGATGATGCTATAGTAGTTATTGAAAATGTTGAGCATCATATGAGTACTGGATTATCCGTTATCGATGCCACAGAACGGGCCATGGACGAGGTACAGGGGCCGGTTGTGGCCATTGCCTTTGTTTTGGCAGCGGTGTTTGTACCGGTAGCCTTTTTAGGCGGCATGATGGGTGTACTTTATCGACAATTTGCCTTAACAATAGCTATATCCATGGCATTGTCAGCCTTTGTGGCCCTTACCCTTACCCCAGCCTTGTGCGCTACCATATTAAAGCCAAATGATTTAAACTCGGAGGGCAATGACGGTATTTTGGCAAGATTTTTTGCCAAATTTAACGAGAAATTTAATGAAATGCGGATTGGCTACCAGGGAGTAGTGGGCTGGTTTATTGGCAATATAAAATATGCTGTTATACTGATTGTTGTGGTTGCCGGATTAACAGGCTTCCTGTATAAAATAGTTCCTAGTACCTTTGTGCCTGATGAGGACCAGGGCTTTTATGCCGTTTCCGTTTCCCTTCCAGAGGGTACATCCATAAATCAAACAGAAATTACCATGGATAAGGTATCTGCAGCCCTTCAGGAACTCCCGGGAATAAAAAACGTAATGTCCATTACAGGCTTTGATATCATGTCCTTTGGTTCTAAATCCAGCGCTGGAACCATGTTTATTGGTCTTGATGGCTGGGATGATAGAACCACACCTGATAAATCAATCAATGCATTGATTGGTAAGACCTTTGGTGCAGGTGCCAAGGCTGCGCCTGAGGCCCAGGTGGTAGCCTTCAATATGCCGGCACTACCTGGTCTCGGTACCGTTGGTGGTTGGCAAATGGAGCTTCAGGATTTATCAGGTCATACTGACCAGGAGCTTAATGAAACTGCTCAAAAAATTGTAGCAGCAGCAAATCAACGTCCAGAGCTTCAAGGTGTTCGGTGCACCTTTAAGATAAATTCACCGATTGTTCAATATGATATTGACCGGGATAAGGCTAAGAGCTTGGATGTTTCTTTGTCAGATATATTTAATACCATGCAGATTTTCTATGGTGGTACCCAGGTTAATGATTTTAACCAATTTGGTCGTACCTATAAGGTAGTGCTCCAGGCTGACAAGGCGTATCGTACAGCTGCCGACGACATGCGGTTTATGTACGTACGCAGTGGTAATAAAGATATGATTCCTTTGGAGTCTCTCCTGACGCCAAGACTCAGTACTGCACCATCCATAGTACATCGGTTCAACGCAGCTAAGGCAGTGTCCTTCCAGGGTAACGCCAACAGTGGATATTCTTCTGGACAGGCTATAGAGGCCATGGAAGAAGTGGTGGCTCAGGTGGCCCCAGCTGGATATAATGTTGAGTGGTCTGGGCAGGCCCGTGAAGAGGTAAAGAGCAGTAGTTCTACTGGTCAGGTTCTTGCTTTAGCATTGGTTTTCGTATTCCTGTGCTTGGCTGCCCTTTATGAAAGCTGGAGTGTACCATTTGCGGTTCTTCTCTCAGTACCGGTAGGTATTTTTGGAGCATTGTTCTCTGAGCTGGCCGTCAGCTTGTTTGAGACCCTTTTGGGTTCCTACAATGCCGGTCTTCAGAACAGTGTTTACATGCAGATTGGTATTATTATGCTCATTGGTCTTTCGGCAAAGAACGCTATTTTGATAGTAGAATTTGCTAAGGCTCGTGTTGATGCAGGAATGAACCCTTTTAAGGCTGCCATAGAGGCGGCGGGGCTGCGACTTCGTCCTATACTTATGACCTCCTTTGCCTTTATTATTGGCTGTCTGCCGTTGGCGGCGGCTTCCGGTGCCGGTGCAGCTGCCCGAAACGGTATGGGTGTAGCGGTAGTAGGTGGTATGCTGTTTGCTACCTGCATAAGTATATTCATTATTCCAGCCTTCTATATTCTGACCATTCGTTTTTCAGATATGATTGGACTGTCCAAGTACAAAAAGAAGAAGCACAACAGACAGTATGTGTAATTGTTTGACTTAGAAAAAACATAGTAAATTTCTAATAATTTATTTTAAAAATGAAGTTATTTATATAAATAACTTCATTTTTTTATGAAAATACTGTATAATTTTGACAAAAGACAGAATAATATTTTGAAGGATAAATAATATTGTATTTAAAACTTTTGTTTGGTATAATACATACCAGTGATTAAATTTTCAATATGTAAAATCTGTGTATTTATGCTAGTGCACTGACACAATGATATTTTACCCTATACTAACGGGCGCTAAGGCTCCCAGCATCTTAGGTGGGAGTTAAGCGCCCATAGCGGTAAGTGTCTACTGTTCAACTTCAACAAAGTCTTGTTTCACAGGACACTTTCGCATAGGGCGCATTATCCAATCGGCTTTGCCTCTTGGATGCTTCCATAGCGGTGAGTGTCTACTGTTCAACTTCGACGAAGTCTTGTTTCACAGGACACTTTCGCATAGGGCGCATTATCCAATCGGCTTTGCCTCTTGGATGCTTCCGTAAAGCTTAGGATTTATTCGACTAATATTCAGTGGGAGTTTAAAGCTCCCACTGAATAAGTCTCATTTTACT